>JAJZSW010000090.1 GCA_021849505.1 Pseudomonadota bacterium
GTTGGCCGGCGCCGGGCGTGGGGTCGGGTAGTCATAGGTATGCACGATGATCGGCTTGCCCTTGCTCGGGCTGGCCGGCGCATCGCGCAGCGCCACGATCTTGCGGTAGCCTTCCTGCACCGCGTTCCGGAACGCCTCCAGCTGGTCGCCGTCGATGTAATCCGCCGCCTTCTTGCCGCTGCCGCCGGAAGTCGGCTCGCGGATGATGTCGGCAGCCCGGTCGATCAGGTCGTTGCCGCCGCCGCTCATCAGGATCGCATCCCATTTCGACACCCAGTTCGGATGCGCCAGCCGGCGCGCGAATTCCGTGTTCGCGGACAACTGGGCAATGTTGGAAATCGTGTCGCCGGGGTAACCCAGGTTCAGGACCACCGCCCGCTTCTTCAGGCGCATCTCGTACAGCAGATTCGAGGAAGGAATCGCCCCGATCGTAAACCAGGAATCGCCCTCGGCGAGAAAGCGCCAGTCATAGCCGGGGTCGTCGAGCTGTATCTGCGTTTCGCCCATGCCAAGTGCCATGGCCTGAACGATGTCGGCGCGGTAGGTGACTTTCTTCCTGGGCATATGACCTCCGGAACTTGGTGTGGATCGATGGAGGGGGCTGTTGGCAGCAGTGCGGTACAGCGGCGACGGTCATGTTCTTTCCCTGTGGGCGGACATGGCGTGTGGGTGGCACGTCGAAGCAGCATAGTCCCGCGCCATGCGAATGGCAAGCCCGATGGCATGGGTGGGGTGCCGTCCCGCCGGCGCCGACTTTCAGCGGGTGATGCGTTCGACGATCCAGTCCCGGGTCTGCCCGGCGTCCATGTCGAAGCGGCCGCACTGCATCATGCTGAAGCCGAAGACATAGGCGTAGAGCAGGGCGCTGCGGGCGGCGGCCTCGGCGGGCGGCAGGCCGAGGGCGAGGAAGAGGCGGCGCGTGCATTCGAGGCGTTCGGCATCGACTTCCTCCACCACCGCCAGCCCGTTGGCATCCTGCCGCGCCCAGATGCGGATCGCCGCCTCGATGGAAATGCCCTTGCGGTTCCGCGCCGCCGCATAGACCTCGATGGTGTGGCGCAGCGCGGCGAGTTCGCCGCCGGGTTCGGTGGCGGTCTGCTTGCGGATGTCGCGGATGCGGCCGGCGCGCCAGTCGTCCAGCACGGCGTCGATGAGGTCGCGGCGGTCCTTGAAGTGCCAGTAGAAACTCCCCTTGGTGACGCCGAGTTTCTTGGCTAGACTTTCCACGCGCAGGCCGTCGATGCCGTCTTTCGCGACGATGTCGAGCGCGCCCGCGATCCAGGCGGGACGGTCGAGCGCTTCCTTGGCGGCAGGGCGGGATGTCTTGCTGAGACGCGACTTCTGGTCCATACGGGTCGGTATTGTAATCGGGGCGGGAGTTGAGGTAGTATAGCAGTCATACATACGCTACCGTATGGACACGAACAGCGAGAGGAGACGAATGTGAAGGTACTGGTTCCCGTCAAGCGGGTCATCGATTACAACGTCAAGGTACGGGTCAAGGCGGACCAGTCCGGCGTCGAGCTGGCCGGCGTCAAGATGGCGCTCAACCCCTTCGACGAGATCGCGGTGGAAGAGGGGGTGCGGCTCAAGGAAGCCGGCATCGCCGCCGAAGTGGTCGCCGTCTCCTGCGGCGCGACGGTCTGCCAGGAACAACTGCGCACCGCGCTGGCGCTCGGCGCCGACCGCGCCATCCTCGTCGAGACCGACGCCGCCCAGGCCGAGACGCTGCAGTCGCTGGCTGTCGCCAAGCTGCTCAAGGCGGTGTGCGACAAGGAGCAGCCGCAACTCGTAATCCTCGGCAAGCAGGCGATCGACGACGACGCCAACCAGACCGGACAGATGCTCGCCGCGCTGCTCGGCTGGCCGCAGGCCACCTTCGCCTCGAAAGTATCGGTTGCCGATGGCAAGGCCCAAGTGACGCGCGAAATCGACGGCGGCCTCGAAACCCTCTCGATCAGGCTGCCGGCCATCGTGACCACCGACCTGCGCCTCAACGAGCCGCGCTACGCGACGCTGCCGAACATCATGAAGGCGAAGAAGAAGCCGATGGATGTGCTCAAGCCCGCCGAACTCGGCGTCGACATCGCGCCGCGCCTGACGACGCTGAAGGTCGCCGAGCCCCCGAAGCGCCAGGCCGGCGTGAAGGTCGCCGATGTCGCCGAACTCGTCGCCAAACTCAAGAACGAAGCAAAAGTGATTTAACTGAGGTGATCCAAATGGCTATTCTCGTCATCGCAGAACACGACAACGCCGCGCTGAAGGCGGCCACCCTCAATACCGTTGCCGCCGCCGGGAAGGTCGGTGGGGAAGTTCACGTGCTGGTTGCCGGCAGCGGTTGCGCCGCCGCCGCGCAGGCCGCCGCCCAGCTGGCCGGCGTCGCCAAGGTGAAGCTCGCCGAAGCGCCGCACTACGCAGACCAGACCGCCGAGAACCTCGCCGCGCTGGTCGTGGCTAACGCTTCTGGCTACACGCACATCCTCGCGCCCGCGACGACCTTCGGCAAGAACCTGTTGCCGCGCGTCGCGGCGCTGCTCGACGTGGCGCAGATCTCCGAGATCTGCGGCGTCGAATCCCCGGATACCTTCGTGCGGCCGATCTACGCCGGCAACGCGCTGGCGACGGTGAAGTCCTCCGACCCAGTCAAAGTCATCACGGTGCGCACCACCGCCTTCGATGCCTGCGGGCAGGGTAACGCCGCTCCGGTCGAAGCCATTGCCGCCTGCCCCGACCTCGGCCTGACGCAACTGGTCGGCCGCGAGCTGACGAAATCGGAACGTCCCGAACTCGGCGCGGCGAAGGTGATCGTCTCGGGCGGGCGCGGCCTCGCCTCGGGCGAGAACTACCACAAGCTGCTCGAGCCGCTGGCCGACAAGCTCAATGCCGCGCTCGGCGCGAGCCGCGCCGCCGTCGATGCCGGCTTCGTGCCGAACGACTACCAGGTCGGCCAGACCGGCAAGGTGGTGGCGCCGCAGCTCTACCTCGCCATCGGCATCTCGGGGGCGATCCAGCACCTTGCCGGCATGAAGGACAGCAAGGTGATCGTCGCGATCAACAAGGATCCGGACGCGCCGATCTTCGCGGTGGCCGACTACGGGCTGGTCGGCGACCTGTTCCAGATTGTCCCGGAACTCACCGCCGCGCTATGAACTTCACGGACGGCCTGTTCGGCGACTTCTGGGCCTACGGGGCCTTCTTCCCGTATGTCCTGCTGCTGCTCTGGGCCGTGCGCACTGCGCCGTGGCAACGTCTTGCCGACAATGACCAGATGCATGTCTGGATGGGCGCGATCGTCGTGCTGGCACTGTTCTGGAGCCTCAAGGCCGGTGCCAAGCCGGGCCTGCACCTGCACCTGCTCGGCGCGACCGCCTTCACGCTGATGTTCGGCCGCCAGCTCGCGCTGCTCGGCCTGTCGGTCGTGCTTGCCGCGGTCACCCTCAACGCGGGACTCAAGGGCATCGACGGCTGGCAGGCCTTCGCGCTCAACGCGCTGGCGCTGGTCGTCGTGCCGGTGTTCGTCGCGCATCTCATGCTGCGCTTTGTCGAACGCTTCCTGCCGCCCAACATCTTCGTCTATTTCTTCGGCGCAGCGTTTTTCGGCGGAGCGGTCGCGGCGGTATCCAGCGGCGTGTTCAGCGGGCTGCTCCTCTGGGGCGCCGGCATCTACGGCATCGACCTGCTGATGTCGGACTACCTGCCGTTCTACGTCCTGCTCGGCTTCGCCGAAGCCTGGCTCAACGGTGCTGCGATCACGCTGATGGTCGTCTACGCCCCGCGCTGGGTCGGCAGCTTCGACGATCGGCGCTATCTCTGGCAGAAGAAAGAGCCGCGTTGATGCGTTGCTGCGTTGCAGCGCTGCCCTTGCAGGCCGTGTCACCGCCCGTCATTGAAGGAAGTCATCGGGAGTGTCGGAAAATCTTACAACTCTATATCCTTAGAGGTGGGGAGTAATTTATCAACTATCTGTTTATAAATGTAAATGTTATTATGGCAAGATGTTTGCTTGGGCTTGGCGTCACCTATGCAAAAGTACAAGGAATGAATCAATGAAAAACAAGATCGCCAAATCCCTCGCTCTCGGCGCGATTCTCGCCGCAATGTCGGGCACTGCGTCGGCCGTCTGGCTGCCTGCTGCAAATGAAATGTCGACGATCACCTATGGGGACTTCGATGTTTACTCACTCGATTTGCTGCAGCAATGCGCCATCAGCGATCCGCGCTGCCAGCCGAGCGGACCCTTGCCGATTGAGGCGAATAGCGGTTTCACCAAGGACCAACTGGTGATCCTCTCGCCAGAAAATGGCAACCCGCAGACCACCAACTACCCCTCTCCGATCAATGTCCAGTACGTTGCGGATAACGTTTTCAATTCTCCTGCCGGCAACCAGAGCGGCACTTTCGTCATGGGTTCGGCCACCTCTCCCGAACCGCTGCCGAACACGCCAAACTTCACTGGCGACCGTACGGGTTTCTGGGATGTGAAGATTTCTGCCTTGCGCAGCTATCTCGGACTCAACGACCTGGTTTTCATCTTCGACAATACCCAGGAAGGGGATGCGGCGAACCAGTGGCTCTACATCTTCGGTCAGGCCCAGATCGTCGATGCTTCCGGTAATGTGAAGGCCTGTTTCCAGTTGAACAGCTCGGGCACGACGGGTGGCGCGGGAGACTGCGCCGATGCGGTCGATCCGCTCAATCCCCCAAGCGCCGGCAGCTATGTGACCGTCTTCACGGGTTATTGCGTCGATAAGACGACAGGTGCGGCATTCAACCTGGGAACCGGAACAGCACAGACTTGTGCCAATCAGAACGGCTATTACGTCAATGGCAATATCGGCAGCGCGAATGCCGACAACGCAGCCTACAGCAAGGCGCTCAATGACTGGGTGTTTGCCTCCACCACCAGTGAGGACTGGCTGCTTTCCGTCAGCATCTGGACCTCCAACAACAACAGCGGCGGCGAAACCGTTTGGCTTTGCAGCAACTGCAAGGTCAGCACCAGGATTCCCGAGCCGGCTTCGCTGGCGCTGCTTGGCCTTGGCCTGGTCGGTCTGGCGGGGTTGCGCCGGCGCCAAGCCAGGAAAGCCTGAGCTTTCACGGCGCATGAAGACGAAAGCCCCGCGAGGGGCTTTCGTCGTTTACGTTGACCTGTTCATTGGAGGGATCCGAGAGTGTTCGAAGGCAATGTGTTCGCGGCGCTATCCGCCGGAGTCGAAACGATGGAACGCATCGAGACGCTTATCGATCATCCGGCTGCGCGCATCGAGCGCATCGTGTCGACGGGTCAGGCCAGTCCGGAAGGATTCTGGTACGACCAGCCCCGGGACGAGTGGGTGCTGCTGCTGTCGGGCTCAGCCGGTTTGCGCTTCGCCGACGAAGCGGACGTGCGTGAACTCAGGCCCGGCGACTGGCTGCTGATTCCCGCCGGTTGCAAGCATCGCGTCGAATGGACGGACGCCGCGCAACCCTCGGTCTGGCTGGCGGTGCATTTCGCCACTTAGGTGCCGTCCCGCCAGCGCCGACTTTCACATGTCCTGGTAGATCGGCCCTTCGCCGCCCTGCGGCGTCACCCAGTCGATGTTCTGGCCGGGATCCTTGATGTCGCAGGTCTTGCAGTGCACGCAGTTCTGCGCGTTGATCTGCAGGCGCGCTTGTCCGGCTTCCTCGACGATCTCGTAGACGCCGGCCGGGCAGTAGCGCTGCTCCGGCGCGGCGTAGAGCGGCAGGTTGAGGGCGACAGGTACCTTGTCGTCCTTGAGGCGCAGGTGGCAGGGCTGGTCTTCCTCGTGGTTGGTGTTGGAGAGGAAGACCGACGACAGCCGGTCGAAGGTGAGCACGCCGTCGGGCTTCGGATAATCGATCGGCGCGCACTGCGCGGCTGGCTTGAGCTTGGCGTGGTCGGCGCCGAGGCGCAGTGTCCAAGGTGCCTTGCCGCGAAAGACCTGCTGGTCGATGCCGAACAGCAGCGAGCCTTTCCACAGCCCCTTGGCCATCAGCGGCTTGAAGTTGCGCGCGCGCTCCAGTTCGTCGAACAGCCAGGAGGCACGGAAGGCTTCCGGATAGGCGGTGAGTTCGTCGCCGCTGCGCCCTTCGGCCAGAGCGGCCGCTGTCGCTTCTGCCGCGAGCATGCCGGACTTGAGCGCGCTGTGCGAGCCCTTGATGCGCGAGGCGACGAGGAAGCCGGCGTCGTCGCCGACCAGCGCGCCGCCGGGGAAAATCAGTTTCGGCAGCGCCTGCAGGCCGCCCGAGGCCAGCGCGCGGGCGCCGTAGGCGAGCCGCGTGCCGCCTTCGAACAGCGGTCGCAGGGCCGGGTGGGTCTTGAGCCGCTGCATCTCCTCGAAGGGCGAGAGATACGGGTTCGCATAACCCAGGCCGACGACGAGCCCGAAGGACACTAGGTGCGGCTGGCTGTCGTTTCCGTAGTGATAACAGAAGCCGCCGCCGTAGGTGTCGTTGGCCAACGGCCAGCCGGCGGTGTGCATCACGAGACCCTTGCTGTGCTGTTCCGGTGCGACCTGCCAAAGCTCCTTGATGCCGATGCCGTAGACCTGCGGGTCGGCGCCGGCGCGCAGGTTGAAGCGCTGCTCCAGCCGCTTGCCGAGATGGCCGCGGCAGCCTTCGGCGAACAGCGTGTATTTGGCGCGCAGTTCCATTCCCGGCTGGAAGTTCGGGCCGGGCTCGCCGTTCTTCAGCACGCCCATGTCGCCGGTGATCACGCCGGCGACGCGGTCATCCTCGTACAGCACGTCGGCACCCGCGAAGCCGGCATAGACCTCGACGCCGAGCGCCTCGGCCTGCTGGCCGAGCCAGCGGCAGACCGCGCCGAGACTGATGACGTAGTTGCCGGCGTTGTGGAAGCAGGCCGGCAGCAATGCGGCGGGCAGGGCGTGGGCGCGCTTCTCGGTGAGGAACAGCAGGCGGTCCTCGGTCACCGGCGTGTCGAGCGGGGCGTCGCGCTCCTGCCAGTCGGGGAACAGCTCGTTCAGCGCGCGCGGGTCCATCACCGCGCCGGAGAGGATGTGGGCGCCGATTTCCGCGCCCTTGTCGATCAGGCAGACGTTGAGATTACCGTCGAGCTGCTTGAGCCGGATCGCCGCCGCCAGGCCGGCCGGTCCGCCGCCGACCACCACCACGTCGAATTCCATCGCCTCACGTTGGATCGACTGGATCGATTCCATCTTTCTCCCCCTTCGTGGTGTTGTCGGAGGCGCGATTATAATTTGCCGATCCTGTTCAGGCGGCCGCAATCATGGAATCTCAGCACCCATCGAAACATTTGCATCAACTGGTTCACGTCACGCACATTCCCGTGCGCTGGGGCGACATGGACGCGCTGGGCCACGTCAACAATACCGTCTATTTCCGTTTTGCCGAGCAGGCGCGCATCGACTGGCTGGTGGCGCAGGGGATTGCCGACATCGTGAATGTCGAGGAAGGCCCGGTCATCATCAACGCCAGCTGCACCTTTTTCAAGCCGATCACCTTTCCGGCCACCGTCGAGGTGCGTACGCTGATCGGCAAGCCCGGCACCAGCAGCCTGCCGACCTTCTACGAGATGCGCTGCACAGGCCAGGGTGACGATGAGACGCTGTATGCCGAAGGCGCCGCCAAGATCGTCTGGTGGAGCCCGCGCACCGGCAAGTCGCTGCCCCTCCCCGATTTCATCCGCCGACTGTACCCCCATGAATGAATCCCCGCTGTGGCAACCCGGCGCGGAGCGCATCGCTGCCGCCAACCTGACCGCCTTCGCGGCGCGTGCAGCCCTGCCGGCGGACTATGCCGCGATCCATCGCTGGTCGATCGAACATTCCGCGGACTTCTGGTCGCTGCTCTGGGACTTCGCGGAGGTGAGGGGGCAGAAGGGCGCGCGCATCCTCGTGGATGGCGAGCGCATGCCCGGCGCGCGCTGGTTTCCCGAGGCGCGGCTGAACTACGCCGAGAACCTGCTGCGCCGGCGCGACGACGGCACGGCGCTGGTCTTCCGCGGCGAGGAGAAGGTCACCCGCCGCATGACTTACGGCGAGCTTCATCTGCGCGTCGCGCGCCTGGTGGCGGCGATGAAGGCCGAGGGCATCGTCGCCGGCGACGTGGTCGCCGCCTACATGCCCAACCTGCCGGAAACGCTGATCGCGCTGCTGGCCGCGTCGTCGATGGGCGCGATCTTCACCTCGGCCTCGCCGGACTTCGGCGTGCAGGGCGTGCTCGACCGCTTCGGCCAGGTGCAGCCCAAGCTGCTGTTCGTGGCCGACGGCTATTTCTACAACGGCAAGCAGATCGAGACGCTCGACAAGGTGCGCGACATCGTCGCGGGACTGCCGTCGGTGCGCAAGGTCATCGTCTCGCCCTACGTGCATGAGACCGGGCACGATCTTTCGGGCATCCCGCATGCCCTGACGCGCGGCGATTTCGTCGCGCCCTGGCGCGCGCAGCAGGAGATCGAGTTCGCGCCGCTGCCCTTCGACCATCCGCTCTACATCCTGTATTCGTCCGGGACGACGGGCGTGCCCAAGTGCATCGTGCACAGCGCCGGCGGTGCGCTGCTGCAGCATCTCAAGGAACATCGCCTGCAGTCGGACGTCAAGCCCGGCGACAAGGTGTTCTATTTCACCACCTGCGGCTGGATGATGTGGAACTGGCTGGTCTCGGCGCTCGCCTCCGAGGCGACGCTGCTGCTGTATGACGGCTCGCCCTTCGTCGGGCGCGGCCGCGTGCTGTTCGACTACGCGCAGGCCGAGGGCATGACGCACTTCGGCACCTCGGCCAAGTTCATCGACGCCTGCGCGAAGATCGAACTCAAGCCGCGCGCGACGCACGACCTGGCCGCTTTGCGCGCGATGTTCTCGACCGGCAGCCCGCTCTCGCCCGAGAGCTTCGACTACGTCTATCGCGACATCAAG
>JAJZSW010000091.1 GCA_021849505.1 Pseudomonadota bacterium
CCTGTTACGGCATGTGCCTGTCTGCACTATGCCGATCTGATACATTGCAGCGTTGGTCGAATTTCAATCATCCAAGCGAGGGCAATCAACGTGCCGAATTTTGCAGCCGCACTACGAGAAGAAGTTATCCGTCTGGCGCGCAAGGAACTCCGCACCGAAACCGCAGGTTTGAAAAAGGCTGTGGGTCGTTATCGATCCGAAATCGCTACCTTGAAAAAACGCTTGTCGGCGGTTGAGCAACAGCTTTCCCGTCGACGCAAGGACAACTCGCAAGCGGCTGTCGCGCATGATGCCGACCAGTCCGCATCCAGGATTAGATTCAGCGCCAAAGGATTCCGATCCATGAGGGAGCGACTTGAACTGTCTGCTCCGGAAGTGGCTGGACTTCTGCAGGTGTCGGTTCAGACCGTCTACAACTGGGAGGCAGGAACGTCACGCCCTCGCGAGCCGCAACTATCGGCAATTGGAGTGCTCAGAATAACCGGGAAGCGCGAGCTGGCTGCCAGGTTGAGTACGGTAGCGAAATAGTCATTTCTTCACTGCTCCACCGGTACGGCGTAATTGATCGATGTACCCGGCCAGATCCTCGACATGAACATAGCGCCGTCGGGCCTGCAGGATGGTGGGAACAGGAAACACCCCCTTGCTGATCTGGTTGTGTGCCGTTCTGAGGTTGATGCCAATTTCGCGAGCAGCCATGGCGAGCGGAAGCAGAGAACGGCTGTAGCGGCGGGAGAGAATCTCCATGCTGTTTTCTGCGGTGGCGTGGCTCATTTTTGGGACTCCATTTGGTGACATGCTGATCGTAGCAATGGAGAGGATGGGCTTGTAACCGAAACGCGACCGTAAAGTGCGCATTTCAAATTTCGGATTCCAGCGTGCATTGCCTGCCAGTTTGATTTGTTGCAGGCTGGCTCGGATGTGTAGTTTCAAACCGTCAGATAACGCGCTTCGAAATACGTCCTTTTCGGGCACATTTCGATCCCGCAGCATCCCATCGTATCCCTACCATTCATCTTGTCCTGACCATCGAGGTCAAGCATCAAATCGGCATTGTGAATGGAGCATGTGCAATGAATACGTTGGATTTACTGATGTCCGCTGCGGGCGGAAAGGCGATCATCACTGAGCGTGAGGCGGGCGAAATTCTCGGGGGCGTGTCCCTAAAGCGGCTACGAAATTTGCGCTCGGAAGGGAACGAACTGATCCCAACTATGCAGATAGGGGGACGGCGTTTTGTCTGTTTGACCGACCTGGCCGACTTTGTTGATCGCCAAAGGTCAGGGAAAACTCCGGCACCAACTCAACCCAGAGTAAGCGTTAAGACCAAGCGTCGTGGCGTTGGACGCCCAAAAAAAATTGTCAAAACCAAAACGAGAACATCAAATTCTGGTCAAGATGGCCATCGAGAATAGGCCCGAAACGTCATTTGGGAACAATTCGGGAACAGGTCTAACGGGATCAGATGGGAAATTCGGGAACAATTTGGGAACACTTGGGAACAAAAAAGCCGACTTTCGTCGGCTGTTTTGCATCTGCTGGCCCTGAACACCTCGTGGATGATTTTACCAAATCGCCTTAAAAATCAAGGTGTTTGGCGGAGAGGGAGGGATTCGAACCCTCGTTAGGGTATTACCCTAAACACGCTTTCCAGGCGTGCGACTTAAACCACTCATCCACCTCTCCGCGGTGGTGTGCAGCAGGGCGCGGATTCTAGCAGAGAAGGAGCGAGCTTAGCCTTCGCTGTGCCTGAGCGAGAGGTCGATGGCGCGCACATCCTTGGTCAGCGTGCCGATCGAGATGCGGTCGACGCCCGTCTCGGCGATGGCGCGCACGCTGTCGAGGCGCACGCCGCCCGAGGCCTCGAGCGCGGCGCGGCTGGCGGTGAGGCCGACGGCCTGGCGCATCTGGTGCAGATCCATGTTGTCGAGCAGGATCATTGTGGCGCCGGCGTCGAGGGCCTCGGCCAGTTGTTCGAGCGTCTCGACCTCGATCTGGATGAAGACGCCGGGCGGGGCGATCGCGCGTGCGCGTTCGAACGCGGCGGTCACGCTTCCAGCCGCGATGATGTGGTTTTCCTTGATCAGGATGCCGTCGTAGAGGCCGATGCGGTGGTTGGTGCCGCCGCCGCAGGTGACAGCGTATTTCTGGGCGCGGCGCAGGCCGGGCAGCGTCTTGCGCGTGTCGACGATCTGCGCGCGCGTGCCGGCGACGGCGTCGACGTAGCGGCGCGTCTGCGTGGCGGTGCCGGAAAGCAGCTGCAGGAAATTGAGTGCGCTGCGCTCGCCGGTGAGCAGCGCGCGCGTATCGGCGGCGATGGCGCAGAACGCCTGACCGGCGGCGATGCGGTCGCCGTCCCGGGCCTGCCAGTCGATGCGCACGGCGGGATCGAGGTGTCGCAGGCAGGCGTCGAACCAGGCCGTGCCGCACAGCACGGCGTCCTCGCGGCTGGTGACGATGCCGGTGGCGGGGCGCGCTGCGGGTGCGAGCAGCGCGGTCAGGTCGCCGCTGCCGATGTCCTCGGCCAGCGCGGCCTGCACATTGCGTTCGACTTCGGCGGCGAGATCGGGCGGGAAGGTCATGGTGTTGTCCAGTCGTTCAGAATACGGCGCGCGGGATCGATGAGTTCGCCGGCGGTCAGGCCAATGGGTCCCTGGCCGGCGGCAATGCAGGTATCGGCGGCAGCGCCGTGCAGATGCACCGCGGCGAGCATGGCTTCGAGCGGCGGCCAGTGCTGGGCGAGCAGGGCGGCGAGCATGCCGGTCAGCACGTCCCCGCTGCCGGCGCTGGCAAGGCCGGGATTGCCGGTCGTGTTGATGAACCAGCGGCCGTCGGGCGCGGCGAGGACCGTGCCGCAGCCTTTCAGCGCGACATGGGCATTGAGGCGCCTGGCCAGTTCAAGGGCCGCGGCAACGCGGTCGGCTTGTACCTCTTCCGTCGTGCTGCCCACCAGCCGTGCCGCTTCGGCGGGGTGGGGCGTGATGAAAGTCGGCGCTGGCGCGACGGCACATTCCCGCTGCAGCAAGGGGGATTGCGCGAGCAGGTTGAGGCCGTCGGCGTCGATGACGCGCGGCAGGGGGCTGCCGATCACTCGTGCAAGCAGTTCGCCGGCCTGCATGGACTGGCCAAGCCCCGGGCCGGTCGCGAGCACCGTCGCCAAGCTCAATGCATCTTCCGGTTTGCGCAGCATCAGTTCGGGTTGCACCGGATCAACGGGGATGGCTTCGAGCATGCCGAGATAGACCCGCCCGGCGCCGAGCTTGAGCGCGGCGCGGCCGGCGAGCAGTGCCGCACCGGCCATCCCGGGCGCGCCGCCGAGAATGGCGACGCTGCCGAAGCTGCCCTTGTGGCTGTTACGGGCGCGGGGTTTCAGGCAGCCGCGGAATAGATCCGGCGTGACGAGCGTGCTGTCGCCCTTGCCCACATTCAAACCGAGGCCGCAGATATCGATGGCGCCGCAATGATCCGGGCCGTCGCCGGTCAGCAGGCCTGGCTTCAGCGCGATGAAGGTGGCAGTACGCGTTGCACGAATCGCCGGCCCGGTGAGCTGCCCGGTCAGGACGTTCAGGCCGCTCGGGCAATCCAGCGCGAGGATGGGGCTGCCGCTGGCGTTGGCGCATTCGATCCAGTGCGCGTATTTGCCTTCGATGGCGCGCGTCAGACCGATGCCGAACAGGCCGTCGATTATCAGGCCGAACTTGCCGGTCGGATAGTCTGCGACGCATGTGCCGCCCGCTGCCTGCCACGCATCGTACGCGGCACGCGCATCGGCGGGCAGCTTGTCCGGCTTATCTGCGAACAGCACGACGGGCGTGTGGCCCGCGTCCTTCAACTGGCGGGCGACGACAAAGGCATCGCCGCCGTTGTTGCCCGGGCCGGCGAGGATCAACGCACGGCCGGTCAGCATGTCCATCGCAATGCGGGCAGCGCAGGCGCCGGCACGCTCCATCAGGGATGGATTGACATTCGTGAATTCCGCTTCGAGCGCACGCAGCGCCGCAGCCTGCAGGATGGCGGTGTTCATGCCGGCGATTGTAGGTGATAGAGTGCTCGCCTGCTTCGAGGAAACGCACATGATCCTGTCTTTTCTGCCTGAACTCGCGACGCGCATCGCCACGCTGCGGCGCGACCTGCATGCTCATCCGGAACTTGCCTTTGAGGAGACGCGTACCGCGTCCGTGGTGGCTGCACATCTGAAGAAACTTGGCCTCGAAGTCTTCGAAGGCATCGCGAAAACCGGCGTGGTCGGACGCTTGAAACTGGGTGACAGTCCGTGCGCCATCGGCCTGCGTGCCGACATGGATGCGCTGCCGCTGCCTGAAATGAATGGCTTCCCGCATCGTTCGCGCCACGAGGGCCGCATGCATGCCTGCGGCCATGACGGCCACACGGCGATGCTGCTTGGCGCGGCAGAAGCGCTCTCCTTGTTGCGCGATACGAATAATTTCGACGGCACCGTTTATTTCATCTTCCAGCCTGCCGAGGAGCACGAAGGCGGCGGGCGCGTGATGGTCGAGGAGGGCCTGTTCGAGCGCTTCCCGATGCAGATGGTGTTCGGCCTGCACAACTGGCCGGGCCTGCCGGCAGGCAGCATCGCGGTGACCGAAGGGCCGGTGATGGCCGGGGCCGACCGTTTCGAGATCACCATCAACGCCCGCGGCGCGCATGCCGCCATGCCGCACCAGGGCACCGACGCGATCCTCGCCGGCGCGGCGCTGGTCGAGGCATTGCAGTCGCTGGTGTCGCGGGCGACCGACCCGCTCGACCCGGCGGTGGTGAGCGTGACGCGCTTCCATGCCGGCCACGCCGACAACATCCTGCCCGAGCAGGCGCAGCTCGGCGGCACGGTGCGCTGCTTCGATCCGGCGCTGCAGGATGCGCTGGAAGCGGGCATGCGCCGCGTCTGCGAGGGCATTGCGTTGACCCATCGCGTCAAGGTCGATCTGGATTTCCTGCGCGGTTATCCGCCGACGCTCAACGCCCCCGAGGCGGCGGGGTTCAGCCTGGCCGCCGCGACCGCGACGGTGGGCGCCGAGCGCGTCCATGTCAACCTCAAGCCGAGCATGGGTGCCGAGGATTTCGCCTACCTGGCGCGTGCCGTGCCCGGCTGCTACGTCTGGCTCGGCAACGGGCCGGGGGCGGGCGGCTGCATGCTGCACAGCCCGCACTACGACTTCAACGACGAGATCATCGCCACCGGCATCCGCTACTGGGTCAAGCTGGTCGAGACCGCCTTGCCGGCCTGAGGCTGGCCTCATCCAAAAAATCTTGCTTTGCTTAAAAACATTACTTATCATTCAAACGAACGTATGAATTAAAGGAGGCCAGCAGTGCTGGAGGTTCGTGCTGTCGATACCCGCGAACGCATACTCGACGCGTCGGAAAAGCTGTTCATGGCGAACGGTTTCGACGGCACCTCGATGCGACTGATCACCGGGGCCGCCGGGGTCAATCTCGCCGCGGTGAACTACCATTTCGGGTCCAAGGAGTCGCTGATGCAGGAGGTCTTCCGGCGCCGGCTCGACTGGCTCAACGGCGAGCGTCTGCGCGTTCTCGACGAGATGGAGCGCAAGTCGGGCGGCAAGCCGCTCAAGCCCTCGCAGATCGTCGATGGCTTCTTCGGTACGCTGTTGCGGATGGCCCAGGATGAAGCGCACGGCGGCATCACCTTCCTGCGCCTGCTGGGCCGCACGCTGACCGAGCCGTCCGATTTCATCCGCACTTTTCTCGCCAAGGAGTACAGCGAGGTGATGGAGCGTTACAAGGCCGCGTTGTTCAAGGCCTTGCCGGATGTGCCCAAGGCCGAGATCGTCTGGCGCTTCCATTTCATGCTGGGCGCGACTTCTTACGCGATCGCCGGCACCGATGCGCTGCGCCTGGTGACCGACTGGCAGATCGAGGATGCCGACGCCACCGACCGCCTCGACCGCCTGCTGCCGCGCCTGATGTCCTTCCTGCTGGGGGGGCTGCGCGCGCCCTTGCCGCAGTTTTCCGCCACCGCTTAGTCCCGCCCAAGGAGGACGCATGAACACCCTGTTCATTCTGCTCGTCGTGATGCTGGTCGTCCTGTTGTGGGTCAGGCCCGTCCGTCGTCGTTTGCTGACCCGGCCGATCTTCGCCACCTATCGCAAGGTGCTGCCGCGCATGTCGGATACCGAGCGCGAGGCGCTGGAAGCCGGGACCGTCTGGTGGGAGGGCGAGCTGTTCCGCGGCAACCCCGACTGGAAGAAGCTGATGGCCTATCCGGTGCCGCGGCTGACCGCCGGGGAGCAATCCTTCCTCGACAACGAAGTGGAAGCGGTCTGCGCTCTGGTGAACGACTGGCAGGTGACGCACGAGTTGCAGGACCTCCCCGCCGCGGCCTGGCGCTACATGAAGGAGAAGGGCTTCCTCGGCATGATCATCCCGAAGCGCTACGGCGGCCTGGAGTTTTCGGCCTATGCGCATTCGCAGGTGGTGACCAAGCTGTCGACGCGCTCTTCGGCGTTGGCCGTGTCGGTGATGGTGCCGAATTCCCTCGGCCCGGCCGAACTGCTGCTCCACTACGGCACCGAGGCGCAGAAGAACCATTACCTGCCGCGCCTGGCGAAGGGCATCGAGATTCCGGCCTTCGCGCTCACCAGCCCGTGGGCCGGTTCCGACGCGGCGGCGATTCCCGACTTCGGCGTCGTCTGCAAGGGCATGTGGCAAGGCAGGGAAACGCTGGGCATGCGCGTCACCTGGGACAAGCGCTACATCACGCTGGCGCCGGTGTGTACGATCCTCGGCCTGGCGTTCCGCCTTTACGATCCCGACGGCCTGCTGGGCCCAGAGTTCAAAGGGCGGAAAGACATCGGCATCACCTGCGCGCTGGTGCCCTACGACCATCCGGGCGTGGACACCGGTCGCCGCCATTTCCCGCTCAATGCGATGTTCATGAACGGTCCGACGCGCGGCAAGGAGGTCTTCATGCCGCTCGATTTCATCATCGGCGGCCCGGCGATGGCCGGCCAGGGGTGGCGCATGCTGATGGAGTGCCTGGCGGCCGGGCGCTCGATCTCGCTGCCCTCGTCGAACACCGGCATGGCGCAGATCACCACGCGTGCCGTCGGCGGCTATGCCCGCGTGCGCAGCCAGTTCAAGATGGCGGTGGGTCGTTTCGAGGGGGTCGAGGAGGCGCTGACGCGCATGGGGGCTTCGACCTACATGATGGATGCCACGCGCAAGATGACTGCCGGCGCCGTCGATCTCGGCGAGAAGCCCTCGGTGGCGTCGGCCATCGCCAAGTACCATGTCACCGAGCGGGCGCGCCAGGTGGTCAATGACGGCATGGACGTGATCGGCGGCAAGGGAATCTGCCTCGGCCCGTCGAACTTCCTCGGCCGCGCCTACCAGCAGGTGCCGATCGGCATCACCGTCGAGGGCGCGAACATCCTGACCCGTTCGCTGATCATCTTCGGCCAGGGCGCGATCCGCTGCCATCCGTTCCTGCTCAAGGAAATGGAGGCCGCTGTGAATCCGGATAGCCGCCACGGACTCGTCGATTTCGACCGGGCGCTATGGTCGCATATCGGATTCACGATCAGGAACGGCTTCCGTGCGCTGTGGCTGGGCATGACCGGCTCGCACTTCGTCGCGGTCAAGGCCGACGTCGCGCCGGAGATGCGCCGCTACTATCAGCAGCTCACGCGCTTCTCGGCGGCGTTCGCCTTTCTGTCCGACATTTCGCTGCTGGTGATGGGCGGCAGCATGAAGCGGCGCGAGAAACTGTCGGCGCGCCTCGGTGACATCCTCGCGCAGATGTTCCTGATGTCCGCCACGCTCAAGCGCTATGAGGCGGAAGGCCGCCAGCAGGCCGACGCGCCGCTCGCCCATTGGGCCATCTGGGATGCGATGTACCAGGCCCAGCAGGCCTTCGAGGGCGTGATCGCGAATTTTCCGAACCGTTTCATCGGCGCCTTCCTCTATCGCAGCATCTTCCCGTGGAGCTTCCCCTATGTCGTGCCGTCGGACGATCTCGGCCACCAGGTCGCGCAGGCCCTGATCGCGCCGTCCGCCACGCGCGACCGGCTCACCGCCGAGTGCTTCCTGCCGGCGACCGAGGACGATCCGGTGGGTGCCGTCGAACTCGCACTCAAGGCCACACTGGAGGTGGAGCCGATCGAGGCGAAGATTCGCGCGGCCGAGAAGGCTGGCCGCTTCGAGGATAATCCGCGCGCCAACGTGCGCGATATCGCGACGGTGGCCGCCGAGGCAGGCGTGATCGACGCGGCCGAGCACGAGTTGATGAAGCGCCGCAACCACCTGCGCGATATCGTCGTGCGCGTGGATGACTTCCCCTTCGACTACGGCATCGCGACGGCGAACAAACCCGCCGAGTGCCGGCTGGCGGCGTGAACATGAAGCCCATCTACATCATCGACGGGGCCCGCACCCCGTTCCTCAAGGCGCAGAAGGGTCCCGGGCCATTCGCTGCCTCCGACCTCGCGACACAGGCCGGCCGCGCGCTGCTGCTGCGCCAGTCCTTCGAGCCATCCGACCTCGACGAGGTGATCCTCGGCTGCGCCGCGCCTTCGCCGGACGAGACCAACATCGGCCGCATGGTCGCGCTGCGCATGGGCTGCGGCCGCAAGGTGCCGGGTTGGACCGTGATGCGCAACTGCGCCTCGGGCATGCAGGCGATCGACTCCGCCATCGCCAACATCCAGTGCGGCCGTTCTAACCTCGTGCTCGCCGGCGGCGTCGATGCGCTGTCGCGCGCGCCGCTGCTCTATTCCGAAGCGATGGTGCGCTGGTTCGCCGGCATGATGCAGATGCGCACGCTGGGGCAGAAGGCGCAGCATTTCCTCAAGCTGCGGCCGGCGGCGCTGCTGT
>JAJZSW010000018.1 GCA_021849505.1 Pseudomonadota bacterium
GCGCCCAGCCGAGATGCAGCGGGGCGGGGAGGTTCGGGGCCGCAATCTTGAGGTGTCCGGGGAACTCCAGGTGCAGGGGCTCGCGTCGGAGTGCCGTACTGTCAGCGCCGACTTTTTCCAGCAACCGCAGCGTTTCGTGATAGGCGCCGGCGAGGATGTGGGCGCCGTTGTCGACGGTCATGCCGTCCAGATCGACGGCGCGCGCGCGGCCGCCGAGCGTGCGCGAGGCTTCGAAGACCTCCACCGTTATTCCGGCGTCGGCGAGTTCGACCGCGCAGGCGAGGCCGGCGTAGCCTGCCCCGACTATCGCTACCCGCGCAGCCACGTCTTGAGCGCGAGCCAGGCCTTGCGCGCGGGCGGCAGCGAGGTGCGGCGGTCGAGCACGAGGAAGCCGTCGCGCTCGATCTCGTCGAGCAGGGTGCGGTAGATCGCCGCCATGACGAGGCCGGCGCGCTGCGCCTTGCGGTCGGCCGTGGGCAGTTGCGCGAAGGCGCGCTCGTAGTGTTCACGCGCGCGCTGCGCCTGGAAGGCCATCAGTGCGGCGAATTCCGGGCTGTGGCGACTGTTCAGGATGTCGCGCTCGGCGACGCCGAAGCGCGCGAGTTCGTCCTGCGGCAGGTAGATGCGGTTGCGCCGCGCATCTTCGCCGACGTCGCGGATGATGTTGGTGAGCTGCAGGGCCAGCCCCAGCGTGTGCGCATACTTGAGCGTGCGGCGGTCGGTGTAGCCGAAGATCTCGGCGGCGAGCAGGCCGACGACGCCGGCAGCGCGGTGGCAGTAGAGCTGCAGTTGCGCGAAGTCGGCATAGCGCGAGAGATCAAGGTCCATCTGCATGCCGTCGATGATTTCCTCGAGCTGCTCGACCGGCAGGTCGAAGCGTTCGCGCGCGGCGGCCAGCGCCTGCGTGACCGGATGCTCGGGTTTGCGCCGCGGATCCTCGAGCTTGCCCAGTTCGTCGCGCCACCAGGCCAGCTTGGCTTGCGCGATGGCCGGATCGCTGCACTCGTCGACGACGTCGTCGACCTCGCGGCAGAAGGCGTAGAGCGCGTTGATCGCCTGCCGGCGCGGCGGGTCGAGGAAGCGGAAGCTCGCCGCGAAGCTGGAGCCGCTGGCCTTGACCTTGGCGGCGCAGTAGTCGTCCGGACTCACAATGCTTTCCAGAGGATGCGCGGCCAGTCGAAGGGGCCGAGCACCGGACGGTGGTTGAACACGTCGTAGCCGGCCGCCTCGATCTTGGCCAGGATGCGCAGGCCGCCGGCGACGATGGCGCGGATCTCCAACCCGATGCGGCCGGGCAGCGCGCGGCCGAGCGGGGCGCCCTCAAGCATCAGCGCGCGGGCGCGCTCGACCTGGAAACGCATCAGCGCGCGAAAGTCGGCGCTGGCGCGACGGCATCTCAGATCGTTTTCGGTCACGTTGAAGCGGTTCATGTCGTCCTGCGGCAGGTAGATGCGGCCATTGTGCCCTTTTCCGAGGTCGATGCCGACATCCTGCCAGTGATTGATGAGCTGCAGGGCCGAGCAGATCGCGTCGGAACGGTGCAGGTTTGCCGGCGTGGCGGCGCCGAACAGGTGCAGCAGCAGGCGTCCGACCGGGTCGGCCGAGCGGCGGCAGTAGTCCAGCAGCTCGGCGAAGCTGGCGTAGCGGTCCTTGACGACATCCTGCGCGAAGGCGTCGAGCAGGTCGCGGAAGGGCTGCAGCGGCAAGGCGTGCGCCGCGATGACCGGGCGCAGGCGCAGGAAAATCGAATGGTCGGTGGGTTCCCCGCGCTCGATGCGGTCGAGTTCGGCGCGGTAGGCGTCCAGCAGTCTCAGGCGTTCGGCCGGCGGCAGGTCGCCTTCGTCGGCGAAATCGTCGGCCGTGCGGGCGAAGCTGTAGATCGCCGCCACGGCCGGCCGCAGGGGCGCGGGCAGCAACAGCGAAGCAACGGGGAAGTTCTCGTAGTGATCCGGTTTTTCGGGCTTGAGCATCGCCCGGCAGTATAGGTTCGATTCCGCTAAAATAACCGGTCGCGCGAGGGTGGCGGAATTGGTAGACGCACTGGATTTAGGTTCCAGCGCCGCAAGGCATAAGGGTTCGAGTCCCTTCCTTCGCACCAGTTTCCCCGCCAACTTTCTTTTTTCAGTTTCAATCAAGGATTCTTCATGGAAACGACCCAGGACAACCAACAGACTGCAAATCCGCTCGAGCGCCGCATCGACATGGCCGTGACGCTCGCCGAGATCGAGCGCGAAGTGGAGCAGCAGCTCAAGCGCATCGCCAAGACCGCCAAGATGGCGGGCTTCCGCCAGGGCAAGGTGCCGATGAAGATGGTGGCGCAGATGTACGGCGGCCAGGCGCATTCCGACGCGGTCGGCGCGGCCGTCGAGAAGGCCTTCGGCGAACTGGTGCGCGCCCAGAACCTGCGCATCGCCGGCCAGCCGCGCGTCGAGCCGAAGAAGTCCGAAGACGCCGCGAAGATGGAATTCACCGCGATCTTCGAGGTCTATCCCGAGTTCCAGATCGCCGACGTCGCCGGCAAGGCGATCGAGAAGCCGGTGCTGGCCGTGACCGATGCCGAAGTCGACAAGACCATCGAAGTCCTGCGCAAGCAGCGCACGACCTACGCGCCGGCGGGTCGTGCCGCCGTCAAGGGCGACCGCCTCGTCATCGACTTCACCGGCCGCAAGAACGGCGAGGAGTTCGACGGCGGCAAGGCGACCGATTATCCGGTCTTCGTCGGCGGCGGCATGATGCTGCCCGACTTCGAGGCCGCCCTGGAGGGCGTTACCGCAGGCCAGGAGAAGACCTTCGACGTCAAGTTCCCGGACGACTACCATGCCAAGGACCTGGCCGGCAACCTGGTGCAGTTCACCGTGACCGTCAAGCAGGTCGAGCAGCCGCAGCTGCCCGCGGTCGATGCCGATTTCGCCCGTGCGCTGGGCGTCAAGGACGGCGACACCCTGAAGATGCGCGCCGAAGTCCAGGCCAACCTCGAGCGTGAGGTCGCCAAGCGCCTGCGCGCCCGGATCAAGGAACAGGCGATGAACGTCCTGCTCGAGACCAACCCGATCGCCGTGCCGCAGGCCATGGTGCAGGCCGAGGCCCAGCAGATGGCCGAACGCGCGCTCGAGGACCTCAAGCAGCGCAATCCGCAGATGAAGAACATGCCGGTCGAGGCGAGCTGGTTCACCGACCAGGCCGCCAAGCGCGTCAAGCTCGGCCTGATCGTCGCCGAACTGGTCAAGGCCAGGGATCTGCACGTCAAGCCCGAGCAGGTGCGCGCCGTGGTCGATGATTTCGCCGCCACCTTCGAGGATCCCAAGGAAGTCGTGCGCTGGTACTACAGCCAGCCGCAACGGCTCGCCGAAGCCGAGGCGCTGGCGATGGAAAACAACGTCGTCGACTGGGTGCTGGCGAATGCCCAGGTCACCGACAAGGCCGTCGCTTTTGACGAGTTGATGGGTAATCAGGCATGATCCCGCGCATGAATGCAAACATGCAACGCCAGGACGATCCGCAGGCCATGATGGAACCCCAGGCGCTGGGCCTCGTGCCGATGGTCATCGAGACCAGCGGCCGCGGCGAGCGCGCCTACGACATCTATTCCCGCCTGCTCAAGGAACGCGTGATCTTCCTGGTCGGGCCGGTGAATGACGTGACCGCCAACCTGATCGTCGCGCAGATGCTGTTCCTCGAGTCCGAAAACCCGGACAAGGACATCTACCTGTACATCAACTCCCCGGGCGGCTCGGTGACCGCCGGGCTGGCGATCTACGACACCATGCAGTTCATCAAGCCGGACGTGTCGACGCTGTGCGTCGGCCAGGCCGCCTCGATGGGCGCCTTCCTGCTGGCGGCCGGCACGGCCGGCAAGCGCTACTGCCTGCCGAACTCGCGCGTGATGATCCACCAGCCGATGGGCGGCTTCCAGGGCCAGGCTTCGGACATCGAGATCCACGCGAAGGAAATCCTCTTCATCAAGCAGCGCCTCAACGAGATGCTGGCCAAGCACACCGGCCAGCCGCTCGAGCGCATCGAACGCGACACCGATCGCGACAACTTCCTGTCTGCCGAAGCCGCCGTCGAGTACGGCCTCGTCGACAGGATGCTGACGAGCCGCGCCGACGCGGCCTGACGTACCCCCCAAGGACCCAAGGAGATTAGGCGATGGCGGACAAGAACAACGGACCCGAGAAGATGCTCTACTGCTCCTTCTGCGGCAAGAGCCAGCACGAGGTCAAGAAGCTGATCGCCGGCCCGTCGGTGTTCATCTGCGACGAATGCATCGATCTTTGCAACGACATCATCCGCGACGACACTGGCGCTACCGAGACCGCGAAGCCGACCAGCGACCTGCCGATTCCCGGCGAGATCCTCAATGTGCTCGACCAGTACGTGATCGGCCAGGGGCGGGCCAAGAAGATCCTCGCGGTCGCCGTCTACAACCACTACAAGCGGCTCCGCGAGGCGGGCGGCAAGGGTGGCAAGGAGGGCAAGGATGGGGTCGAACTGTCGAAGAGCAACATCCTGCTGGTCGGCCCGACCGGTTCCGGCAAGACCTTGCTGGCGCAGACGCTGGCGCGCCTGCTGAATGTCCCGTTCGTGATCGCCGACGCGACGACGCTGACCGAAGCCGGCTATGTCGGCGAGGACGTCGAAAACATCATCGCCAAGCTGCTGCAGAAGTGCGACTACGAGCCGGCCAAGGCGCAGCAGGGCATCGTCTATATCGACGAGATCGACAAGATTTCCCGGCGCAGCGAAAACCGCTCGATCACCCGCGACGTGTCGGGCGAGGGCGTCCAGCAGGCGCTGCTCAAGCTGGTCGAGGGCACCATCGCTTCCGTGCCGCCGCAGGGCGGACGCAAGCACCCGAACCAGGATTTCGTGCAGGTGGACACTTCCAACATCCTGTTCATCTGCGGCGGCGCCTTCGACGGCCTCGACAAGATCATCCAGGAGCGTTCCGAGAAGTCGGGCATCGGCTTCGGCGCGCAGGTCAAGAGCAAGACCAACGTGAGCGTCAGCGAAATCCTCGCGCTGGTCGAGCCGGACGATCTCGTGAAGTATGGCCTGATCCCGGAACTGATCGGCCGCCTGCCGGTGGTCGCCAACCTGTCCGAGCTCGACGAGGACGCGCTGGTGCAGATCCTGATCGAGCCGAAGAACGCGCTGATCAAGCAGTACCAGAAGCTCTTCGCCATGGAAGGCGTCGAACTGGAGGTGCGTCCCTCCGCCCTGCAGGCGATCGCCAGGAAGGCGGTCAAGCGCAAGACCGGCGCGCGCGGACTGCGATCGATCATGGAAAACGTGCTGCTCGACACGATGTTCGAACTTCCCGGCCTGAGCGGTGTCGAAAAGGTCGTGATCGACGAGAACATGATCGAATCGGGCAACCAGCCGCTGCTGATCTACGCCGACCAGCCCAAGGTTTCCGGCTCTAATTAAGCCATCTTTGGTTTGCGGTATCCTGCCGTTGCCCGTTGCACTTCAACGGGCGGCGGCTTGAATCCTATCCCGCTGTCCCCATGTGGGAAAAACACGTCAATCATTGAGAGGATGCGTCCATGTCAGACGATCTCGAACTAAGCAAGGAAACCCCCGACCTGCCGCCCAACACCCTGCCGCTGCTGCCGCTGCGCGACGTGGTGGTGTTTCCGCACATGGTCATCCCCTTGTTCGTCGGTCGGCCCAAGTCGATCAAGGCGCTCGAGACCGCGATGGAGGCCGGCAAGAGCATCCTGCTGGTGGCCCAGAAATCCGCCGCCAAGGACGAGCCGGACACCGCCGACCTCTACGACATCGGCTGCATCTCCAACATCCTGCAGATGCTCAAGCTGCCCGACGGCACCGTCAAGGTGCTGGTCGAGGGCACGCAGCGCGCCCGCATCACCAGCGTCGAGGACCGCAAGGCCCTGTTCGTCGCCGCAATCGAGCCCGTGCCGCTCAACGAGCGCGGCAGCCACGAGATCGAGGCGATGCGCCGCACGATCCTGGCGCAGTTCGACCAGTACGTGAAGCTGAACAAGAAGATTCCGCCGGAAATCCTGACTTCGCTGTCCGGCATCGAGGAAGCGGGCCGGCTGGCCGACACCATCGCCGCCCACCTGCCGATGAAGCTGGAGCTCAAGCAGGAAATCCTCGAGATGTTCAATGTCGACGACCGCCTCGACAAGCTGCTCGGCCAGCTCGAGACCGAGCTCGACATCCTGCAGGTCGAGAAGCGCATCCGCGGCCGCGTCAAGCGCCAGATGGAGAAGAGCCAGCGCGAGTATTACCTCAACGAGCAGGTCAAGGCGATCCAGAAGGAACTCGGCGAAGGCGAAGAGGGTGCCGACATCGAGGAGATGGAAAAGAAGATCAAGGCCGCGGGCATGAGCAAGGAAGCCCTGGCCAAGGCCAACAGCGAGTTCAAGAAGCTCAAGCTGATGTCGCCGATGTCCGCCGAGGCGACCGTCGTGCGCAACTTCATCGACGCGCTGATCGGCCTGCCGTGGAAGAAGAAGTCGCGCATCTCCAAGGACCTCGGCGCCGCCGAGAAGATCCTCGACAAGGACCACTACGGCCTCGAGAAGGTCAAGGAGCGCATCGTCGAGTACCTCGCCGTGCAGCAGCGCGTCGACAAGCTCAAGGCGCCGATCCTGTGCCTCGTCGGCCCCCCCGGCGTCGGCAAGACCTCGCTCGGCCAGTCGATCGCCAAGGCCACCAACCGCAAGTTCGTGCGCATGGCGCTCGGCGGCGTGCGCGACGAGGCCGAGATCCGCGGCCACCGGCGCACCTACATCGGCTCGATGCCCGGCAAGATCCTGCAGAACATGACCAAGGTCGGCGTCAAGAACCCGTTGTTCCTGCTCGACGAGGTCGACAAGCTCGGCATGGATTTCCGCGGCGACCCGTCCTCGGCGCTGCTGGAGGTGCTCGACCCCGAGCAGAACCACACCTTCCAGGACCACTACATCGAGGTCGATTTCGACCTGTCAGACGTGATGTTCGTGGCGACCGCGAACACGCTCAACATTCCGCCGCCGCTGCTCGACCGCATGGAGGTGATCCGCCTCTCCGGCTACACGGAGGACGAGAAGGTCAACATCGCCCAGCGCTACCTGCTGCCCAAGCAGATGAAGACCAACGGCGTGAAGCGCGAGGAGCTGACCGTCACCGAGGATGCGATCCGCGACATCGTGCGCTACTACACGCGCGAAGCCGGCGTGCGCGCGCTCGAGCGCGACCTGTCCAAGATCTGCCGCAAGGTGGTCAAGTCGCTCGTGCTGCGCCAGCGCAAGAACAAGATCGTCGTCAATGCCAAGAACCTCGACAAGTACCTTGGCGTGCGCCGCTACAGCTTCGGCATGGCCGAGAAGGAAAACCAGGTCGGCCAGGTCACCGGCCTCGCCTGGACCGAGGTCGGCGGCGAACTGCTGACCGTCGAGGCGGTTGCCGTGCCCGGCAAGGGCAAGACGGTGACGACCGGCAAGCTCGGCGAGGTGATGCAGGAGTCGATCCAGGCCGCGCTGACCGTCGTGCGCCGCCGCGCCAAGCAACTGGGGATTCCGGACGACTTCTACCAGAAGAACGACCTGCACATCCACCTGCCCGAAGGCGCGACGCCGAAGGACGGCCCGTCGGCCGGCATCGCGATGTGCACGGCGATGGTCTCCGTGCTGACCGGCATCCCGGTGCGCGCCGATGTCGCCATGACCGGCGAGATCACGCTGCGCGGCGAGGTGCTGCCGATCGGCGGCCTCAAGGAGAAGCTGCTCGCCGCGGTACGCGGCGGCATCCGCCTGGCGCTGATCCCGGAAGAGAACGTCAAGGACCTCGCCGAGATTCCCGACACGATCAAGAACCGCATCGAGATCGTGCCGGTGAAATGGGTCGACAAGGTGCTCGAACTGGCGCTGGAGCGCATGCCCGAGCCCCTGCCGGAGCCGGTCGTGGCCGAACAGCCGGCCGCCCTGCCGACCGCCGAAGCCAAGGCCGACACCGCCCTGATCAAGCACTGAACCAGGCCGCGCGCTAGAATGCGCGCGGCGGTTTACTCCCGGACGGGTGCTTAGCTCAGTTGGTAGAGCGTCGCCTTTACACGGCGAATGTCGGCGGTTCGAACCCGTCAGCACCCACCAGTTTCCTGCTACCCTGAAAGCCCGCTGACAGCGGGCTTTTTGTTCTCCCTCCATCATGCTGCTGCGGATCGTCGCCATCATCTTCCCGATCTTCGCGATCATCGCGGCGGGCTGGCTGTACGCGCGCTATCGCCGGAAACTGAGCGGCGACGCGGGTGGCATCGACATGACTTTCGCCAACCAGTTGAACATGGAGATCTTCGTGCCGGCGCTGGTGTTCGCCGCGCTGGTCTCGAAGAGTTTCGACCTGGCGGCCTACGACCGCCTGGCGCTCGGCGCGGTGGGCGTGGTGCTCGGCTCGGGGGCCATTGCCTGGGGCATCGCGCGCCTGCTGCGCGAACAGCCGAAGACCTTCGTGCCGCCGATGATGTTCACCAACTCGGGCAACATGGGGCTGCCGCTGATGATGCTCGCCTTCGGCGAGGCGGCGCTACCCGCCGCCGTGGTACTGTTCTTCGTCGAGAACACCCTGCACTACACGCTCGGCACCTGGATGCTCGACCATCGCGCGCGGCTCTGGAATCTCTGGCGCGTGCCGGTGATCTTCGCCGCGCTGCTCGCGCTGGCGATCAACCTTTCCGGTTTCGAGTTGTGGCAACCGCTGCATACCGCCATCAAGCTGGTCGGCGACGTGGCGATTCCGCTGCTGCTGTTCTCGCTCGGCGTGCGGCTCGCGGTATCGACCTGGGGCGACCTGCGCCTCGGCCTGATCGGCGCGGTGGTCTGTCCCGCGACCGGGATGCTGCTGGCCTGGCTGCTTTCCCGGCTGCTCGGACTGAATGAGAGCGATGCCGCGCTGTTGATGATTTTCGGCGCACTGCCGCCGGCCGTGCTGAATTTCGTCTTCGCCGAACGCTACCGGCAGGAGCCCGCCAAGGTGGCCTCGATCGTCATGATCGGCAACCTCGGCGCGCTGCTCTTCGTGCCGCTGGCGCTGGCCCTGACGCTGAAATAGGAGAGACTAATGGCCCCCCACGCTCACGTTCGTTCGCTGCCCCCCACGGGGGGGCGCATGCCCCCTTGGGGCTGCCCGGCGGAGGCATGACCATGCGTAACTCGATGCAGGAAAGCGGACCGTTCGCGAAGCTGCTCGCCGCCGTCGGCGGCGTGGCCCTTCTGGTCCTCGGCTTCATGTTTTCGCTCGTCGTGCTGGCGGTCGCGCTGGTCGTGGGCCTCGGCGTCTGGGGCTGGTTCTGGTGGAAGACGCGCAAGCTGCGCCAGCAGATCAACGAACAGATGCGCGAGAACCCGCCGCCGGGCTGGGAAGGGCCATCATCGCCCGCTGGCCACGTCATCGAGGGCGAGGCCGTGATCGTCGAAGAGGAAGTTACTCGGGTGACTTCGAGTCGATTGCCAGAGTCACCGGACCGTCGTTCACCAGACTGACCTGCATGTCGGCGCCGAACAGGCCGGTCGGCACCGGGCGGCCGAGCGCGGCGCCCAACGCGACGACGAACTTGTCGAACATCGGCTCGGAAAACTCGGCCCTGGCGGCACGGCTCCATGACGGCCGGTTGCCCTTCTTCACCGACGCGTAGAGCGTGAACTGCGAGACGGCGAGCACCTCGCCGCCGGCCTCGACGACGCTGCGGTTCATCACGCCCGCGGCGTCGGAGAAGATGCGCAGGCCGACGAGCTTGCGCACCATCCAGTCGATGTCGTCCTGCGTGTCGCCGTCCTCGAAGCCCGCGAGCACCAGCATGCCCGGCCCGATGCGGCCGGTGGTGTTGCCGGCGACCGTGACGGCGGCGCTGCTGACCCTCTGGATGACCACTCTCATGATGGGGCGCGAGTATAGCCCCCGCTTCGGCTAGCATTCGCCCATGCTGCACACCCATCTCGCCAACCGTCCCGAGGCGCTTGTTGCCGCGCTGGCGGCGCTCCAGCGTGTCGATCCGCTGCCGTTGCCGGAGCCGGAGACGGTCGTCGTGCCGTCGACGGCGCTGGCGCGCTGGCTGGGCTTCCGCCTCGCCGACGCGCTGGGCATCGCGACGCAGAATGCCTTTGTGTTTCCGGCAGCCTACGTCTGGCAGCTGTTCGGGCGCGTGCTGCCCGAGGTCGCGGCGAGCAGCCCCTTCGACCGCGCGGCGATGCAATGGCGTCTGCTGCGCCTGCTCGGCGACAGCCGCGCGCCGGAAGTCGGCCATTACCTCGACGGCGACGACGGCACGCGCCGCTTCGAGCTGGCAGGGCAGCTCGCCGCGCTGTTCGACCGCTATCTGGTCGAGCGGCCGGACTGGATCGCGGCCTGGAGCGCCGGACGCCAGTGCGGGCTCGGCGCCGACGAGGCCTGGCAGGCCCAGATATGGCGCGCCTTGCTGGACGAGATTCCGCGGGTGGCCAAGGAACACCCGCGCGAACGCTTCCTCGCGGCCCTGCGCGCGCAACCGGCCCTGCGCGCCCGCCTGCCGCGCCGCCTCGGCCTGTTCTGCGTCGATGCGATGCCGGCGCTCTACTGGGACGTGTTCGCCGCCCTCGCGGAATGGATCGACCTGCATGTCTTCGTGCTGGCGCCCTGCCGCGCGTACTGGGGCGATATCGAACGTACGCGCACGCGCTTGCGCCTCGAGATCGAGCAGCCGGACGCCGCCGTGCTGTTCGAAACCGGCCATCCGCTGCTCGCCTCGCTGGGCCGGGCGCGGCAGCATGCGACGGTGCGCCTGGCCGACACGGCGGCGCAGTTGCCGAGCGCCGAGCATGCCTACTTCGCAGCGCCTCCCGCGACCCTGCTCGGCCGCGTGCAGCGCGACATCCTCGAATTGGAAGCGAGCCATGAGGTTGCGCCCGACGCGAGCCTGCAGATCCACGACTGCCACGGCGCGCAGCGCGAGGCCGAGGTGCTGCTGGACCGGCTGCTCGAGCGTTTCGAGGCGCTGCCCGATCTGCAGCCCGCCGACATCCTGATCCTGACGCCCGACATCGAGACCTACGGCCCGATCGTCGCGGCGGTGCTGGCCAACGCGCCGCGTGCGCGGCGGATTCCCTGTGCCGTCGCCGACCGGCCGCTGGCGACGCTGCCGCTCTGGCGCGCGCTGCGGCAGCTCTGCGTCGTCGCGGCGGGCGAACTCGACGCGGAAAGCGTGCTGGCGCTGCTCGACGAGCCCGCGCTGCGCCGCGCCTTTTCCATAGACGAGGGAGAGCTGCCGCGCCTGCGCGACTGGTTGGGCGAAGCCGGCATCCGCTGGGGCATCGACGCGGTATCGCACAGCTGGCGCTTCGGCTTGCGCCGGCTGCTGCTGGGCGTGGCGCTGCCGAATGAACCCGAACGCCTCTGGCAGGGCATACTGGCGCTGCCCGGCATCGAGGGCGAGCGGGCCGACCTGCTGGGGCGCTTCATCGACTTTGCCGAGGCGCTGTTCGAGCTTGCCGCAAAAGTCAGTTCGCGCGAGACGGCACCGGAGTGGTGCCGCTTGCTTGCCGCGACGCAGGAACGCTTCCTTGCCCCCGACGAGGCCGAGGAAGCGCAGGCGCAGCGGCTGCGCGCGGCGCTGGCGCAGATCGAGGCGCTCGCGCAGGCGACGCAGTGCGCGGTGCGGCTGCCGCTCGCCGTGCTGCTGCGCGAACTCGATGGCCGGCTCGCCGAGCAGGCGTCGGCGCAGGCCTTCGTTTCCGGCGCGGCGACCATCGCCGCGCTGCAGCCCGGCCGCCCGGTCGCGGCGCGCATCGTCTGCCTCGTCGGCATGAACGACGGCGCCTGGCCGCGGCCGGCGATGCCGCAGGGTTTCGACCTGATGGCGGCGCATCCGCGTCCCGGCGACCGCAACCCGCGCGGCGAGGAACGCCATGCCTTCCTCGAAGCCCTGCTGTGCGCCGGCGATGTATTGATCGTCACCTACGCGGGGCGCGATCCGCGCAGCAACCTGTCACTGCCGCCCGCCGCGCCGCTCGCCGAACTGCTCGACACGCTGGTGGCGATGACCGGCTTGCCCGCGGACGAGATCGTCCTCAGGCATCCGCTGCAGCCCTTCGGCAGCGATTATTTTTCCGGGACGACCGGGCGCCTGTTCAGCTTCGATGCCGAGCATTGCCCCGCGCCGGCGAGCCGGGCAGTCGCCGCCTTCAGCGCTGCTGGCTACGTGCTGCGCGACGAAGAGGTGCAGGAAATCGAGCTCGCCGAGCTGCAGCGGTTTTTCGCGCATCCGGTGCGCTACTTCCTGCGCGAGCGCCTCGGCATCCATCTCGAGGAGAGCGAGGAACTGCTGGCTACCTACGAGCCTTTCATTCCGGACCATCTGGAAGCCTACCAACTGCGCGAGGCGCAGTTCGGCGCGCTGGCGGCCGGCCAGGCGGAAGACGAGGCCGATGCCTTGCTGCGCGCGCGCGGCTGGCTGCCGCAGGGCATCGCCGGGACGCTTGCCGCCCGCGCCGCCCGCGCGGAGGCCTTGCCCCTTTGGGAGGCAGCGCAGCCCTGGCGGGAAGCGCTGCGCCAGCCCGATTGCGCCGTGGCCTTCGAGTCCGCCGGCCTGCGCCTCGCCGGGCGGCTGGACGGGCTCACGGACCAGGGCCTCTGGCGCGTGCGCCACGGCCGCCTGCGCTCACGCGATCGCCTGCGCCTCTGGCTCGACCACCTGCTGCTGAACCTTGCCGCGCCGCCGGGCGTGCCGCCCGTCAGCACGCTGATCGCGCGCGACGACATGCTGAGGCTCGCGCCCGAACCTGCGGCGGCGGAGATCCTGTCCGACCTGCTGGCGCTCTATCGGGAGGGTGCGGCGCGCGTATTGCCGTTCTATCCGGAAACGGCGTGGGCCTGGCAGGCGCAGAAGAACTGGCGCCGCGAGTGGGAAGGCGATCGTTACCACGGCAAACCCGGCGAGCGCGACGATGACTACATCCGGCTCGCCCTGCGCGATAAGGTTCACGATGGCGACGACCCGCTCGGCACCGAGTTCCAGTTGCTCAGCCGCCGGGTTTTCGACCCGTTGCTACACAGAGTCGGCGATGGCTGAACGGCACTTCGTCCCCCTCGCGTCGCCCTTCGAGGTCGAACTGGCCGGCACGCGGCTGCTCGAAGCCGGCGCCGGCACCGGCAAGACCTGGACGATCGCCGCGCTGGTGCTGCGCCTGCTGCTCGAGCAGCGCGTCGAGATCGGCCGCATCCTCGTCGTCACCTACACGCGCGCCGCGAGCGGCGAGCTGCGCGGCCGCATCCGCGCGCGGCTGGCCGAGGCGCTGGCGGCGTTCGCCGCGGGCACGGCGGCGGAGCCCTACCTGCAGGCGCTGGTCGAACGCCACGATGCGCGCGAGGCGCAAGCGCGGCTGCGGCTGGCCATCGAGAGCTTCGACGAGGCGGCGATCTTCACGATCCACGGCTTCTGCCAGCGGGCGCTCGGCGAAACCGCCTTCGCCGCCCGTCTGCCTTTCGAGCGCGCGCTGATCGCCGACCAGGGCGAACTGCTGGCCGCCGTGGCGCGCGATGCCTGGCGCAAGGCGATGGCGGATGCCTCGGCGCCCTGGGCGCAGTGGCTGATCGGCCAGGTGCCAGGCCCCGACGGACTGGTCGCCAAGGTCAAGGCGCATCTGGGCCGCGTCGATGCCCGGCTGGTGGCGCCCGAGCCAGCGGAACGGGAATCGGTAGAGCGGGATTTTTTTGCGGCGGCCGACACTGCGCGCGCGTACTGGCAATCGGATGCGCAGCTCATCCTTGCCTGGCTAGCCAACGCAAACCTCAACCGGCAAAGCTACAGCGCGGCAAAGATGCAGCCGCGCATCGCCGCGCTCGATCACTGGATGTCTGCCAAGCCAGCACTGTTGCCGTTGCCGAAAGATGCCGATCATTTCGGGCTTGCAAAGATCAGCGCACGACTGAATCAGGGGGGGCAGCCACCGGATCACCCCTTCTTCGCCGCGATGGATGAACTGCTGGCGTGTGCTCAGCGCCTGCAGGCAGTGTACGAAGCCGAGACCCGCCGTCTGTTGCGGGATTTCCTGCTGGCGGCGCGCGTCGAGCTGGCGGAAAGAAAGCGGCGCAGCGGCCAGCAGACCTACGACGACCTGCTCGTCGATCTCGACCGGGCGCTGGCGGGTCCCGCCGGGCCGCGGCTGGTCGAGAGCCTGCGGGCGCGCTACCGCATCGCGCTCGTCGACGAGTTCCAGGATACCGACCCCCTGCAGTTGCGCATCTTCACGCGCATCTTCGGCACGACCGAGCGGCCATTGGTTTTCGTCGGCGATCCGAAGCAGGCGATCTACGGCTTCCGCGGCGCGGACATCTTCGCCTATCTCGAAGCGCGGGCGCGCGCCGACACCGGCTACGCGCTGCTCGACAACCGGCGCTCCGATGCGCCGCTGCTGGCTGCCGTGAATGAGCTGTTCGCGCGGCCGCTGCCCTTCCTGCTCGACGGCATGCCCTATGAGGCGGCGCGCCCCGCGGACATGACGCGGGCGGTGTTGACCATCGCCGACGATTCTGCACCGCTGACGCTGTGGACGATGCAAGCGCCGCAAGGGGCTAAAAGCTTCACGAAGGATGCGGCGCGCGCGATGGCCGCCGAGGCGGTCGCCGCCGACATCGCCCGGCTGCTGCGGCTGGGCGCGTCAGGGCAGGCCACCCTCGACGGCCGTGCCCTCTGCGGCGGCGACATCGCGGTGCTGGTGCGCAAGCACCACGAAGGCGATGCCGTCCGGGCGGCGCTGGCACGCCACGGCATCGCCAGCGTCAGCGGCGGGGGTGGCAGCGTCTGGCACAGCGACGAGGCCGTCGAAATCGAGCGCCTGCTGCTCGCGGTGGCCGCCCCGGCGCGCGAGGGGCTGGTGCGCGCGGCGCTGGCGACGGTGTTGCTCGGCGCGGATGCCGTGCGGCTGGCCGCCTGGCGCGACGACACCGATCAGGCTGGCGCGTGGAGCGAGCGGCTGGAGCGCTTCCACGACGACCTGCTGCTGATGCGCGAGCGCGGCTTCATGGCGATGTGGCGCCGGCTGCTGCGGCGCGAGGAGGTGGTCGCGCGCGTGCTCGCCCGGCCGGACGGCGAACGCCGCCTGACCAACTACCGCCATCTCGCCGAACTGCTGCAGGCGGCCGAGCAGGGCGCCGCGCTCGATGCCGAGGGACTGGCGCGCCACATCGTCCGCCAGCGCGATGCGCCGGAAGGCGAGGAAAGTCAGCTGCGGCTGGAGAGCGACGCGCGGCTGGTGCGCATCGTCACGCTGCATGCCGCGAAGGGCCTGCAGTATCCGGTCGTCTATTGCCCCTTCCTTTGGCTCGGCCCCGAGGAGGACGACAAGGGCTGGCCCGTTTTGGCGCACGACATGGCGCATGGCGATGGCGCGGCCTGCCTCGATTTCGGCTCGGACGCGCTCGCCGCCCTGCGCGCGCGGGCCGACCGCGAAAGCGCGGCCGAGGAGCTGCGCCTCGCCTACGTGGCGCTGACGCGCGCCGAGCATCGCTGCGTCGTCGCCTGGGGCAAGGTCAACAACTGCGCGCGTTCACCGCTGGCCTGGCTGCTGTTCGGGCCGCGCGCAGACGTCGATCGCGACCCCCGCGCCTGGCTGGCCGACTGGCTGGCCGCACATGACGAAACGGCGGCGCTGCAGGACCTCGAAGCCCGGCTCGACGGCGCATTGCGCGTCATGCCGCTGCCCGCGGACGGCGTCGCCCCCGTGACTGCCGAGGAAGCGGCGCCAGCACTCCAGCCACGGGTGTTCGCCGGAAGGATTCCCGCCCCCTGGCGGGTGCAGAGCTTCTCCTCGCTCGCCGCCCGCCTGGCGGAGGAGGCGGAACGGGGTGATGTGGCGGATCGCGATGCGGTCGTGCCGCATAGTGCCGTCGCGCCAGCGCCGACTTTCAGTTCGATTCACGATTTCCCCCGCGGCACGCGGGCGGGCAGCTGCCTGCACGCCCTGTTCGAGCGCATCGACTTCCAGCAGCGCGCGCCGCTCGGCCCGGTGGCTGCGGCCGTGCTGGAGGAATTCGGCTACGCGCCGGAATGGCGTCCGGTGCTCGCACGCCTGGCGGGCGACGTGCTCGCCACGCCGCTGAACGCGGCCGGCCTGAAGCTGGCCGACATCCCGCGTAGCGAGCGCCTGGTCGAACTGGAGTTCGCCTTTCCACTCGGCTCGCCCGCAGAACGGGAAGGCTACATGAAAGGCTTCATCGACCTGGTGTTCCGCCATGAAGGCCGCTGGTACATCGTCGACTGGAAGTCGAACTGGCTGGAGGACTACGGGCCGGCGGCGCTCGAGGCGGCGATGCAGGCGCACCGCTACGACCTGCAATTGCGCATCTATGCGGCCGCGCTGCAGCGGGCCCTGGCGCTGCGCGAGCCGCAACACGACTGGGAGGCGGGCTTCGGCGGGGTGTTCTACCTGTTCCTGCGCGGCATGCGGCCGGGCAGCACGGACGGCATCCACTTTTCCCGGCCATCGCTCGGCGAGATCGCGGAGTTCTTGCCATGAGCCTGCCGTCCGTCGTCGCCCATTTCTCCCGCTTCCTCGGCAAGGAAGACCCGCTCGGCGAGCAGGCGGCTGCGCTGGCCGCACTGGCGACGCAGGCCGGCCATGTCTGCGCCGATCTCGACTGCGAGGCCGGCTGGGGGCCCTGGGCCGCCGAGCTGGATGCCGCGGCGCGCGCGGACTGGCGCGCGCGCCTGCCGTCGCTGGAAATCGTCGGCACGGCGGACGACTGGACGCCGCTGGTCTGGGACGGCCGCCGCCTCTACTTGAGGCGCTACTTCGAATACGAGCGCCGCGTCGCCGCGGATCTGCTGGCGCGCAGCGCCGCGCCTGCGGCCCTGGACGCGAGCGACGAGGCGCGGCTGGCGGAACGTTTCGCCGACGCCGGCCAGCGCGCGGCGGCGCGCATCGCGCTGACGCACCGGCTGGCGCTGATTGCCGGCGGGCCGGGGACCGGCAAGACACACACGCTGGCGCGCATCATCGGCCTGCTGCAGCTCAGCCATCCCGGCCTGCGCATCGCCCTCGCCGCCCCGACCGGCAAGGCGGCGGCGCGCATGGGTGAGGCGCTGCGCGCCGCCGGCGTCGAGGTTGCCGCCGGTGCGCGCACCGTGCATCGCCTGCTCGGCGTGCGCGCCGCCGGCAACGGCTTCCGGCATCATCGCGAACGGCCGCTGGCGGTGGATGTGCTGGTCGTGGACGAAGCTTCGATGATCGACCTGTCGCTGATGGCGCATCTGCTCGACGCCCTGCCGGCGGCGGCGCGGCTGATCCTGCTCGGCGACCGCGACCAGCTCGCCGCCGTCGAGGCGGGCGCGGTGTTCGCCGACCTGTGCGACAGCCCACGCCTGGCCTCCTGTGTCGCGCCACTGACCACGAGCTTCCGCTTCGGCGCAGACAGCGGCATCGGCCGGTTGGCCGAACGGCTGCGCGCCGGCGACGCGGCGGGCGCGCTCGCCCAATTGCAGGCGGGGCAGGGCGATCTGGACTGGGTAGCGCAGGGCGACCAGCGCGCCCTGATCGACGCGGCACGCGAGGGGTACCGCGACTTCCGGCAAGGCGTGGCGGAGGGCCTGGCCCCGCCGGAACTGTTTGCGCGCTTCGACCGCTTCCGCCTGCTGTGCGCCCACCGGCAGGACGCTGCCGCGCTCAATCGGGCTTTGGGCAGCGGGGCCTTGGGCAGCGCGGGCATGCGTCCCGCAGCGGGCACGCCGATCATGGTCCTGCGCAACGATGCGCTGCTGCGCGTGTTCAACGGCGATATCGGCCTGGTTCTGCCTGACCCGGCGGATGGCCAGCTCAAGTGCTGTTTTCCCGGCGACGCCGGGAACACCGGTAACGCGTGGCGCTGGATTCCGCTGCAGCGCCTGCCTGAATGGGAACCGGCCTGGGCGATGACGGTGCACAAGTCGCAGGGCTCGGAATTCGGGGAGGTATTGCTGGCGCTGCCGGACAGCATCTCACCGGTGGCGACGCGCGAACTGGTCTATACCGGCGTTACCCGGGCGAAACGGCGCGTGACGCTCCGGGGCGGCGCGGAAGTGCTGGGCGCGGCGATAGAACGCCGCGCCGAACGCATGTCCGGCCTGCGCGAACGTCTGCGATGAGGTTCAGCGTCCCTGCTGGATCTTGTTGAGCATGCGGGCGCGGCCGGATGCCTCGGCCTGGTTGGCCGCCGAAACCTGCCGTCCGTAGGCGTCGCGATCCTCCTTGGAACGCTTCACCGCCTCGATGCTCTTGATGCAGCGCCAACGCGATCCTGTCTTGGTGACCAGCAGCTTCATCTCCTCCACGGGGTGATGCGTGCGGCAGTGATAGCAGTAGCGCGTCGCGGGTTCTTTTTTCTCGGTGCTCATAAGCCTGCGGATTATACCTGTTTCGAGTATTTAGCTTAAGAGGCCGAATACAGTCCGGTCGGCTTGATTTTCGCCGGGATGGCGTGGCCCTTGCGGGCGCGCTGGCCGCGGTAGGCGTCGGCATCCTTCGCCGCGAGCTTCCATTCCACCGGTTTGCCGCCGCGGCCGCTGCCGGTGACGACAAAGGCGGCGCTGCCGACGGCCGTCGCCGCGAGTTCGTCCTTCGGGTCGATGTCCTGCAGGATGGTGCCGCGCCCCTTCGCCATGGTCTTGAGGTCGGCGAGCGGGAAGAGCAGCAGCCGGGCACTTGCAGAGATGGCAGCTGCCGTCCCGCCGGCGCCGACTTTTGCCGGAACGAGGGGCTTCTCGCCTTTCTCCAGGCTCATGAAGGCCTTGCCGGCCCGGTTGCGCGAGACGAGGTCGGCAACGCTGGCGATGAAGCCGTAGCCGCCGGAGTTGGCGAACAGGTACTGGGTTTCCGGGCTGTCCGTGAGCGCATGGGCCAGCTTGCCTCCGTCCTGGAAGTCGACGAGCGTCGCGAGCGGCGCGCCGTCGCCGCGCCCGCCGGGCAGGTCGGCGACGCGCACGCTGTACGCTCTTCCATTCGTGTCGATGACGACCAGCGGCCAGACGGTGCGGCTTTCCTGCACCAGATAAGGATAGTCGCCAGTCTTGTAGCCGATGCTCGCGGGGTCGATGCCATGGCCCTGGCGGGTGCGCACCCAGCCGTTTTTCGAGACGATGACGGTGACGGGCTCGTCGGGGATCGCCACCTCGGCGGTGCTGACCGGGGCGACGGCTTCGATGAGGGTGCGGCGGTCATCGCCAAACTTTTTCGCGTCCTCGGTGATCTCGCGCACGACCAATTTGGTGAGTTCCTTGCGGTCCTCGAGGATGCGGCGCAGGTCCTTCGCCTCCTCGGCCAGCGCCTTCTGTTCCTGCTCGATCCTGATGCCTTCGAGGCGGGCCAGCTGGCGCAGGCGGATCTCGAGGATGTCCTCGGCCTGAATCTCGCTGAGCTTGAATTTCTTCATCAGCTCGGTCTTGGGCTCATCCGCTTCCCGAATGGTCTTGATGACCTTGTCGATGGAGAGGAAGGCGAGCATGCGGCCGGCGAGGATGTGCAGGCGGCGTTCGACTTCGCCGAGGCGATGCGCGGAGCGGCGCTCGACGGTGGCGTGGCGGAACGCGACCCACTCGTGGAGCATCGCCAGGAGAGGCTTCTGCGCCGGCCGGCCGTCGGTGCCGATCATCGTCATGTTGATCGGCACGTTGGCTTCGAGGCTGGTGCGCGCCAGCAGCACGGCCATGAATTCGTCCTGCGGCACCTTCGAGCTGCGCGGCTCGAGCACGATGCGCACGGGCTCCTTCTCGTTGGATTCGTCGCGCACGGCGTCGAGTACGCCGAGCATCGCCTGCTTGAGGTTCTTCTGCTCCTGCGTCACGTCCTTCTTGCCAAGGCGCGGCTGCGGGTTGGTGATCGCCTCGATCTCGGAGAGCACCTGGGCGGTGGAGACGCCGTGCGGCAGCTCATGGACGATGACGCGCCACTGGCCGCGCGCCAGTTCCTCGATGCGCCAGCGGCAGCGCATGCGGATGCTGCCCCGGCCGCCCTCGTAGGCGGCGCGGATGTCGGCGGCGGTCGAGATGATCTGGCCGCCGCCGGGGAAGTCCGGTCCCGGCAGCACGGCGAGCACTTCGTCGAGTTGCACGGTCGGCTTGCGGATAACCAGCTTCAACGCCTCGGCCACCTCGCGCAGGTTGTGCGGCGGGATCTCGGTGGCCATGCCGACGGCGATGCCCGAGGCGCCGTTGAGCAGCACGAAGGGCAGGCGGGCAGGCAGCAGCGCCGGCTCGGTCATCGTGCCGTCGTAATTGGGCACGAAGTCGACGGTGCCGCGGTCGATCTCGGCGAGCAGCAGTTCGGCGATGGGGGTCAGGCGGCATTCGGTGTAGCGCATCGCCGCCGCGCCGTCGCCGTCGCGCGAGCCGAAGTTGCCCTGGCCGTCCACGAGCGGATAGCGCAGCGAGAAGTCCTGGGCGACGCGCACCATCGCATCGTAGACGCTGGTGTCGCCGTGCGGGTGGAACTTGCCGATGACGTCGCCGACGACGCGCGCCGACTTGACGTGCTTGGCCGTGGCGGCGAGCCGCATCTCGTTCATCGCGTGCAGGATGCGGCGCTGCACGGGCTTCAGGCCGTCCTCGACCTGCGGCAGGGCGCGGGACTTCACCACGCTCATCGCGTAGGCGAGGTAGGCGCGCTCGGCGTAGCGGTCGAGGGGCAGGGCGTCTTCCGGGAAAGTCGGTTCTGGTGGGGCAGCAGGTGGGGCCGGCGGAGCCACCTCGAACAGGTCCGGAGTCGAAGGGGAATTGGGGCTCATACGTCGGCCTCGATCAGGTTACCCTTTTCCTCCATCCAGGCGCGGCGGCCGGAAGCCTCGCCCTTGCCCATCAGCAGGTTGAAGAGTTTCAGGGTGTCCTCATGCGCTTCGCTACGCTCGAACACCGGCAGCACGCGGCGCGTCGCCGGGTCCATGGCCGTCTCGCGCAACTGTTCGGGATTCATCTCGCCCAGGCCCTTGAAGCGGCCGACCTCGACCTTGTCCAGCGTGATGCCTTCCTTCTGGACCCGGTCCTTGATGGCGTCGAGTTCGCCGTCGTCGAGCGCGTAGAGCCGCTTGGCGGGTCGTTTCTTCCCGCTGGCCGGCACGTCGACGCGGTAGAGCGGCGGCTGGGCGATGAAGACGTGGCCGCGGGCGATCAGCGCCGGGAAGTGGCGGTAGAAAAGGGTCAGCAGCAGCGTCTGGATGTGCGCGCCGTCGACGTCCGCGTCGGACATGATGACGAGCTTGCCATAGCGCAGGTTGGCCAGGTCGGGGTTGTCGGTTGCCGAATGGGGCTCGATGCCCAGCGCCACCGCGATGTCGTGGATCTCGTTGTTGGCGAACAGGCGGTTGGCCTCGATCTCCCAGGAATTCTGCACCTTGCCGCGCAGCGGCAGGATCGCCTGCGTCTCGCGGTTTCGGGCCATCTTGGCCGAGCCGCCAGCCGAGTCGCCCTCGACGAGGAACAGTTCGTTCTCGGCAATATCGGTCGATTCGCAGTCGGAGAGCTTGCCCGGCAGCACGGCGACGCCGGACTGCTTTTTCTTCTCGACCTTCTGGGCGTTCTTCTGGCGCGCCAGCGCCTGCTTGATCGCGAGTTCCGCGATCGCCTTGCCCGCCTCGACGTGCTGGTTGAGCCAGATCTCGAAGGGGTCGCGCACCATGCCGGCGACGAGTTTCACCGCCTCGCGCGAGTTGAGCTTTTCCTTGACCTGCCCCTGGAACTGCGGATCGAGGATGCGCGCCGAAAGCACGAAGCCCATCCTGCAGCAGATGTCCTCCTGCTGCAGCTTGACGCCGCGCGGCAGCAGCGCGTGGTGCTCGATGAAGCTCTTCACCGCATCGAAGACGCCGGCGCGCAGCCCGGATTCGTGCGTGCCGCCGGCGACGGTCGGGATCAGGTTCACGTAGGACTCGGTGGGCGCATTCTCGGGCCACCAGCCGAGCGCCCAGGCAGCGCCTTCGCCGGCGGCGAAGTTGTCGTCTTCGCCGCCCGCGTAGTTTTCCGCGGCATAGACCGGCGCCACCGCCTGATCTTCGCCGGCGATTTCCTTCAGATAGCCGGCCAGTCCTTCGGGATAGCGCCAGGTCTTTTCGGCCAGATTGCCATCGGCCTGTTCGACCGCGAGCGTGACCTTCACGCCCGGCAGCAGCACGGCCTTGGAGCGGAGCAGGCGCTCCAGTTCGCCCTGCGGCACCCTTGGCGAGTCGAAATACCTGGGGTCCGGCACGACGCGGACGCGCGTGCCGGTCTGCTTGCCGCAGTCGCCAGCGACGCGGAGCGGCGACACCTTTTCGCCACCTTCGGAAAAGCTCACCGCGTGGATCTTGCCCTCGCGGCGCACCTCGACATCGACACTGATGGACAGCGCATTGGTGACCGCCACGCCGACACCGTGCAGGCCGCCGGAAAAGGCGTAGGCGCCATTGCCGGCCTTCTTGTCGAACTTGCCGCCCGCGTGCAGGCGGGTGAAGGCCAGCACGACGACAGGGAGCTTCTCTTCGGGATGCGGGCCGACCGGGATGCCGCGGCCGTCATCGGTCACGGTCACTGCGCCATCGCGCGCGACGCCCACGTGGATGTGCCTGGCAAAACCGCCCAGGGCTTCGTCGGCGGCGTTGTCGATGACTTCCTGGATGATGTGGGCCGGCGAGTCGGTGCGCGTGTACATGCCCGGGCGCTCGCGCACGGGCTCCAGCCCCTTCAGGACCCGGAAGGAGGATTCGTCGTAGGTCTGTTTCATGGTGGATGGCAAGCTTGCCTTCCGGAACACGGCAGGCAAGGGATGAATTGAGGCAGGGAAAGCCTGTTATTAAAAAATGTGGGGGGCGGACTTTACGCCAAAAGGCATTTCCGCTATAGTGCGCGCCTCGTTCAAGGCGCCCGTAGCTCAGTTGGATAGAGTACTTGGCTACGAACCAAGGGGTCGGGCGTTCGAATCGCTCCGGGCGCGCCAGAACACGAAAGCCGGTGACCGCAAGGTCATCGGCTTTTTCCTTTCTGCGCGGTCAACCCGTTCGGCGCAATTGGGCGCGCTCGAAGGCAACCACGAGCGGCAGCGAGATCGCCAGCGGGATCAGCAGATACATCAGGCGCCAGATCAGCAGGGCGGCGATGACGTCGGAGGGCGGCACGGTATGCAGTACCGCGAGGAAGACCGCTTCCATGACGCCGATGCCGCCGGGAGTCTGCGATATCAGTCCGGCGGAGAAAGAGAGCAGGAAGGCGCCCAGGACGATCAGGAAGCCGGGATTGCCGGTGTCGGGCAGCACGAAGTAGATGATGCCGGCGGCCGCGATCAACTCCAGCGGCGCGGCCATCAGCTGGCGGGCCACGACCGGCAGCCGCGGATAGACGATATGCACCGAGCGAAAATGCACGGGCTTGAAGTGCAGCCATGAACCGAGAACGTAGAGGCCGCAGAGGCCGAGCATGACCGCGCCGATCCCTTGCACCAACGTGGCCGGCAGGGCCAGGAAGGGGATCAGGGCGTCGAGCGGCTGGACGATCTCGGGATGGACAACGAAAGTGATGCCCAGCAACAGCACCGTGCCGAAGGCGAAAGTGAAGGAGCACAGCGCGACCAGAATCGCAACTTCCACGGCCGTCAGGCCGGACGCGCTATAGGCCCGCAGCCGCACCAAGCCGCCGGACAGCACGGAAGCGCCGATATTGTGGCCGAGGGCGTAGGTCACGAACGAGCACGCGGCGATGAAGGGCCAGGAAATCTCCTGATGCCGGTTCAGGTGGATCAGGGCGATGCGGTCGTACCAGGCCAGCGCGACATAGGCCATCAGCGCGGAAAGGCTGGCCAGCAGATAGCCGGTCGCCGGCACATTGCCGATGCTGCGGCCGATCGACTCGGCAATGACCTTGAGGCTGATCCAGAACCCGCCTGAAGCAAGCAGTTCATTGGCGACCGGATCGGCGGCGACTTCTCCGCGCAACTTCGAATACAGCAGCCAGAGCGACCAGCCGACGACGAGCCCGACGCAGGCCAGCCAAAGAATTTTCTTGGCGTAGTGCATCCATGCGCGGGAGGTGGGGGTGGCGGTCATCGGCGCGGTTTTATATCACGAAAGTCATTGCGCCCCGGTGGCCCGTCCCGGCTGCCCCTCAGGCAGCGTCGCCAATAAGGGGGATGGATCGTAGGCTATCAGGCTTTCTTATATGCAGGAATTGTGCTTCAATAGCGCCCCACGTCGCCAATAACTAAACAAGGGGTGAGACCATGGCTGATCGCAGGCTCCAGGTATTCCATGCCGTTGCCAAGCAGCTCTCCTTCACAAAGGCTGCTGAAGTCCTGTTCATGACGCAGCCCGCCGTCACTTTCCAGATCAAGCAGCTCGAAGAGCATTTCAACACCCGTCTCTTCGATCGCGGCCACGGCCGCATTTCCCTGACGCCGGCCGGCGAACTGGTGCTGTCCTATGCCGAGAAGATTCTCGGCCTGTCCAGCGAAATGGATGTCCGCCTGGCCGAAATGACCGGCGAGATCGGCGGTTCCCTGCTGGTCGGCGCCAGCACGACGATTGCCGAGTTCCTCCTGCCGCGCATCATGGGCGAATTCAAGACCAAGTACCCGAACGTCAAGCCCCGCCTCGTCGTCGCCAACTCCGAAAGCATCGAGACGCGCGTTGCCGAGCATACGCTCGACATCGGTTTCATCGAGTCGCCCTCGCACCAGCCCAACCTGCAGACCGAAGTCTGCTGCGAGGACGAGATGCAGGTGGTCTGCAGCCCGAAGTTCCCGCTGGCCCGCCTCAAGGAAATCACCCCGCAGAACCTGGTCGACCATCCCTTCGTGTCGCGCGAGCCCGGTTCCGGTACGCGCGAATTCACCGAAGTCTATCTGCACAAGCACGGCATCGACGTCGATCATCTGGTGCCGGTGATGGAGCTCGGCAGCCCGCTCGCGCTGCTGGAAGTGGTCGAAACCGGTCTCGGCTACGCCATCGCCTCGCGCGCTTCGGTGATCAATTCGCTGCGGCTCGGCTCGCTGGTGTCGATCCCGCTCAAGCCGCGGCTGGTGCGCAAGCTCTCGATGGTCTATCCGAAGGAAAAGTTCCGTTCGCGGCTGGTGACGTCCTTCGTTACCTTCGCAGCCGAGAGGCTCAAGGAACACAAAACCCGCTAGGCCGCGGGACGAGGCGCCGTCACGCATGTCGCGCCCGATCCGCGCCGTCATCGACCTGTCCGCGCTGCGGCACAACTTCGGCATTGCCCGTCGCCATGCGGGCCGAGCGAAGCTCTGGGCCGTCGTCAAGGCGAATGCGTATGGCCACGGGCTGAACCGCGCGGTCGCTGCGCTGGCCGACCTGACCGATGGCTTCGCTCTGATCGAAGTCGAACGCGCGGTCGCCTTGCGCGAGGCGGGGCTTGATTTGCCCATCCTGCTGCTCGAAGGCTTTTATTCAGCCGACGAACTGCCGCTGCTGATCCGCCATCGGCTGATTCCCGTCGTGCACCGTCCCGATCAGGTGCGCATCCTCCTCGATGCCGGCTGGCCGGCCGATCTGCCGGTCTACCTGAAGCTGAACACCGGCATGAACCGGCTCGGCTTCGATGCCGCAGGATTTGCTGCCGCCAGAAAAGCGCTGGCCGGCAAGATTGCCGACATCGTGCTGATGACCCACTTCGCCGATGCCGACGGGCCGCGCGGCGTCGACTGGCAGCTCGAGCGCTTCGCGGCCATGACCGCCGGCAGCAACGCTCCGCGTTCGCTGGCGAACTCCGCCGCGCTGCTGCGTCATGCCCATGCGATTGGGGACTGGGGACGGCCGGGCATCATGCTCTATGGCGGTTCGCCCTTCGCCGATTGCAGCGCGGCGGCCCTCGGCCTCAAGCCGGTCATGACGCTGCACAGCGAGATCATCGCCGTGCAGGATCTGTTGGCGGGCGACAGCGTCGGTTACGGCTGTACCTTCACTGCCGACCGGCCGATGCGTGTCGGGGTCGTCGCCTGCGGTTATGCGGACGGCTATCCGCGCCATGCGCCCACCGGGACGCCGGTACTCGTTGAGGGACAACGCACGCGCACGCTGGGGCGCGTCTCGATGGACAAGCTCTGCGTCGATCTGACCGATCTTCCTGCAACAGTCGGCGCTGGCGGGACGGCAACCCTGTGGGGCGAAGGTTTGCCGGCGGACGAGGTCGCCGTCGCCGCAGGTACGATCAGTTACGAATTGTTCTGCGCGCTCGCCCAACGTGTTCCCGTGATTGAAAAGCACTGAGATGGCGAAAGACAGATCCATTTATTCCTGCACCGAATGCGGCGCGACCGCACCCAAATGGCAGGGGCAATGCCCCGGCTGCGGGCAGTGGAATACCCTGGTCGAAAGCCTGGCCGAAGCCGCAACGGCCGGCGGCAAGCGCTTTGGCGCGAACTTCGCTCCGCTGACCTCGACGGGCAAACCGCAGGATCTGGCGTCCATCCGTCCGCGCGATGAACCGCGCCTGCCGACGGGCATCGAGGAGTTCGACCGCGTTCTGGGCGGCGGCCTGGTGGTCGGCGGCGTGGTGCTGATCGGCGGCGATCCCGGCATCGGCAAATCGACGCTGCTGCTGCAGGCGCTCGCACGGCTGGCCGAAGTGGGCCAGCCGGTACTTTATGTGTCCGGCGAGGAATCGGCGGAGCAGGTTGCCTTGCGCGCCCAGCGCCTGCAACTGCCGGCGGCCGGTTTGCGGCTGCTGCCTGAGATCAACCTCGAGAAGATCATCGCATCGCTGCAGGAAGAAAAACCGGTGGTCGCGGTGATCGACTCGATCCAGACGCTCTGGTCGGACGCGCTGCAATCCGCGCCCGGTTCGGTCGCGCAGGTGCGCGAGTGCGCGGCCCAGCTGACGCGCTTCGCCAAGCAGACCGGCGTGGGCATCATCTTCGTCGGCCACGTGACCAAGGAGGGGGCGCTGGCCGGCCCGCGCGTGCTCGAGCACATCGTCGACACCGTGCTGTATTTCGAGGGCGACACGCATTCGAGCTTCCGGCTCGTGCGCGCCTTCAAGAACCGCTTCGGCGCGGTCAATGAGCTCGGCGTGTTCGCCATGACCGACAAGGGCCTCAAGGGGGTGTCGAATCCTTCCGCGCTGTTTCTCTCCCAGCACGCGCAGGACGTGGCGGGCAGCTGCGTGCTGGTCACGCAGGAGGGCACGCGGCCGCTGCTCGTCGAGATCCAGGCGCTCGTCGATGACGCGATGGGCGGCAATCCGCGTCGCCTGACCGTGGGGCTGGAGTCGCAGCGCCTCGCCATGCTGCTGGCCGTGCTGCATCGCCATGCGGGCGTGATGTGCGGCGACCAGGACGTCTTCGTGAATGCCGTCGGCGGCGTGCGCATCCAGGAGCCGGCGGCCGATCTGGCCGTGCTGCTGGCGATCGTCTCCAGCCTGCGGAACAAGCCCTTGCCCGCGAAGCTGGTCGTCTTCGGCGAAGTCGGCCTGGCCGGCGAGATCCGTCCCGCGCCGCGTGGACAGGAGCGACTCAAGGAAGCCGCCAAGCTCGGCTTCACGCGTGCGCTGATTCCCAAGGCCAACGCGCCCAGGCAGCCGATCAAGGGCATCGAGGTGATCGCGCTGGACCGCGTCGAGCAGGCCATCGAGGTATTCAGGAGCCTGTGAATACACTGCGCCTGACGCTCCGCATGCTGGCGCGCGACCTGCGGGCGGGCGAGGTCACGGTGCTGTTCCTCGCGCTGGTGCTGGCGGTCGCCGCGCTGACCAGCGTGGGTTTCCTCGCGGACCGGGTGCAGAAGGCGGTCGAGCGCGAGGCGCATCAGCTGCTTGGCGGTGACCTGCTGCTGACGGCCGATCATCCGTGGTCGGATGCCTTCCGCGAGGCGGCCCGGCAGCATGGCCTGCGCATTGCCGAGAGCGCCAACCTGCTCAGCATGGTGAGCAGTGCGGGAGAGCAGGGTGGCGTTCAGCTTACCGAGATCAAGGCGGTGTCGGAAGGCTATCCCCTGCGCGGCGCGATGCGCATCGCACCTCGTTTGAAAGTCGGCGACGCCGAGACGGCATCCATACCGCAACCGGGCACCGTCTGGCCGGACGAGCGGCTGGCGGGCGCCCTCGGCATCGATGCGGATGCGCGGGTCCGTTTCGGCGATCTCGAAGCCCGCGTGGCGGCGATCGTCACGCTGGAGCCGGATCGCGGCATCAACCCGTTCGCAGTCGCGCCGCGCCTGATCGTCAATCTGGCCGACCTGCCGGCGACGCGCCTGATCCAGCCCGGCAGCCGCATCAGCTGGCGCCTGCACGTGGCAGGCGATGCGGCGGCCGTGGAGAAATTCCGTCAATGGGCCAAGGCGCAGCTCGGCCGTGGCGAAAAGCTCGAAGGCCTCGACAATGCGCGCCCCGAAGTGCGCAACATCATCGAGCGCGCCCAGCGCTTCCTGCGGCTCGCCGCGCTGCTGACGGTGGTGCTGGCGGCCGTTGCGGTCGGCATGGCGGCGCGGCGCTACATGCAGCGGCACCTCGATGCCTGCGCGGTGATGCGCTGCCTGGGTGCCAGCGAACGGCAGATCCTGCTGATCCATGGCGGCGAATTCGTCGTGCTCGGGCTCGCGGCGACGCTCGCGGGGGGCGTGCTCGGCTATCTCGTGCAAAGCCTGTTGCACGCGCTGCTGGCGGGGCTGGTGGCCGGCGATCTGCCGGCGCCCGGCGGCCTGCCGTGGCTGCACGGCTTTGCCGTCGGACTCGTGCTGGTCGTCGGTTTCGTCGTGCCGCCACTGCTGCGGCTCAAGGCGGTGCCGACCGTGCGCGTGCTGCGGCGCGAATGGGGCAGCGTCGAGCCCTTGTCCTTCACCTCCTATCTGGTCGGCATGGCCTGCCTGGCCGGCCTGATGTTCTGGATGGCGGGCGAGGTGCGGCTCGGCGCCGTGGTGCTCGGCGGGTTCATGGTAGCGGTTGCGGTATTCGCATTGGCGGGCCAGGGACTGCTGGGTTTGACGGCGGGACTGTCGGCGCGCGTGACCTCGGGAGGTTGGCGCATCGGCTTCGCCAGCCTGCGCCGGCGCAGCGGCGCGACCCTGGTGCAGATCGTCGCCCTGTCGCTGGGACTGACCACTTTGCTGCTGCTGACGCTGGCGCGGAATGATCTGCTGGCGGCTTGGCAGTCCAGGATGCCGCCCGATGCGCCGAACCGTTTTCTCATCAACATCCAGCCCGAACAGCTTCCTGCCATTGCCGGATTTTTCACGCGCGCCGGCTTGCCGGCCCCGCGACTCGAGCCGATGGTGCGCGGCCGTCTGACGACCGTCAACGGCAACCCGGTGGCACCGCAGAATTATGCGGACGACCGCGCGCGTCGCCTGGTCGAGCGCGAATTCAACCTGTCGAGCCGCGACGATCTCCCCGGGGGCAACGCCGTTGTCGCCGGCCGCTGGCATGCCGCAGGAGGGGCACTGCAGTTTTCGGTGGAAAAGGGGCTTGCCGATACGCTCGGACTGAAGCTGGCGGACGAGTTGGGTTTCGAAGTCGCCGGACAGCATTTTTCCGGCCCGGTCACGTCCTTGCGCAAGCTCGACTGGGATTCGATGCGCGTGAACTTTTTTGTCATCGCGCCGGAGGGCGCGCTCGATAGCCAGCCGACCAGCTACATCACCAGCTTCCACTTGCCAAGCGGCAATGAAGCCGTGGTGAGCGATCTGGTGCGACAGTTTCCGAATCTCACCGTGATCGACGTGGCAGCGCTGGTCCGGCAGTTGCAGGCGACGCTCGATCAGGTGGTGAGGGCGGTGCAGCTCGTCTTCCTGTTTTCGCTGCTGGCCGGTCTGGTGGTGCTGTATGCGGCCATCGAAGCGAGCAGCGGGGAGCGCGGCCACGAACTCGCAGTCCTGCGCGCGCTTGGCGGGCGGCAGGCCCAGTTGCGCCAGGTGGTGCTCGCCGAATTCGCCGTACTGGGGGTGCTGGCGGGGCTGCTCGCCGGGCTGGGCGCGACGGCCATCGGCACGGCACTCGCCCGCTGGGTATTCCATCTCGACTACCTGCCGACGGCCGATTATGTGCTGATCGGCGTGGTCGCGGGACTCGCCGGCGTGAGCCTGGCCGGCATGGCTGCATCACGCCGCGGCTTTTCGGGACGCGTCATCGAGCGCCTGCGCGGCGCCTGAGTTTCGCCTCGCAAACGCCGCCGTGTTTGCCATAATGATCATATGAGCGATATCGCCGTATGTGAGTGGTATTGGGTGGTGCTGGCGGCAGCACTTGTGCTTGCTGCAGTCATGGGTGCTTTCTGGCGCGTGCAGCTTTCCCGTACGCAGCGCGAGCATCGGTCGCTGGTCGACATGACCGCCCGGCTCGAGGAAACCGTGGCCGAGCGCACGCGTGAGGTCGAGGAGCGCAATGCCACCTTGCAACGTGAAATCGAGGAACGGCAGCGTCAGGAAGATGCACTGCGGGTTGCCGACACGGTTTTCGAAAGCGCCGCGGAGGCGATCATCGTCACCGATGCCGACAACAACATCGTGCGCGTCAATCCGGCGTTCACCGCGATTACCGGATTCACGCCCGTCGAGGTGATGGGCCGCAACCCCCGCCTGCTCAAATCCGGCCGCCACGGTCCGGAGTTCTACCGCGAGATGTGGGCGGATTTGAACCGCCTCGGCCACTGGGAGGGCGAGATCTGGAACCGCTACAAGAACGGCGACATCCGTGCCGAGTGGCTCTCGATCGCCAAGATCCGGGACGGGGAAGGCGTTGCGCAGCATCTCGCGATGTTCCACGACATCACCCGACGCAAGGAGGCCGAGGAACTGCTGCGCTTCAAGGCACATCACGATGCCCTGACCGAGTTGCCGAATCGCGAATTGTTCAAGGATCGGCTGCAGGCAACCATCAATCAGGCGCGGCGCTATCACCGGAACTTCGCGCTGCTGCTGATCGACCTAGACCGCTTCAAGGACGTGAATGATTCGCTGGGCCATACCGCCGGCGACCAGTTGCTCGTCGAAGCGGCGCAGCGGCTCACCAGCTGCGTGCGCGAAACCGACACGGTGGCGCGCCTCGGCGGCGACGAATTCGCGATCATCCTTTCCGAGATGACGACCGACGACGAGGCGGAACAGGTTGCCCAGCGCGCTGTGGAATTGTTGAACGAGCCCTACCATCTCGATGCCGGAACGGCGCACATCTCCGGCTGTGTCGGCATTGCCCTCTATCCGGTACACGGGCGCGAAAGCGACCAGCTGCTGCGCAATGCCGACAGCGCCCTCTATGCGGCGAAGGAGGGGGGACGCAACACCTATCGCATCTACGCGCCGCTCAATCGCAATGGCAAGACCCAGGCCAATCTGATCTAGCCTTTCGGGTAGTAGGGTTTCAGTTGCGGCATGCTTTTCTCCGGTTAGAATCCGCCATCGTTTTTCGGAGACGGACATGCTCCAACCTGGACAAGCTGCACCGCTTTTCACCTTGCCCGACGCCGACATGGAGTTGTTCGATTCGGCTTCGCTGCTCGGCAAGCAGCATGTCGTGCTGTTCTTCTACCCCAAGGACGGAACCCCGTACTGCACGCTCGAGGCGATCGACTTCTCCGACCATGAAAGCGAGTTCAATCGGCAAGGCTGCGCGGTGATCGGCGTCTCGCGCGACGATTGCCTCGCCCATGCCGATTTTCGCGACAAGCACGGCCTGTCGATTCGCCTGCTTTCCGACGAGGACGGCGAGGTCTGCCGCAAGTTCGGGGTGATGCATTTCCGCGAGCACGACGGACACAAGAAGCTGTGCCTGATCCGTTCCACCTTCATCATCGACAAGCAGGGCATCGTGCGTCATGCGCTCTATGACATTCCCGCCAAGGGGCACGCCGCCGGAGTCTTCCAGTTGGTCAAGCAGCTTGGCCATCACAAGTCGGGCGCTCACGCCTGACCACCGCCACAGGAGCCAGCATGCAAATCGGACCCCATACCGTTGTCACCCTCGCCTATCAGGTCACCGATCCGGACGGCGCAATGGTCGATGCGGGCGAGCGCCCCATCGTCTATCTGCACGGCGGATTCGACGACATCTTTCCGAAGATCGAGGAAGCCCTGCAGGGCAAACAAGCCGGGGATGTCGTCAAGGTCAAGCTGCAGCCCGACGAAGCCTTCGGCGATTATGACGCCGATCTGGTGCAGATCGAACCGCGCTCCAGCTTTCCGGCCGAGATCCAGGTCGGCATGCAGTTCGAGGGCGCGCCACCCGGGTCCGACGAGGACGATTTCGTCATCTATCGCGTCACCGACATCGTCGACGACAAGGTGATGCTCGACGGCAACCATCCGCTGGCCGGCCTGGCGCTGGTGTTCTCCTGCACGGTGAGCGAGGTCCGCGCCGCGAGCGACGAGGAGATCGCCCACGGCCATGTGCATGGCACGGGCGGCCACACGCACTAAAGCGTTTTCCGCTAGCCGCCGCGCGCGATGGCGCGCTCCAGCAGCGTCAGAAAATCCTGCTCGTCCCTGACGCCGGCCACCTCGGCCGAGGTGACGGTGTAGCCGTGCGGCCGGGCGATGGCCTCGTAGCGCGGAATGCGCGCGCGGAACAGATAGGGGAAAACCCAGCGCGAGAAATCGTCCGGATCGGCCAGCCCGATGTCCGCCAGGCCGCGCGCCTGCAGATAGAGCGGCACGTGCTCGGCGAGAAAGGCCGGGCGGAAGTACATCGGCTTCGGGTCGGACTGCGCGCGCCGGATCAGTTCCGCTTCCTCTTCCGCTGTCGTCACCTGGATGTAGAGGATCAGGGTGTGCTCGACCAGCAGGTCGATCACCGACGGCTCCTCCAGCTCGCACAGGCTGCCACCGACGTCGTTGACGAAGTGGTTGTAGCCGTAGATGTCCTGCGCCTTGGCGACGAAGGCGGGGACATCGCGCATCGCGGCGATCTCGCCCTCGCGGTACATCGCCTGACGGTGCGAGAACTCGTCGAACCGGATGCCGCCCTGCGCGGGGTTGCCGAGCTTGCCGACGAAGGTCAGCACCGGGCCGAGGTCGTCGATCTTGATGTTGTTCTTGATGTCGATCCAGTCGCGGCGCAGCAGGTCGCGCAGGAAGGGCACCTGCATCGCCTGCTGCTTGATCAGGTCGAGGATCGGTTCGTCGAGATAGCGCTTGCCAATGCGGTAGTCGGCCGAGTAGTGGAACCAGTCGTGCGTGCGCAGCAGCGACGAGAGCCAGGTCTTGCCGACGCCGGACATGCCGAGCAGGGTGATTTTCTTGTGCGGCCAGGCGCGGAATTCATCGACGGTAAGTTTCATGCGCGCCATTATCGCGCAGGTCGTTGCGGATAAACTGCGGGCCTCATGAATGGAAGAACAACAAGCGCCGACCGCTGGCAAGGCGTGTTGTGGATCGTGGTTTCCGCCGCCGGCTTCGGCGCGATGGCGATCTTCGCCAAGATCGCCTACCGCGAGGAAGTTTCCCTGACGAGCATGCTGTTCCTGCGGTTTGCGATCGCGGGCCTGCTGCTGGCCGCCTGGGGGATCCGGCAGGGCATGCGCTGGCCGCGCGGCAAGGATCTGCTCTGGGTCGCGGCGATGGGCGCGGTCGGCTACGTCGGCCAGGCCTACTGCTACTTCGCGGCGCTCAAGCATGCGAGCGCCGGGCTCGTCGGCCTGCTGCTCTATCTCTATCCGGCCCTCGTCACCATCATGTCGGCCCTGATCTTCCGGCGCAGGATCGGGGCGGCGCGCGGCTGGGCGATCGCGGCCGCGCTCGCGGGCACGGCTTTGACCGTGGGCGGCGACCTGCAGAGTCAGCCGCTGGGGATCATGCTCGGCATCGGCGCGGCGCTGATCTACTCGATCTACATTCTTGCCGGCGAGGGCGTGATGCCGCGCGTCGGGGCGCTGCCGGCGGCGACGGTGGTCATGCTGGCCGCCGCGCTGGTCTATGGCGGTGCGGCAACCGCGGAGGGACTGGCCTTGCCGCGCTCGCTCGAGGCCTGGCTGGCGGTGCTGGCGATCGCGATCTTTTCCACCCTGCTGGCCATCCTCGGTTTCTTCAAGGGACTGGAAAAGCTCGGGGCATCGGATGCCTCGACGCTCTCGACGCTCGAACCGCTGGTGACGATCGGGCTCGCGCTGCTGGTGCTCGGCGAGACCATCACCGGGCTGCAGCTGGGCGGTGGCGCGCTGATCCTCGCAGCGGTGATCTATCTCGTCCGCCACGGGGCGAAAGAGGTCGAAACAGCTAGGGCCTGACCAGTTGCGCCGGCACGCTGCGTTCCGCCAGCGTGGTCAGGCCGAGCATCGGCAGGGCGACCTGCAGCCGTTCCGGCCGCGCCGTGGCCTGCAAGATCAACACTCCGCGTCCCCCATGCCCCTTCAGTGCGGCATGCTCGCCGCCCAGCCGCACCACCTGGCGTGCCACCGCTTCGGCGACATCGACGAGTTCGACATGCTTTTCGAGCAGGGGCTGGATGATCGGCTTCAGGAAAGCGTAGTGGGTGCAACCCAGCACGATGCGGTCGACGCCCGCAGCGAGCAGCGGGCGGATCCTGGCGGCGACTTCGGCGCGAAACTCGCCGGTGAAGGGGCGCAGGGTTTCCACATGCGTCGCCCAGCCGGGACAGGGCACGACATCGACACGGACATGCGCGGCATGGGTCGCGATCAGGTGGGCGAGGCGCCTGCTTTTCGCCGTTGCTTCCGTGGCCAGCACCGCGATGTGCCGGGTCTGCGAAGCTTGCGCGGCAGGCTTCACGCCGGGCTCGATGCCGACGATGGGGATCCCTTGGAGATGATCGCGCAATGCCTGGATGGCGGTCGTCGTCGCCGTGTTGCAGGCGACGACGATCAGGTCGCAACCCTGCGCGGCGAGGTGTTGGCCGATGGCAAGGACACGACCGGTGATGAAGTCGTCAGGCTTGTTGCCGTAAGGGACGTGGGCGGTATCGGCGAGATAGCAGAGGTCCGCACGCGGCAGCAACTGTGCGATGGCGTCCAGTACCGAGAGGCCGCCGAAGCCGGAGTCGAATACCCCTATCACGGGAAAGTCGGCGCTGGCGGGACGGCATCGATTTGCATTTTCAGCCTTTCACGACCGGAATTTTGCCAATGCGCGCTTGCCATTCCTGCGGGCCGGTCTGGTGCACCGAAGTGCCGGTGGCATCGACGGCGACCGTGACCGGCATGTCCTTGACGTCGAACTCGTAGATCGCTTCCATGCCGAGGTCGGCGAAGCCGACGACCTTCGCAGTCTTGATGGCTTTCGACACGAGGTAGGCCGCGCCGCCGACGGCCATCAGGTAGGCCGACTTGTGCTTCTTGATCGCCTCGATCGCCACCGGGCCGCGCTCGGCCTTGCCGACCATCGAGATCAGGCCGGTCTGGGCGAGCATCATCTCGGTGAACTTGTCCATGCGCGTCGCCGTGGTCGGGCCGGCGGGGCCGACGACCTCGTCGCGCACCGGGTCGACCGGGCCGACGTAGTAGATGACGCGATTCGTGAAGTCGACCGGCAGTTGCTCGCCCTTGGCCAGCATGTCCTGGATGCGCTTGTGCGCGGCGTCACGGCCGGTCAGCATCTTGCCGTTGAGCAGCAGGGTCTGGCCCGGCTTCCAGGCGGCGACCTCGGCCGGGGTCAGGGTGTCGAGATTGACGCGGGTGGACTTCTCGGTATTCGGCTGCCAGGCGACTTGCGGCCAGTCGGAGAGCTGCGGCGGTTCGAGCCTGGCCGGGCCGGAGCCGTCGAGATGGAAATGCACGTGGCGCGTGGCAGCGCAGTTCGGGATCAGCGCCACGGGCAGGCTGGCGGCGTGGGTCGGGTAGTCCATGATCTTGACGTCGAGCACGGTGGTCAGACCGCCGAGGCCCTGGGCGCCGATGCCCAGCGCATTGACCTTCTCGTAGAGTTCGAGCCGCAGTTCCTCGGCACGGTTCTGCGCGCCGCGCGCTTTCAGTTGGTCGATGTCGACTGGCGCCATCAGCGATTCCTTGGCGAGCAGCATCGCCTTCTCCGGCGTGCCGCCGATGCCGATGCCGAGGATGCCCGGCGGGCACCAGCCGGCACCCATCGTCGGCAGGGTCTTCAACACCCAGTCGACGATCGAGTCGGAGGGGTTGAGCATCACCATCTTGGCCTTGTTTTCCGAGCCGCCGCCCTTGGCCGCGCAGATCACTTCGACATGGTCGCCGGGGACGATCTCGTAATGCACCACGGCGGGTGTGTTGTCCTTGCTGTTGGTGCGCCTGCCGGCCGGGTCGAGCAGCACCGAGGCGCGCAGCTTGTTGTCCGGGTGGTTGTAGGCACGGCGCACCCCTTCATCGACCATTTCCTGCACGCTCATGGTCGCATCCCAGCGTGCGTTCATGCCGATCTTGAGGAACACCACGGCGATGCCAGTGTCCTGGCAGATCGGCCGTTTGCCTTCTGCGCACATCCGGCTGTTGGTGAGGATCTGGGCGATGGCGTCTTTCGCTGCCGGGCTTTCCTCGCGCTCCCAGGCGCGGCCGAGGGCCTGGATGTAGTCGAGCGGATGGTAGTAGCTGATGAACTGGAAGGCGTCGAAGATCGACTGGATGAAATCTGCCTGCTTGATGGCGGTGGACATGATCTGTTTCCTCGCTAGGGGCCGGTCTGGCGTGGCGGCCGATTCTACCCTTCGCCCGGTTACGGTCGCTTGCGTAAGGGCTGTGTAAGATTCGCAGACTGTAATGATCGGCTAAAATTGCTGCACAAAAAGAACAAGCCCGGAACTCCGGAATCCCATCAACGTCATTGCGAGAGGAGAAATCCCAATGAGCGCCATCGAATCGGTCATGCAGGAGAACCGCGTTTTCCCGCCTTCCGAAGAGACCGTCAAGAAAGCCACCATTTCCGGCATGGCCGCCTACGAGGCACTGTGCAAGGAAGCCGAGCAGGACTACCAGGGTTTCTGGGGTCGCCTGGCCAAGGAACATGTGGTCTGGAAGCAGCCCTTCAGCCAGGTTCTCGACGAGTCGAACGCCCCGTTCTACAAGTGGTTTGCCGACGGCAAGCTGAACGTTTCCTACAACTGCCTCGACAAGAACGTCGAGGCCGGTCTCGGCGACAAGGTCGCCCTGATCTTCGAGGCGGATGACGGCACCGTCACCAAGGTGACCTACAAGGATCTGCTCGGCCGCGTCAGCAAGTTTGCCAACGCGCTGCGCGCCAGTGGCATCAAGAAGGGCGACCGCGTCCTGATCTACGTTGCCATGTCGGTCGAAGGCATTGTCGCAATGCAGGCTTGCGCCCGCATCGGCGCCATCCACTCCGTCGTATTCGGCGGCTTCTCCGCCAAGTCACTCGAGGAGCGGATCCTCGATGCCGGGGCCGTTGCCGTCATCACCATGGACGAGCAGTGTCGCGGTGGCAAGTCGATTCCGCTCAAGCCGGCCGTCGATGAGGCCCTCAACATGGCTGCCGGCCATCAGGTCAAGAACGTGTTCGTCATCAAGCGCACCGGCGGCAACTGCAACATGGTCGCCGGCCGCGACGTCTGGTACCACGAGGTTTCGGCCAGCCAGTCCGAAACCTGCGAACCCGAGTGGGTCGAAGCCGAGCATCCGCTGTTCCTGCTCTACACCTCCGGGTCCACCGGCAAGCCCAAGGGTGTCCAGCATTCCACCGGCGGCTACCTGCTGCATGCCATCCTGACCATGAAGTGGACCTTCGACATCAAGAAGGACGACGTCTTCTGGTGCACCGCCGACATCGGCTGGGTCACCGGCCACACCTACATCACCTACGGCCCGCTCGCCTGCGGCGCGACCGAGATCGTCTTCGAATCCGTGCCGACCTATCCCGACGCCGGCCGCTTCTGGCGCATGATCCAGGACCACAAGGCCAGCATCTTCTACACCGCGCCAACCGCGATCCGCTCGCTGATCAAGGCGTCGGAAGGCACGCCGACGACGCATCCGCGCAACTACGACCTCAAGTCGCTGCGCATCCTCGGTTCGGTCGGCGAGCCGATCAACCCCGAGGCCTGGATGTGGTACTACGACAATGTCGGCGGCAGCCGCTGCCCGATCGTCGATACCTTCTGGCAGACCGAGACCGGCGGCCACATGATCACTCCGCTGCCGGGTGCGACCCCGCTGGTGCCGGGCTCCTGCACGCTGCCTTTCCCGGGCATCCAGGCCGCCATCGTCGATGAGACCGGCGCCGACGTGCCCTGGGGCAACGGCGGCTTCCTCGTCGTCAAGAAGCCCTGGCCGTCGATGATCCGCACCATCTGGGGCGATCCGGACCGCTTCAAGAAGTCCTACTATCCGCCCGATTTCGGCGGCAAGCTCTACCTCGCCGGCGACGGCGCGGTGCGCGACGCCAAGACCGGCTACTTCACCATCATGGGCCGCATCGACGACGTGCTGAACGTCTCCGGCCACCGCATGGGCACGATGGAGATCGAGTCCGCGCTGGTCGCCAACCCGCTGGTGGCCGAAGCCGCCGTGGTCGGCCGTCCCGACGACCTGACCGGCGAGGCGATCTGCGCCTTCGTCGTGCTCAAGGGCACCCGCCCGTCGGGTGAGGATGCCAAGAAGATCGCCAACGAACTGCGCAACTGGGTCGGCAAGGAGATCGGTCCGATCGCCAAACCGAAGGACATCCGTTTCGGCGACAACCTGCCGAAGACACGCTCCGGCAAGATCATGCGCCGCCTGCTGCGCTCCCTCGCCAAGGGCGAGGAAGTCACGCAGGACACCTCGACGTTGGAGAACCCCGCGATTCTGGACCAGCTCAAACAGGGCATCTGATCCCGGAATCCGCGGAACCGGAGGAGGAACACAAGGACGGCCGCCACAAGCGGCCGTTTTTGATGGGTGGTTGATTCGGGATGCCGTCCCGCCAGCGCCGACTTTCAGGCGGCGACCTGCGTGGCCTGCCAGTTCTTCAGGAAGATGAGGATTTCCGTGGCCGGCAACGGCTTGCTGTAGAAGAAGCCCTGCAGCACGTCGCAGCCCAGCTTCTCGAGCAACTGGCGCTGCCCCTCGCTTTCGACACCCTCGGCCACGAGTTCGAGATCGAGGTGGTGACCGAGCGCGATGGTCGCCGAGCAGATCGCATGATCGTCGCGGCTGACCTCGATTTCCTGCACGAAGCTGCGATCGATCTTGAGCCGCTGCACGGGCAGATTTTTCAGATAGGACAGGGAGGAGTAACCGGTGCCGAAGTCGTCGATCGACAGTACGATGCCCGTGTCGGAGAGCTGGTTGAGGATGGCGATGGTCGCGGCCGGGTTCTGCATTGCGGCCGATTCGGTGATCTCGAGTTCGAGGTCGGTCGGCTTGAGGTCGTAGCAGGCCAGCGCGCCGTGTACCACGGCGGGCAGGTCGGCATGGCGCAGCTGCTGGGCCGAGAGATTCACGGCGACGCGGATGTCGGCAATGCCGGCATCGCGGAGGATGCGCAGCTGGCGGCAGGACTCCCAGAATACCCAGTCGCCGAGCGGCTGGATCAGGCCGGTATCCTCGGCAATCGGGATGAACTGGGCCGGCGGCATGCTGCCCCATTCGGGGTGAAACCAGCGCACCAGCGCTTCGAGACCGACGATGCGGTTGGTGTCGATGTGCAGTTGCGGCTGGAAATACAGGTGGAACTGCCCGGCAGTGCCCAGGCGGGTCGATTCGATGGCGAGACGCAAGCCATTCTCGATCTTCATGCGTTCGAGGGCCGCGATGTTCATGCCCTCGGAGAAGAACTGGAAGTTGTTGCGGCCCTGGGCCTTGGCGTGATACATCGCCGCATCGGCATTCTTCAGCAGCGTGGCGGCATCCGTGCCGTCGGCCGGGAAGAGGGCGATGCCGATGCTGGGCGTGGCATACAGCGTATGCGGCCCGACCCGATAGCTGTCAGCCAGGTTGTGCTTGAGTTTGCTGGTCACGCCGGCGACGGAGAGGGCGTTTTCGATATCCGGCAGCACGATGATGAACTCGTCGCCGCCGATACGCGCGACGATATCGCTGGCACGGACCGATTCGCGCAGGCGTTCGGCGACGCCCTTCAGCAACTGGTCGCCGATGGCGTGGCCGAGCGAATCATTGACGTTCTTGAAGCGGTCGAGATCGATCACCAGCACCGCCACCTGGCGATTGTCGCGCTGCGCGTTGTGCAGCGCCTGGGGCAGCAGGGATTCGAAGGCGCTGCGGTTGTAGAGCTGCGTCAGTGCGTCGAAATGCGCCATGCGGGCTAGCTCGGCGGTGGTTTCGGCATGCTCGCCCAGGTCGGAAAAGTGGACAACGTAGTTCTGGATGGCGCCCGCGGCGTCGCGAATGACCGATACCGTCAGCCATTGCGGATAGAGGGAGCCATCCTTGGCGCGGTCCCACATCTCCCCTTGCCAGACGTCGTCGCGCAGCAGGTCTGCCCAGAAGGCGTCGTATGAGGCGCGGGTCGTTTTCGCCGAAGCCAGAAAGTTAGGGGTGCTTCCGCGCGCCTCTTTCGGGGTATAGCCGGACAGTCGCGTAAAAGCGGGGTTGACCTCGACGATCCGGTTGTCGGCATCAGTAATGATGATGGCATCGCTGCTCCGCGCCATGACGGCCTCGAGCGCGCGCAGGCGCCGCTTGAGCGCTTCGATTTCGTCTGGGGAGAACGCCGGCATGGGTCGGGAAGAGGCTTTTAACGAAACTTGAGGGTTCGATCGCGCGAAGCAGCGGCGATTTTATCCCCATTCTTCCGCTTGAGCCTGAGGCTGGA
>JAJZSW010000092.1 GCA_021849505.1 Pseudomonadota bacterium
GGCACTGCGGGGAGCGTGCGTGTTGAGCAGCATTTGGCCGCTGGCATCGGCAAAAATCAGATGGCTGCCGACGCTCTCGCTGAAAGCCTGCGCCTCGGCATAGAGGTCGGCCAGGCGTCCCGGATCGTCCGCGAGCGGCGAGGCCGCCAGCAGCTTCAGGGCGAGCATGCGCGCCTCGAGAAAACCGTCAATGCGGGCGATGAAGTTGTCCAGGCGCCGCTGTGCCGCCCTCTCCATTTCGAGCTGTTCGCTGCGCACCCGGTCCGCGACCAGCCAAACCGCCATCACTAGCAGCGGCAGCAGGCTGAACCAGATCAGGCGGTTCAGGTGGGCGGCGAGCGGGCGCGGGCTCATGGCGGATCTTTGCCGCTCGCTGCGTCGATGGCGCTCAGGTCGTAAGGGGGCGGGCGTCCGAGTTCCCGCGCCAGGGCGTTGACTTCGCGTTTCAGCGCGATCATGTCCAGCTCGCGGCCGACGCTGGCCCGGTTGAAGCGTTCGAGTTCCTCGTTGCGCTCCTTGAGGGCGACTTCCCCCCGCTTCTGTTCGGTGATGTCGCGGGCGATGCCGAAGGTGCCGATGATGCGGTCATCGTGGCCGCGCAGGGGACGCTTGGCGACGACGAAATAGCGCTCCCCGCCCGCGATGCTGAAGAATCCCTCGATGGTTTCGGGTTTGCCCGTGGCCATGATGCGCCGGTTGGTCGCTGCGAGCATGTCCGCCTGAGCCGCCGGAAACAGCGCCTGGTCGTTCTTGCCGAGCACCTGCTCCCTGGTCTTGCCCATGAAGCGACAAGCCGCCTGATTGAACAGCAGATAGCGGCCTTGCTCGTCCTGGGCATAGATCGCATCCTCGGAGTTGTCGATCACGATGGAGTACAGATCGAGCGCCTGGCGAATCGCCTCGGGCGTGCTGGCGGACTGATTGACCGCCGGCTGCTCTAGTTCCAGTTGAGACCCGCTGCCCGCCTTCATCATGCCTCGTCAGGATCGCGATACTGGTAGGCGATGGAGACGAATTCGTCGAAGATCTCGATGAAGGCACCGGCAATGTCGGGATCGAAATGCTGGCCGCAACCCGCGACAATGATTTCCCGCGCCCTCTCGAAGCTCATGGGCGGCTTGTAGGGGCGGCGGGTGATCAGGGCATCGAAGACGTCGGCGAGGGCCATCAGGCGCGCTGCAATCGGAATCCTGTCGCCGGCCAAGCCGTCCGGATAGCCGCTGCCGTCCCATTTTTCGTGGTGCCAGTGGGCAATTTCCTTGGCCAGCGTCAGGAAGGCGACGGTTTGCTCGGCGTCCCCCTCGGCCAGTTCGATGGCGTCGGAACCGAGCTTGGCGTGCGTCTTCATGATCTCCCACTCCTCGGGCGTCAGCGGTCCCGGCTTGAGCAGGATCTGGTCGGGTACGCCGACCTTGCCGATGTCGTGCAGCGGCGCCGACTTGACGAGCAGCTCGATGTTGCGTTCGGTGAGGAAGTCGGCGAAACGCGGATGATCGCGCAGGCGCTGGGCGAGGGCGCGTACATAATTCTGCGTGCGATGAATGTGGTTGCCGGTCTCGGGATCGCGGATTTCGGCGAGGTGGGCCAGTGCGCGGATGCTGACGGTCTGGATCGTCTCGTTCTCCGCCATGCGGCGCGCTACTTCGGCTTCCAGCCAGATGTTCTGGTCCTTGAGCCAGTCGCGCGCGCGTTTCAGCTCGATCTGGGTCCTGACGCGCGCCAGCACGATCGGCGGGTCGATCGGCTTGGTGATGTAGTCGACGGCGCCGACGGCGAGCCCGTGCAGTTGGGCCTCGCTGCCCCCCATTGCCGTGACGAAGATGACGGGTATTTCCCGCGTTGCGGGTTCCGCGCGCAGGAGGGTGAGCGTCTGGTAGCCGTCGAGGCCGGGCATCATGATGTCGAGCAGGATCAGGTCGGGCTTCGGCATGCCGCGCGCCAGCGCGAGGCAACGCTCGCCGGAGGTCGCTGCCAGCACCCGGTAATCGGATTGCAGCAGACCTGACAGGACGTGCAGGTTCTCCGCCGTGTCGTCGACGATCAGGATCGTCGGCTGAGTGCCATTTTTCATGATTACCTCATTGGCGCCCAGTTTAATCCACAACCGTGCGCCAGTGCGGGGGATGGCAAGCCGCTGGATTCAGTTGCCCTCGGCCACCATTTTGATCGCTCCGCAGGGACATTCGGTGGCGCAGATGCCGCAGCCCTTGCAGTAGTCGTAATTGAACTCGAAACGCTTGCCCGGACCGAGCTTGATCACGGCATTGTCCGGACACACGCCATAGCAGTTGTCGCATTCGAAGCAGTTGCCGCAGCTGAGGCAGCGCCGCGCCTCGAACAGGGCATTGGTTTCGTCGAGGCCCTGCACGACCTCCTCGAAGCTCGACTGGCGCCGCAGGATGTCGAGGGTCGGCCGCACGACATGCGGCGCTTCGGAGTAATACCAGGTGTTGAGCTTCTCGATGCCGGCGATCTCGGGCTTGGGGGGGGGGACATAGGCCGTGCCGCGCAGCCAGGCGTCGATGTGGCGCGCCGCCTTTTTGCCGTGGCCGACCGCGACGGTGACCGTGCGTTCGGACGGCACCATGTCGCCGCCGGCGAAGATGCCGGGATGGCCAGTCATCATGTTGGGGCCGACCTGCACGGTGCCATCTTTCACTTCGAGGCCGGGTACGCCGTCGAGCAGGCCGAGATCGACGTCCTGGCCGAGTGCCAGCACGACAGAATCGGCGGCGAGGGTTTCGAACTCGCCGGTCGGCTGTGGAAATCCTTTTTCGTCGAGCGCCATCTTCTCGATGGTGATCTCGCCTTCTTCGGCCTGCTTGATGGTCGACAGCCACTTGACCATGACGCCTTCCTGCAAGGCTTCCTCGATCTCGAAGTCGTGGGCCGGCGCCTTGTCGCGCGTGCGGCGATAGACGATGACCGGTTCGGCGCCCATGCGCTTGACCGTGCGCGCGACGTCGATGGCCGTATTGCCGCCGCCATAGACGACGACGCGGCGGCCGAGCATCGGTGGCTCCTCGCCTTCCATCGAACGCAGGACGGAGACGGCATCGACCATCTTCGCAGCCGTGCCGGCGGGGATGTAGGCCCGCTTGCCGATGTGGGCGCCGACGGCGAGGAAGGCCGCATCAAATTGTCCCTCCTTCATCGCCTGCTCGATGCTGGAAACCTTGCAGTTGAGCCTGAGCACGACGCCGAGATCGAGGATGCGCCCGACCTCGGCTTCGATCACCTCGCGCGGCAGGCGGTACTTGGGAATGCCGAAGCGCATCATGCCGCCGGCGTAGGGTCCGGCTTCCTGGACCTCGACGGCATGGCCGAGCCGGGCAAGGTGATAGGCGGCCGACAGGCCCGACGGGCCGGCGCCGACGACGAGGACGCGCTTGCCGGTCTTGACTGCGGGTTTGGGGAAGGCCCAGCCCCGCCGGATCGCCTCGTCGCCGAGGAAGCGCTCGATCGAGTTGATGCCCACGGCGGTGTCGACATGCTGGCGGTTGCAGGCGCCTTCGCAGGGGTGATAGCAGACCCGGCCCATGATCGCGGGCAGGGGGTTGTTTTCGGTGAGCGAGCGCCAGGCGGCCTCGTAATCGCCGCTCTCGGCGTGGAACAGCCAGCCCTGGATGTTCTCGCCGGCCGGGCAGGTGGCGTTGCAGGGCGGCAGGCGATCGAGATAGACCGGCTTGAAGGTCCGCCAGGAGCCGGTCTTGTTGGCCAGCGAGGAGCCGGGATCGAGGGTGATGGCGAAGGGCTTGTCCATCAATTCGCCTCCTTTCCGAGCAGGCCGTACTTGCGGATGTTGCGGTCGGCCAACGCCTGCAGCCTGGCGATGACATCGATGCGCGGTGTCTTTCCGAACAGGTGGGCGTAGCGCTTCTGCGGCTTGAGGTAGTCCTCCACCGGCAAGCGGTGCCGTATCGCCAGGACTGACTTTATCTCGCCGTACTCCGCCTCGAACACCGGAAACACGCCCGTCTCCTTGGCCAGTCGCGCCATCCTGACGGTGTCGCTCGCCGCGGTGCCCCAGCCGAGCGGACAGGGAACTAGGATGTGGATGTAGCGGGCGCCGCGGATCTCCATGGCGCGCCGCACCTTGGCTTCGAGATCGCGCAGGTCGGCCACCGTGGCGGTGGCCACGTAGGGAATCTCGTGGGCGAGGGCGATCGCGGGGAGATACTTGCCCTGGCCGAAGACATTGCCCGGCTCGGCGCCGGCCGCCGGCGTGGTGGAGGTGCGCGCCGCCGGCGGCGTCGCCGAGGAGCGCTGCACCCCCGTGTTCATGTAGCCGCCGTTGTCGTAGCAGATGTAGAGCACGTCGTCGTTGCGCTCGAACATGCCGGACAGGCAGCCGAAGCCGATGTCGGTGGTGCCGCCGTCGCCGCCCTGCGCGACCACGCGGATGTTGCGCCGCTCACCCTTTTTCATCTTGACCTTCTGGGCGGCGGCGATGCCGCTGGCCACGGCAGCGGTGTTGCCGAACAGCGAGTGGATCCAGGGAATCTGCCACGAGGTTTCCGGATAGGGCGTGGAAAACACTTCGAGGCAGCCGGTGGCGTTCGCGGCGATCAGGCGTCCTTGCGTCGCTTCCATCGCGGCGTCGATCGCATAGCGCGCGCCGAGCGCCTCGCCGCAGCCCTGGCAGGCGCGGTGGCCGGAGTTGATCGAGTTGAAGCGCTTCGCGCTCGCCTGCACGCTGCGCTCCTCGGGCGCGAGCAGGCGGTTGCCAACCGTGAAGGTGCCGGTCTGGTAGAACTTGATCGGTTGAAAACTCATGGCCGCTCTCCTGCTGGCTAGTAATTGCGTACGCCCACGACACCCACGTCGCGCAGCAACGCCTCGGCGACCGGGCCGGTGCGGCGGTGGGCCTTTTCGCGCTCGATCTGCCGGTTCACGACCCGCCAGTCGAGATCGAGGAAGGTGACCAGGTCCAGCTCATCGGTGGCGGCCTTGAGGAACAGGGCATGCAGGGATTTCTGGGTGATCGCGCGGCCGCCCAGGCCGGCGATCACGGTATAGCCCTTGAGTCCCATGCCGGTGACGGCCATGCGCACGTTGACCGCAAGGATGCCGCCGAGGCCGACGGCCAGGCTCTTCTCGAGCACGACAAAGCGCTTGCACTGCTTGAGCGCGGCGGCGACGGCGGCGATCGGGAACGGCCGGAAGCAGGTAATGCCGAGTACGCCGATGCGCTGGCCGGCGGCGCGGAGTTCATCGACGGTGTCCTTGATGGTGCCGAGCACCGAGCCCATCGCGACGATGACGGTATCGGCATCCTCGGTGCGGTAGGTATGCAGCAGCCCGCCCGAGTCGCGTCCGAAAACCTTCCTGAATTCGGCGGCATACTGCGGAATCAGCTTGAGCGCTTCCATCTGCTTCGCATGCGCCAGGTAGCGCACTTCCATGAAGGCCTCCGGACCGACCATCGCGCCGATCGAGACCGGCTCGGCCGGATCGAGCACCTGGCGCGGCTCATAGGGCGGCAGATAGGCGTCCACCTGGGCCTGCGTGGGCATGTCGACCCGCTCGTAGGCGTGGGTGAGGATGAAGCCGTCCATGCACACCATGATCGGCAGCGAGAGCTCCTCGGCGAGGCGGAAAGCGAGGATGTGCAGGTCGAGCGCCTCCTGGTTGTTCTCGGCGAACAGCTGGAGCCAGCCGCAGTCGCGCATCGACAGGGAGTCGGAGTGGTCGTTCCAGATGTTGATCGGCGCGCCGATGGCGCGGTTGGCCACCGTCATCACGATCGGCAGCCCGAGGCCCGCGGCGTTGAACACGGCTTCGGCCATGAACAGGAGGCCCTGCGAGGCGGTCGCGGTATAGCTGCGCGCGCCGGCCGCGGAGGCGCCGATTGCGACGGACATCGCCGCGAACTCGGATTCGACGTTGAGATATTCGCAATCCTGCAGCGCGCCGTCCTTGACCATCTCGCCGAGGGCCTCGACGATATGGGTCTGCGGCGAGATCGGATAGGCGCAAATCACCTCGGGACGGCACAGCGCAACCGCTTCGGCGACGGCGCGACTGCCCTCGATCTGCTTAAGCATGGGCGCTCTCCATCATGTTGCGGACGATCTTGTAGGCTTCCGTCGCGGCCGCGATGTTGCCGTCGGCCACCTTGCCGGAGAACTTTACGCGGATCGCCTTGATCACCGACTCGAGGCGGATGATGCCCGATACGGCGGCAAAGCCGCCCAGCAGCGGGACGTTCGGCACCGGCCGCCCGACGTGGCGCAGCGCCAGTTCGGTGGCGGATACCGTGCAGAGCCGCTCGGGAAGATGGCTGGCGACGAAATCCGACAAGCCGAGCTCGGCGAAGGTCTTGCTGGTATTGATCAGGATGTAGCCGTCCGGCTTCAGCCCGGCGAACACATCCACCTGATACAGCAGCGTCGGATCCTGGATGATCAGCGCGTCGGGTTCCATGATCGGCTCGCGCAGCCGGATCTCCTTGTCGGCCAGGCGGCAGAACGCGACTACCGGTGCACCCGTGCGCTCCGAGCCGAAACTCGGAAACGCCTGGGCATGCCTGCCCTCCTCGAAAGCGGCGATCGACAGCATTTCAGCTGCGGTGACGACGCCCTGGCCGCCGCGCCCATGAATGCGAACCTGAAACATGACCATCCCCCGTTTTTTTGCGAGTAAGAATACGCCAGTGCGACGGGCATGGGCAATCAATGGTGTCTTATTGCACAATGTGAAACAATATTTTACTATACGGCACGTCGTCGCTTGGCCTGCCTACCCGGGAGGTCTAAGCTGCGGGAAAACCTCCGGCAGGCCGACCGGCATGCCGGGCCAACAACACTCCGACAGGAGGAGGAATCATGACCGAGCACCATCCCGATGGGCTGAGCGGCCCTGCCGACGCCGACCCGGGCGAAACCCGCGAGTGGCTCGACGCCCTCGAGGCCGTCATCGAGCAGGTCGGCCCCGAGCGCGCCCACTACCTGATCGAACAACTGATCGCGCTGGGCCATCGCGCCGGCATCAACATTCCCTATGCTGCGAACACCGATTACGTCAATACCATTCCCGTCGACCGGCAGCCGCTGGCGCCGGGCGACTATGCGATCGAGAACCGCATTCGTTCCTATATCCGCTGGAATGCGCTGGCGATGGTGCTGCGCGCCAACAAGGGCGATTCGAACCTCGGCGGCCACATTGCCAGTTTCGCTTCGGCGGCGACGCTCTATGACGTCGGCTTCCAGCATTTCTGGCACGCGCCCTCGGAGCAGCATGGCGGCGACCTGGTCTTCATCCAGGGCCATTCGGCCCCGGGCGTCTATGCGCGCGCCTTCATGCTCGGCCGGCTGACCGAGGAGCAACTCGACGGCTTCCGCCAGGATGTGGACGGCAAGGGCGTCACGTCCTACCCGCACCCCTGGCTGATGCCCGATTTCTGGCAGTTCCCGACGGTGTCGATGGGGCTGGGGCCGCTGCAGGCGATCTATCAGGCGCGCTTCATGAAATACCTTGACGATCGCGGCCTTGCCAAGACGGCCGGACGCAAGGTCTGGGCCTTCATGGGCGACGGCGAAACCGACGAGGTCGAATCCCTCGGCGCCATCGGCATGGCGGGGCGCGAGAAGCTCGACAACCTGATCTTCGTCATCAACTGCAACCTGCAGCGCCTCGACGGACCGGTGCGCGGCAACGGCAAGATCATCCAGGAACTGGAAGCCGATTTCCGCGGTGCCGGCTGGAACGTCATCAAGGTCATCTGGGGCAGCTACTGGGATGCGCTGCTGGCGCAGGACAAGCAGGGCCTGCTCAGGAAGCGCATGATGGAGTGCGTTGATGGCGACTACCAGACCTTCAAGTCGAAGGATGGCGCCTATGTGCGCGAGCACTTCTTCAACACACCGGAACTCAAGGCGATGGTGGCCAACTGGACCGACGACGACATCTGGCGTCTCAATCGCGGCGGCCACGATCCGCACAAGGTCTATGCCGCCTACCAGGCCGCCGCCAATCACAGCGGCCAGCCGACCGTGATCCTCGCCAAGACCATCAAGGGCTATGGCATGGGCGAGTCGGGCGAGGCGCAGAACATCACCCACCAGCAGAAGAAAATGGGGACGACCTCGATCAGGTCATTCCGTGATCGCTTCAGGCTGCCGGTCAACGACGCGGATGTCGAGAAACTGCCTTATCTGAAATTCGCCGAGGGTTCGCCGGAGCTGGAATACATGCGCAGCCATCGCCTGGCGCTCGGCGGCTACCTGCCGCAGCGTCGGCGCAAGGTCGAACCCCTGCCGGTGCCGCCGCTTTCCGCCTTCGACGCGCTGCTCAAGGCCAGTGGCGAGGGACGCGAGATCTCGACGACGATGGCCTTCGTGCGCATCCTCAACATTCTCATCAAGGACAAGCAGATCGGCCGCCGTGTGGTGCCGATCGTGCCCGACGAATCGCGCACCTTCGGCATGGAAGGCTTGTTCCGCCAGGTCGGCATCTGGAACCAGGAAGGCCAGAAATACGTGCCGCAGGACGCCGACCAGCTGATGTTTTACAAGGAGTCGAAAGACGGCCAGGTGCTGCAGGAAGGCATCAACGAGGCCGGCGCGATGGCCGACTGGATCGCCGCGGCGACCAGCTACTCGACGCATGGCGTGCAGACCATCCCGGTCTATATCTTCTACTCGATGTTCG
>JAJZSW010000093.1 GCA_021849505.1 Pseudomonadota bacterium
TCAACGGCGACCGGCTGTTCATGCGCCCCGAGGACTCGATGCAGATCCAGCATGTCCTCAACTCGGACATCGTGATGATCTTCGACGAATGCACGCCCTACCCCGCCGACCTGAAGCAGGCGGCCGACTCGATGCGTCTCAGCCTGCGCTGGGCGCGCCGCTCGCGCGACGAGCATGATCGCCTCGGCAACGCCAACGCCCTGTTCGGCATCGTGCAGGGCGGCATGCACGAAAACCTGCGCGACGAGTCCCTGGAGGGGCTCAACGCGATCGGTTTCGATGGCATGGCCATCGGCGGCCTGTCGGTGGGCGAACCGAAGGAGGACTTCGCGCGCATTCTGGCCCACACCGCCCCGCGCCTGCCGACCAGCAAGCCGCGCTACCTGATGGGCGTCGGCACGCCGGAGGACATCGTCTATGCCGTGGGGCAAGGCATCGACATGTTCGACTGCGTGATGCCGACCCGCAACGCCAGGAACGGCCACTTGTTCACCCGCTGGGGCGACATCCGCATCAAGAACGCCATCCACAAGAACGACACGCGGCCGCTCGACGCAAGCTGCGACTGCTACTGCTGCCGCAACTTCAGCCGCGCCTACCTGCACCATCTGCACCGCTGCAACGAGATCCTCGGCGCCCGGCTCAACACCCTCCACAACCTGCATTACTACCAGACGCTGATGCGCGAACTGCGCACTGCCATCGCTGCCGGGGAATTCGCCGCCTGCGTCGCCGGCTTCCACCGGGATCGTCAGGCGGCGAAGGTATAATGCGCGACTTTATTTCTCACCCTGTCCACCTCTTTGGAGTGATCCGAACATGCTGATTTCCAATGCCTATGCCCAAGCCGCCGCCTCGCAGGACCCGACCGGCGGCCTGATGGGCCTGTTGCCCATCATCCTGATGTTCATCGTGCTGTGGTTCCTGATGATCCGCCCGCAGATGAAAAAGGCCAAGGAACACCAGAAACTGGTCAGTGAATTGCAGAAGGGCGACGAAGTCGTCACCCAGGGCGGCATGGCCGGCAGGATCAGCAAGGTCGGCGAAAATTACGTAACGATCGAAATCGCCACGCTCAAGGATGCGCCAGTGGAAGTGCAGATCCAGAGACAAGCCGTCGGCGCGCTGCTGCCCAAGGGCACGCTCAAGAACATCTGATGAACAAATATCCCCTCTGGAAGAACGCCACGGTCATCGTGGCGTTGATCCTCGGCCTGCTGTACACCCTGCCGAACTTCTTCGGCGAGGTGCCTGCCGTGCAGGTCAGCAGCGTCAAGGCGACCGTCAAGGTTGACACCAGGCTGCAAACACGCGTCGAGGAAACGCTGGCCGCCGCGGCAATCCAGCCGACCGGCCTGTTCTTCGACAACACCAGCATCCGCGTCCGCCTTGCCGATACCGACACCCAGCTCAAGGCCAAGGATGCGATCGAGCGGGCATTGAATCCCGACCCCGCCGATGCTTCCTACAGCGTCGCCCTCAACCTGCTTTCGGCCACGCCCGACTGGCTGACCGGACTGAATGCCCTGCCGATGTATCTGGGCCTCGACCTGCGCGGCGGCGTGCACTTCCTGCTGCAGGTCGACATGAAGGGCGCGCTGACCAAGCGCCTCGACTCCACCGGCGCCGACCTGCGCACGCTGCTGCGCGACAAGAACATCCGCCACGGCGGCATCCAGCGCGAAGGCAACACGCTGGCAATCCGCTTCCGCGATGCCGAAACGCGCGACAAGGCGCGCGCCGTGCTGGCCGACAGCCAGCCCGATCTCGATCTGGTCGAACGGCAGGATCCAGGCAACACTGGCGACTTCAAGCTGGTCGCCACCCTCAAGCCGGCCGCCCAGCTGCGCATCCAGGAATTCGCGATCAAGCAGAACATCACCACGCTGCACAACCGCATCAACGAGTTGGGCGTCGCCGAACCGGTGATCCAGCAACAGGGCGCCGACCGCATCGTCGTGCAACTGCCCGGCGTGCAGGACACCGCCAAGGCCAAGGACATCCTCGGCCGCACCGCCACGCTGGAAATCCGCATGGTCGACGACGAGGGCAGCGCCAACCCGACGGTCATGGAAGCCGCGGCAAACGGGCAGCCGCCCGCCGGCACCGACTACTACATCGAGCGCGGCGGCCGCGGCCTGCTGGTCAAGAGGCAGGTCGTCCTGACCGGCGAACGGCTCACCGACGCCCAGGCCGGCTTCGACAGCCAGACGCAGGAGCCGGCGGTGCACCTCACGCTCGACTCGGCCGGCGCACGCATCTTCAAGGATGTGACGCGCGACAACGTCGGCAAGCGCATGGCGATCCTGCTGATCGAAAAGGGCAAGGGCGAGGTCGTGACCGCGCCGGTGATCCGCACCGAGATCGGCGGCGGCCGCGTGCAGATTTCCGGCCGCATGACGACCACCGAGGCCAACGACGTCGCGCTGCTGCTGCGCGCCGGTTCACTGGCCGCGCCGATGGAGATCATCGAGGAGCGCACCATCGGCCCGAGCCTGGGCGCCGACAACATCGAGAAGGGCATGAACTCGACCCTGTGGGGTTTCGTCGTCCTGTCCGCCTTCATGATCGGCTACTACCTGCTGTTCGGAATGATTTCCGTGACCGCGCTGACGGCCAACCTGCTGTTCCTCGTCGGCCTGCTGTCGCTGCTGCAGGCCACGCTGACACTGCCCGGCATCGCCGCCGTGGCGCTGACGCTGGGCATGGCCATCGACGCCAACGTGCTGATCAACGAGCGCATCCGCGATGAGCTGCGCAACGGCGCCACGCCGCATGCCGCCATCACCGCCGGCTACGAGCGCGCCTGGGGCACGATTCTCGACTCCAACATCACCACGCTGATCGCCGGCCTGGCACTCTTGATCTTCGGCTCCGGCCCGGTGCGCGGCTTCGCGGTGGTGCACTGCCTCGGCATCCTCACCTCGATCTTCAGCTCGGTGGTGGTGTCGCGCGCACTGGTGAACTGGACCTACGGCGGCCGCCGCAAGCTGGAAAAGATCAGCATCGGCCAGGTCTGGAAGCCGGGCTTCAAGGGATAACACCATGGAATTCTTCCGCATCAAGAAAGACATTCCCTTCATGCGCCATGCGCTGGTGTTCAACGTCATTTCGTTGGTCACCTTCCTGCTGGCGGTTTTTTTCCTCGCGACCCGGGGCCTGCACCTGTCGATCGAGTTCACCGGCGGCACCCTGATCGAAGTCGGCTACAGCCAGGCGGCCGATCTCGACAAGATCCGCAACAAGCTCGAGGTGGACGGCTTCACCGACACGCAGGTGATCAACTTCGGTTCCTCGCGCGACGTGCTGATCCGCGTTCCCCTCAAAGCCGGCGAGGAAACCTCGAAGGTCAGCGAGCGCGTCAACACCAGCCTGCAGGCCGTTGGCGACGCGCCCGAAATCAAACGGGTGGAATTCGTCGGCCCGCAGGTCGGCAAGGAGCTCGCGGAGGATGGGGCCATGGCCTTGCTGCTGGTGATCATCGGCATTGTCGTGTACCTGGCGTTCAGGTTCGAGTGGCGCTTCGCCGTCTCGGCCATCATCGCCAACCTGCACGACGTCATCATCATTCTCGGCTTCTTCGCCTTCTTCCAGTGGGAGTTCTCGCTGCCGGTGCTAGCGGCCGTGCTGGCCGTGCTCGGCTATTCGGTGAACGAATCGGTGGTGGTCTTCGACCGCGTGCGCGAAACCTTCAAGAAGCAGCGCGGCCTGACGACCCCAGAGGTCATCAACCACGCGATCACCAGCACCATCTCGCGCACCATCATCACGCACGGCTCGACGCAGATCATGGTCACCTCGATGCTGATCTTCGGCGGCCCGGCGCTCCACTACTTCGCCATGGCGCTCACTATCGGCATCCTGTTCGGCATCTATTCCTCGGTGCTGGTCGCCAGTCCGCTGGTGATGTGGCTCGGCGTGACGCGCGAGCAGTTCGTCAAGCCGAAGAAGGAAAAGCCGGAAGGCGCCACGGAAGACGGTGCCTGCGTCTGAACACGTCATGAAGGCCTACGTCTGGGATCTCCCCACCCGGCTGTTCCACTGGCTGCTTGTCACCTGCGTGATCGGCGCCTTCGTCACGGCGAAGATCGGCGGCGGATTGATGGTCTGGCACGGCCGGCTGGGGCTGGCCATCTTCGGGCTGCTTGTCTTTCGCCTGATCTGGGGCGTGATCGGCTCGACCTATGCGCGCTTCGCCGTCTTCGTGCGCGGCCCGCGTGCGATCCTCGCCTATCTGCTGGGCCGCTGGCGTGGTCTGGGACACAACCCGCTCGGTGCCCTTTCGGTGCTGGCCATGCTCGGCATGCTGTTCACCCAGGCCATGACCGGCCTGTTCGCCAACGACGACATCGCCTACTCGGGCTACCTTGCCAGCCGTATCGACGCCGACCTGTCCGCCCGGATCACCTCCATCCACCATCTTCTGGAAAAGCTGCTGATGGCGCTCGTCGCCTTGCATCTCGGCGCGATTGCCTACTACGCCCGCGTGAAGAAGCAGAACCTCGTCAAGCCGATGCTGACCGGCTGGTCAGAGGGACGTCCGGAATGGTCGGCGAAGGGCGGTGGCCTCGCCGCTTTCCTTGTCTCACTGCTGATTGCCGCGCTGGCGGTCTGGGCCGCTTCCGGAGCATTGCAGCCGCCCCCGCCACAGCCACCTGCGACGCAAGTGCCCGCTTTCTGAAAGTCGGCGCCGGCGGGACGGCACAAACAAAAACGGCCACCCGTGGGTGGCCGTTTGCTTGAGCGGATAAGTCTCAGTCTTCTTTTCTGAACTTCTCGTGGCAGGCCTTGCAGGACTCGCCGAGCTTGCCGAACTGTGCCTTGACGGCGCCTGCGTCGCCAGCGGCGGCAACCTTGGCCATCTCGTTGGCGGCGGCGTTGAAATTGCCGGCGATCTGGCCGAGGTCGGGGCTGCCGAAGAACTCGGACTTCAGGCGGGTTTCCTTCCAGCCCTTGCCCTTGTCGGAGCCCGGCTGGTACAGCGCGCCCATCTTGGAATTGGCGATCGCCTGGATGACGTTGGCGGCCTCGGCGACCTGGTCCTTGTTGAATGTGCCATCGACGTTGGCCTTGATGCGGGCCATGCTCCAGGCCATGGTGTGATAGGCCGACTGGCGCCAGCGGATCTGGTCTTCCATCTTGCCGACGACCTGGGCGAGGGAGGGACCGGCCACGGCGGCCAGCGCAATGCCTGCAACTGCGGACTTGAAGTAACGGTTCATGCTTTGATCTCCTTGTGGGTTGGAAACGCGCGTTCGTTATTGATGGGAAGAACCCACCTTGTATACGCATCGCGCGCCAAGTTTATTCCATCCCGGTAGAAAATATCTGCTTGACCCGCAGTTGGCCGCCTTCGGTGACCAAAGTCACCAAGCGGTCGATATTCGGGTGTTTCCCCGGGTGAGCCTGGGCATCGGCCGCGTGTTCGGCGTAGAGTTCCAAGCCCTTTTTCGCAGCTTCGCCGGTGATTGCCCCGTACAGTTGCGCCAGATGGTTGTAGACCGCCAGCGAACCGGCCTGGCCCGGCTTGTTCTCGATGGTCGCGACGATGTTGCCCGCGCCGTCGAAGAGCTGCAGTGCGGATAGGTGCGAAACCTTCGGCAACTGCTTGAGATTGTCGGCAAAGGCCATCTCAAATCCCCTTGGCGAGCGCCACTGCCTTGCCGATGTAGTTGCCGGGCGTCATTTCCCTGAGCCGCGCCTTTTCCTCGGCCGGAATGGCCAGCCCGTCGATGAAGGCGCGCAACGCATCCGGCTCGATGCCCTTGCCGCGCGTCAGCTCCTTGAGCTGCTCGTAGGGATTGGGCACGCCGTAGCGGCGCATCACGGTCTGCACCGGCTCGGCGAGCACTTCCCAGCAGGCATCGAGGTCCTCGGCGAGGCGGGCAGGATTGGCCTCGAGCTTGTTGAGGCCGCGCATGGTCGAGTCGTGTGCCAGAACGACATAACCGAAGGCCACGCCCATGTTGCGCAGCACCGTCGAGTCGGTCAAGTCGCGCTGCAGTCGCGAGATCGGCAATTTCTCGGAGAGGTGGCGCAGGATGGCGTTCGCGATGCCGAGGTTGCCCTCGGAGTTCTCGAAGTCGATCGGATTGACCTTGTGCGGCATGGTCGAAGAGCCGATCTCGCCGGCCTTGGTCTTCTGCTTGAAGTAGCCCAGCGAGATGTACTGCCAGATGTCGCGGTCGGCATCGATCAGGATGGTGTTGCAGCGGGCGATGGCGTCGAACAGTTCGGCCATCGCGTCATGCGGCTCGATCTGGATCGTGTAGGGGTTGAACACCAGGCCGAGGGACTCGATGAACCGCTTGGCAATGCCTTCCCAGTCGAGCTCGGGATAGGCGGACAGGTGGGCGTTGTAGTTGCCGACCGCGCCGTTGAACTTGGCCATCATCCTGACACTGGCGATGCGTTCGCGCGCACGCAGCAGGCGGGCGGCGACGTTGGCCATTTCCTTGCCGAGGGTGGTCGGCGAAGCCGGCTGGCCATGGGTGCGCGAGAGCATCGGCAAATCGGCCAGGTCGTGGGCGAGCTGGCGGAAGCGCTCGATCACCCTGTCGAGGCCCGGCAGCAGGATCTCCGTGCGCGCATCCTCGAGCATCAGCGCATGCGAGGTGTTGTTGATGTCCTCCGAGGTGCAGCCGAAATGGATGAACTCGGCGACCCCCATGACTTCCGGATTGTTCTTGAAGCGCTCCTTGAGCCAGTATTCGACGGCCTTGACATCGTGGTTGGTGACGGACTCGATTTTCTTGACCGCCTCGGCATCCGTGACGGCGAAACCGGAAACGACGAGGTCGAGTTCGGCGATCGTGTCCGGAGCGAAGGCCGGTACCTCGGCGATCTCAGGATTGGCGGCCAGCGCCTTGAGCCATTCGATCTCGACCTTGATCCGGTTCCTGATCAGGCCGAATTCGGAAAAATGGGCGCGCAGCGGCTCGACCTTGGCGGCATAGCGGCCGTCGAGCGGGGAAAGCGCCGTCAGGGCGCCAAGACTGGAGGTAGACATGGGAGTACGGCGTCGGATGAAAAGTCATATTTTATCAGCGCGTCCGCATACCCCTCTGTCGCTCGCCCCAATTCGACCCGACTCGGTATAGTTGCTCCATGGAAATCCGGCTCGTCGCCCAACCGAACTGCGCCGCCGCCGAGGAACTGCGCTGCGAACTGAGCTTCGCCCTGGCGATGCTGGCCCTGCCGGAGAGCTTTCCGGTTCAGCAAAGCAGCGACTCGACGGTCAATTCGCCACGCCTGTTCATCGACGGCAACCTGGTCCGCCCCTGCCTGCCGGAGCACGGCCAGATCGCCTGCAGCGCCTGCCTGACGACGCACAGCATCCCCGACCGCGAGATCGTGCGCTGGCATCTCGCCCGGGCGCTGGGCCGCAAGACGGTGCTGTTCATCTGCTCGGGCAACGCCGTGCGCTCGCAGATGGCCGAAGCCATCACCAATTACTTTCTCGGCAAGGAATGGGCCGCTTTTTCCGGTGGACTGTTTCCGATGCCGCTCTGGAAGCCCGTCGCCACTGCACTCGGAGAGATCGGCATCGAACTGGCCGGCAGCAAGCCCAAGCACATCGAACTGTTTCTCGGCTGCCGCTTCGACGTGATCGTCTCGCTATGCTCGAGTGCGGACGAGTTCTGCACCGCATTCCCCGGCGCGGGGCGGCGCAAGCACATGCCCTTCGACGACCCATTCACCAGCCCCTTCTTCGGCATCGGCGACCTCAACCGCACCCGCAAGCTGCGCGACGACATGCGCGCCAGAATTCTTTCCTACCTGGGAGGCGAGGAATGAAGTTGCGCAACTTCTTCGCGCTGAAGCAGATCGCCGCCCTGCGCGGCGGCACGCAACAACCGCTCCAGGACAAGTACCGGCATTTCCGCGCCCTGCTCAACCACAATCGCGACGCACTGCGCCACATGGCCGAGCTCGAACGGCTCTACTACAGTGACCACCCGATCGACCAGCGCACCGTCGAAAGCCATCATGGGCAATTGCGCGAACATGTGCAGGGACTGGTCGCGGCGCTGAACGCGCTGACCGGAGATCGTTTCGCCGCACTGGCCGACGCCTGCCGGACGATCGATGACGGTATCGCGCAAGTGCTGGCGCCGCAAGCCAGCGGTCCGGGCAGTGCGGATGTCCTCCCGCTGGAAGGCATCGGCGCCGACATGCACGCAAGGATCGGCGGCAAGGCCGCCGGCCTGGCGCTGATGAAGAACGTGCTGCACCTGCCGGTGCCGGAAGGTTTCGTCATCACGGCCGGCGCCACCGCGCGCTTTCTGGCCACGGATGGCCTGCTCGACAGGATTCGCGCCGAGTTGGCGCGACTGTCGCCCGAAGACCTTGCCGGACTGGAGGCCGGCAGCGTGACGATCCGGCGGATGGTCCTGGAGACGGCCCTGCCAGCCGATCTTGCCGGCGCCATCGCCGCCGCCTATGCCGGGCTGGAAGCCAGGACCT
>JAJZSW010000094.1 GCA_021849505.1 Pseudomonadota bacterium
CGGCGGCCTACGGCGTGGCGCTGGGTCTGCGGGAAGGCTTGAACCTCGATCGCATCGTCGACACGCTGGCAGCGACGCGGCCGACGGCGGTCAATTTGCGCTGGGCGCTCGAACGCATGCGGTCTGCGCTCGCGCAGGGACGGGATGCATGGGGCGAGGCGCGCGCGATCGCGCGCGAGGATGCCGAGGCGAATGCCGCCATCGGCCGGCATGGACTGGAGATTCTGAAGCCGATTGCCGCGATGAAAGGCCGTGTAGAAGTCATGACCCACTGCAACGCCGGCTGGCTGGCGACCGTCGCGCACGGCACTGCCATCTCACCGATTTACGCTGCACATGATGCCGGGATCGACGTGCATGTCTGGGTGTCCGAAACGCGGCCGCGCAACCAGGGCCAGCTGACGGCTTGGGAACTCGCACAGGCGGGCGTCCCGCACACCTTCATCGCCGACAATGCCGCCGGCCTGCTGCTGATGCAGGGCAAGGTCGATGTCGTGATCGTCGGGGCCGACCGCATCGCGGCCAACGGCGACACGGCGAACAAGGTCGGCACCTACCTCAAGGCGCTGGCCGCACGGGCGCATGGCGTGCCGTTCTACGTCGCGGCGCCGGTATCGACCATCGACTTCGCCTGCCCGGATGGCGCGCACATCCCGATCGAGGAACGCTCCGCCGCGGAGTTCGGCGAACTGCACACGCCGGTAGCCAATCCGGCATTCGATGTCACGCCGGCGGCGCTGATCGCCGGCATCGTCACCGAACACGGCATCGTGCCGGCCGATCAATTGGTGACGGTGAAACCATGAGGGAATTGGCCGCTGAAGTCCTTGCCACGGCGCGGCAGATGAATTCCGCCGGCATCAACCGTGGTACCGCCGGCAACGTCAGCGCGCGTGTCGACGAAGGTTTCATCATCACGCCGACCGGCATGGCCTACGACGAATGTGTGCCTGCGGACACGGTGAAAGTCGGCCTTGACGGGACGGCATCCGGAACACGCAGGCCCTCCTCCGAGTGGCGCTTTCATCGCGACATCTATGCGGCGCGACCCGAGGCGGGGGCGATCCTCCATGCGCACTCGCCGTTCGCCACGGCGCTGGCCTGCCAGTCGATCGAGATCCCGCCCTTCCACTACATGATCGCGCGCTTCGGTGGCGCCACGATCCGCTGCGCGGGCTATGCGACCTTCGGCACGCAGGCGTTGTCCGACGCCATGCTGGCCGCGCTGCAGGATCGCAGTGCCTGTCTGATGGCGCATCACGGCATGGTGGTGTTCGGCGCCGATCTGAAGGAGACGCTCGCGCTGGCGGTCGAGTTCGAATCGCTGTGCGAACAATATTGGCGTGTGCTGCAACTCGGCGCGCCGAAACTGCTGCCGGCCGACGAAATGGCGCGCGTCCTTGAAAAATTCAAGGACTACGGAAAACAGTCCTAGCCGACGATCTTGTTGATCGGCAGTTCGATGATGCCGCGCGCACCAGCGGCGTAAAGCTGCGGAATCAGCTCGCGCACGCGCTTTTCCTCGACGACGATGCCGAGGTCGACCCAGCCGGTGTCGGCCAGCGGTGCGACAGTGGGCGTGGCGGGCTTCGGCAGCAGCGCGGTGATCGCATCGAGCGCTGCGCGCGGCACGTTCATCGAGAGGAACACGCGCGTCGCGGCGGCGATCGCGCCCTGCAGCAGCATCAGCAGGCTGTCGATCTTGGCTTTCTTCCAGCCGTCCGTGAGCGTCCCGCGGTTGGCGATGAAGCGCGGCGTGCTTTCCAGCACGACGTGCAGCACGCGCAGGTTATTGGCGCGCAGCGAGGAGCCGGTTTCCGAGACATCGACGATGGCATCGGCGAGAATCGGCGGCTTCACCTCCGTCGCTCCCCAGGAGAACTCGACCGCGGCGTTGACGCCGTGCGTGGCGAGGAAGCGCTGTGTCATGCCGACCGCCTCGGTGGCGATGCGCTTGCCCTGCAAGTCGGCAACGCTCTGGAAAGGGGAGTCTTCCTTGACCGCCATCACCCAGCGCACCGTGCCGTAGTTCGGCCACGGCGCCTTGAGGTTGGCAAGTTCGGCGACGTCGGCGCCGACTTCCTGGATCCAGTCGAGGCCGGTGATCGCGCAGTCGATGATACCCTGGCCGACGTAGCGCGCCATCTCCTGCGGCCGGATCAGGATGCACTGGATTTCCGTGTCGTCGATGGTCGGGTAGTAGGAGCGGCCGGAGATGCGCAGGTTGTAGCCGGCGCGCACGAACAGGCTCTGCGTGGTTTCCTGCAGGCTGCCCTTCGGGATGCCGATGCGCAGAATGTTGCTGGGGGAAGAATCATTCATAGCGGACGTCCAGGATTTCGTATTCGCGCCGGCCGCCAGGCGTCTGCACTTCGGCGACGTCGCCGGCGAACTTGCCGATCAGCGCGCGGGCCACGGGGGAGTTGAGCGAGATCTTGTTCTGTTTGATGTCGGCCTCGTCGTCACCGACGATCTGGTAGGTCACCGTCTGCCCCTCGTCCATGTCTTCCAGTTCGACCGTGGCGCCGAAGACCACGCGGCCGTCGGCATCGAGCGCGCGCGGGTCGATGATCTGGGCATTGCCGAGCTTGCCTTCGACCTCGGCGATGCGTCCTTCGACGAAGCCCTGGCGTTCCTTGGCGGCGTCATATTCGGCGTTTTCCGAGAGGTCGCCGTGCGAGCGCGCCTCGGCGATGGCGGCGACCACGGCGGGACGCTCGACGGTCTTGAGGCGCTTCAATTCCTCGCGCAGCTGCTCGGCGCCGCGCAGCGTGATCGGTACCTTGCCGCTCATTCCAATGTCCCGACCAGCTCGGAGTGGAGTTGCTGGATCGAATAGGTTTCCAGGCCGGAATGCTTCATGCCGACGCAAGCGGCGCGCGCGCCCTCGACCGTCGTGAACAGCGTGACCTTCTGCGCCAGCGCCGAGGTGCGGATCGAGCGGGAATCCTGGATCGCCGTGCGTTTTTCGTCGACGGTATTCACGATCAGCACGATCTCGTTGTTCTTGATCATGTCCACGATGTGCGGACGGCCTTCATTGACCTTGTTTACCGCCGTCACCGGAATGCCGGCGGCCTGGATGTCGGCCGCCGTGCCGCGCGTGGCGAGCAGGGTGAAGCCCAGTTCGTGCAGCAGCCCCGCCACTTCGACGGCCTTGGGCTTGTCGGCCTGCTTGACGGTAATCAGCGCCTTGCCGGGTTTCGGCAGGCGCGCATTCGCGGCGATCTGCGACTTGACGAACGCTTCTCCAAATGTCCGGCCGACGCCCATCACTTCGCCGGTGGACTTCATCTCCGGACCCAGGAGGGTATCGATGCCGGGGAACTTGTTGAAGGGGAAGACGGCTTCCTTCACCGAGTAATAGGGCGGAATGACTTCCTGTGTCACGCTCTGATCGGCCAGGCTACGGCCGGCCATGCAGCGTGCGGCGATTTTCGCCAGCGGCAGGCCGGTGGCCTTGGAGACATACGGCACGGTGCGCGAGGCGCGCGGATTGACTTCGAGCACATACACGGTGCTGTTGCTGCCCCGGCCCTGGATGGCGAACTGCACGTTCATCAGGCCGACGACATTGAGCCCCTTGGCCATCAGCAGGGTCTGGCGGCGCAATTCGTCCTGCACCTCCTCGCACAGCGAGAAGGGGGGGAGCGAACAGGCGGAATCGCCGGAATGCACGCCGGCCTGTTCGATGTGTTCCATGATGCCGCCGATGATCACCTGCTTGCCGTCGCACAGCGCATCGACATCCACCTCGGTGGCGTCGTTGAGGAAGCGGTCGAGCAACACCGGGCTGTCGTTCGAGACCTTCACCGCTTCGCGCATGTAGCGCTCGAGATCCTTCTGCTCATGGACGATTTCCATGGCGCGGCCGCCCAGCACGTAGGAGGGGCGCACCACCAGCGGGTAGCCGATTTCACTCGCCAGCCGCAAGGCCTCCTCCTCGGTGCGCGCGGTGCGGTTGGGCGGCTGCAGCAGCTTGAGCTCATGCAGCAGTTTCTGGAAGCGTTCGCGGTCTTCGGCAGCGTCGATGGATTCCGGGCTCGTGCCGATGATCGGCACCCCATTGGCCTCGAGCGCCAGCGCCAGCTTGAGCGGCGTCTGGCCGCCGAACTGGACGATCACCCCGGCCGGCTTTTCGAGATGGACGATTTCCAGCACGTCCTCGAGCGTGAGCGGCTCGAAGTAGAGGCGATCCGAGGTGTCGTAGTCGGTCGAGACGGTCTCGGGGTTGCAGTTGACCATGATGGTCTCGTAACCGTCCTCGCGCATCGCCAGCGCGGCATGCACGCAGCAGTAGTCGAACTCGATGCCCTGGCCGATGCGGTTCGGGCCGCCGCCCAGCACCATGATCTTCTTCCTGTCGGTGGGGCGCGATTCGCACTCGTCCTCGTAGGTCGAATACATGTAGGCGGTGGAGGTGGCGAACTCGGCGGCACAGGTATCCACCCGCTTGTAGACCGGGCGCACGCCCAGCGCGTGGCGACGCAAACGCACGGCCGCCTCGCTGGTCTTGAGCAGGTGGGCGAGGCGGCGGTCGGAAAAGCCCTTGCGCTTCAGGCCGCGCAGCTCGTCGTTGCCGAAGCTGTCGAGAGTGCGCTGCTCGATCGCCAGTTCGAGCTTGACGATTTCCTCGATCTGCACGAGGAACCAGGGATCGATCCTGGTCAGGGCATGCAGGCGTTCGAGGCTCATGCCGATGCCGAAGGCGTCGGCAACGTACCACAGGCGATCCGGCCCGGGGCGGGCGAGCTGCTCGTCGATGGTTTCGGCATCGACGCTCTTGAGGTTGAAGCCGTCGACGCCGACTTCCAGCCCGCGCAGGGCCTTCTGCAGCGATTCCTGGAAGCTGCGGCCGATGGCCATCACTTCACCGACCGACTTCATCTGCGTGGTGAGCGTGGAATCGGCCTGCGGGAATTTCTCGAAGGCGAAACGCGGCACCTTGGTGACGACGTAGTCGATCGAAGGCTCGAAGGAGGCGGGAGTCGCACCGCCGGTGATGTCGTTCTTGAGTTCGTCGAGGGTGTAGCCCACCGCCAGCTTGGCGGCGACCTTGGCGATCGGGAAGCCGGTGGCTTTGGATGCCAAAGCAGATGAACGCGAGACGCGCGGGTTCATCTCGATGACGATCATGCGCCCGTCGGCCGGATTGATCGCGAACTGCACGTTCGAGCCGCCGGTATCGACGCCGATCTCGCGCAGCACCGCGATGCTGGCGTTGCGCATGATCTGGTATTCCTTGTCGGTGAGCGTCTGGGCCGGCGCGACGGTGATCGAGTCGCCGGTATGCACGCCCATCGGGTCGAGGTTCTCGATCGAGCAGACGATGATGCAGTTGTCCTTGCGGTCGCGCACCACCTCCATCTCGAATTCTTTCCAGCCGAGCAGCGACTCCTCGATCAGCAGTTCCTTGGTCGGGCTCGCGTCGAGGCCGCGCTTGCAGATGTCGACGAACTCTTCCTGGTTGTAGGCGATGCCGCCGCCCGATCCGCCCATCGTGAAGGAGGGCCGGATGATCGCCGGGAAGCCGATGACGCTCTGCACCTGCTGCGCCTCTTCCATGCTGTGGGCGATGCCGGAACGCGCCGAGCCGAGGCCGATCTTGGTCATCGCCTTCTTGAACTTCTCGCGATCTTCGGCCTTGTCGATGGCTTCCTTGGTGGCGCCGATCATCTCGACGCCGTATTTCTCGAGGACACCGTGCTTCGCCAGATCCAGCGCGCAGTTGAGCGCCGTCTGGCCGCCCATGGTCGGCAGCAGGGCGTCGGGGCGCTCCTTGGCGATGATGTTTTCCAGCACCTGCCAGGTGATCGGTTCGATATAGGTCACGTCGGCCATGCCCGGGTCGGTCATGATCGTCGCCGGGTTGCTATTGACGAGGATGACCTTGAAGCCTTCTTCGCGCAGGGCCTTGCAGGCCTGGGCACCGGAATAGTCGAACTCGCAGGCCTGGCCGATGATGATCGGGCCCGCGCCGATGATGAGGATGGAGTGGATGTCGGTTCTTTTAGGCATGTTTCCGCTCCGCCATCAATCCGATGAAACGATCGAACAGGTAGGCGACGTCGTGCGGGCCGGGGCTGGCCTCGGGGTGACCCTGGAAGCACAGCGCCGGGCGGTCGGTCCAGGCCAGGCCCTGCAGGCTGCCGTCGAACAGCGAGACGTGCGTCACCTTGATGTTGGCCGGCAGCGTCGCCGGGTCGGCCGCGAAGCCGTGGTTCTGGCTGGTGATCAGCACCTGTCCGGAGTCGAGATCCTTGACCGGGTGGTTCGCGCCATGATGGCCGAATTTCATCTTGAGCGTCTTGCCGCCGCCGGCCAGCGCCATCAGCTGGTGGCCGAGGCAGATACCGAAGGTGGGAATTTTCTTGTCGAGGAAGCTGCGGATGGCATTGATTGCGTAGTCGCAGGGCTCCGGGTCGCCGGGACCGTTGGAGAGGAAGACGCCGTCCGGATTCATGGCCAGCACCTCGGCGGCCGGCGTCTGCGCCGGCACGACGGTGAGCTTGCAGCCGCGCGAAGCGAGCATGCGCAGGATGTTGCGCTTGACGCCGAAATCGTAGGCTACGACATGGAACTTGTCCTGCGCGGGTGCCGTATAGCCGGCGCCGAGTTTCCATTCGCCCTCGGTCCAGGCGTAGGGCTTGGCGACCGTGACGACCTTGGCGAGGTCCATGCCGGCCAGACCCGGGAAGGCGCGCGCCTGGGCAACCGCGTCGTCGGCATTGAGGTTCTCGCCCGTCATCAGGCAGCCGGCCTGGGCACCCTTTTCCCGCAGGATGCGCGTTAGTTTGCGGGTGTCGATGTCGGCGATGCCGACGACGTTGGCCGCCTGCAGATAGTCGGAAAGGGTCTGTTCGGAACGGAAGTTCGAGGCAAGCAGCGGCAGATCACGGATCACCAGGCCGGCGGCGTAGATGCGGCTGGCGTCTCCACCTTCCACGTCTTCGCGATTGACGCCGGTGTTGCCGATGTGCGGGTAGGTGAGGGTGACGATCTGGCGCGTGTAGGAGGGGTCCGTGAGGATTTCCTGGTAGCCGGTCATGGCGGTATTGAATACCACCTCACCGACGCTGGTACCGGCGGCGCCGATACCCTTGCCCCGAAATACCGTCCCGTCGGCGAGAGCAAGCAAGGCGGACGGGAATGCGGTCAAAATCGGGCTCCTGGGCGATTGTTGCGATGCACCAACCCCGGTAAAACAGGGTGTTGGTCAAACCGTCGCATTGTAGCCGATTTGCCGCCTCTCGGGCAGGCGACAGTGCTACCGAAGTCCTAGCACGTCCTGCATGTCGAACAGACCATTCTTCCTGCCCCGCAGGAAGCGCGCGGCACGCAGCGAGCCAAGCGCGTAGGACATGCGGCTGGCCGACTTGTGAGTGATCTCGATGCGCTCGCCGGTGCCGGCGAACAACACCGTGTGGTCGCCGACGATGTCGCCACCGCGGATCGTCGAGAAACCGATCTGGGTGGCAGGCCGCTCGCCGGTGTGGCCCTCGCGGCCATAGACCGCGCAGTCCTTGAGGTCGCGGCCGAGCGCGGCGGCGACGACTTCGCCCATGCGCAGCGCGGTGCCGGACGGCGCGTCGACCTTGTGGCGGTGGTGGGCCTCGATGACCTCGATGTCGTAACCTTCGTTGAGGATGCGCGCCGCCACTTCGAGCAACTTGAACACGGCATTCACGCCGACCGCCATGTTGGGCGCGAAAACGATGGGGATGTCGCGGGCAATGGCTTCGATCTGCTGCTTCTGTTCGCCGCTGAAGCCCGTCGTTCCGATCACCGCATGCACGCCGCGCCGGCGGCAGACCTCCAGGTGCTCCAGCGTGCCTGCGGGGCGGGTGAAGTCGATCAGGCAGCCGGCATTGGCGAGGGCGGCATCGACATCGTCGCCGATGTCGAAAGCGGCGGCCAGTTCCGCGTCGGGCGCGGCCTGCACCGCCTCGATCAGCATCTTCCCCATGCGCCCCCCCGCGCCAGCAATGGCGCAGCGTAACGGATTGCCCGCGATGGCATGTTGAATCGTCATCATGGTCAGTTCTTCTTCGCTTCCGCAGGTACTTCGATGACGCGCGGGGCCGGCGCGGGGGCAGGAGTCGCCGCGGCATCGCTCTCCGCCACGACGTCGCCGCCGACGCGCACCAGCTTGCCATCCTCGAAAAAGACGATCAGGCGCCGCTGTTGCGCCTCGCCGCGACCCGGCTGGAAGCGATAGACGTAATCCCAGCGGTCGTCGTGGAACATGTCGGCCACCAGCGGCGTGCCGAGCGCGAAGCGCACCTGGTCGCGGCTCATGCCAGGTTTGAGTTTGGCCACCATGTCCTGGGTGACGTAATTGCCCTGGCGCACGTCGATGCGGTAGGGCGAGAGGCGGGAGGTGATGTCCGGTGTACTGGAGCAGGCACCAAGGCAGGCGGCAAGCAGAAGACTCGGAGAT
>JAJZSW010000095.1 GCA_021849505.1 Pseudomonadota bacterium
TCGCTTGCAGCGCAATCTGCATACGCTCAAAGGCACCGCGCGCATGACCGGGGCGCTGGCGCTGGGCGAGACCGTGCATCGCATCGAGTTGCAGGCCAAGGCCTTGGTTGCCGGTGAGCCGGCCGATGTGGCGTCCATGCGGGTGGATTATCACGCCGTGCTGCAACAGCTTGAAGTCTTGCAGGCAATGCCGGGCGCAAGGGCAGAGGTGGTCGGTGACGAAAGCCCGGAGGCTAGCATCGAGTCGCTGCTCGGTCGCCTGCAGCGTGTAGCCGACCGGGCCGCCCTGGACTTGCGAAAACTGGCCCATCTGTGCTGCGAGGAAAACGATGTCTATCTGGACCGAGATCTGCTCGATGCCTTGGCCCCAGCCCTGGAGCATCTAGTGCGCAATGCAGTCGCGCATGGCATCGAGTCGCCCGAACAACGCCGCAAGCTGGGTAAGCCGGCGGCCGGCGAGGTGACCGTAACCAGTGTGCGCGACGAGAGCGGGGTGACGATAGGCGTGGCCGACGACGGCGCCGGTATCGCAGCGGAACTGCTCGACCAGATATTCGAGCCCGGCTTCAGCACCTTAACTGAGGCGAATCACGTTGCCGGCATGGGCATTGGTCTTGATGCGGTGCGCGATGCGGTGCAGGTGCTGGGCGGGGAGATTCGGGTCGATTCCGAGCCAGGCTCCGGTAGCCGTTTTTCCATCCACTTGCCGGTTTGAATGGCCTAGGCCAGTTCGGTGTTGAGCAGGATGATTTCGATCTCCTCGGTGATCTCTTCCTGCCGGGCGCGATTCTGTTTCAAGGTCAAATCGCCGAGCTGTTCTTTCAGCTTGTCCAGTGCTTGTTCCATGTGCACGAGGCGCTGTTCGTTTTCGGCCATCAGCGAATCGTAAAGCACCGCCTGCAGTCCCATCCGTAGATACTGCTTGGTCAGTGCGTTGTAGAACGCCTGCGGCGGCAGATTGAGTTCCAGTGCATGACTGCGGTGTGTGGGACTCGCGCTTGGCTGCGGCATCGGCAGTAAGCGGCGCATCGCGATGCCGTCATTGCCGTGATGTAAAACCACCAAACCGCTCGCCGCTTCGTCCTGTCCATCCATGTGCGCGGTCAAGTGGTCGATCAAGCTCTGCATGACTTGCGGCACTTCCTCGACCACCTTGGCGCCGCTGATCGTGGCAACGGCCGTGCCCGGCCAGTGCCCGGCCAGGCGATTGCCGATCAACAGCGTACGCGGCGGCGTGACCGTGGCCAGTGTGGCCTGGGCGGCCTCGGCCAGACGGGCATTGAAGTCGCCGCAAAAGCCATGCTCGGAACCGATCACGCAGAGCACGTCACCAGCGGGATAGGGTTCGGGCATGGGGCGATCGGCCAGAAAATCGGCCGCCGTCGTTTCGATCACCGCCATCGCGGCCCGTTGCGCGGCGATGAAGCCGCCGATCTTTCTCGACTCGACCAAGGCTAGGCCGCGCATGGCGTCGAAGATCTCGTTGATCTCGCCCAGCGTGGCGATGCGCTTTTGCAGCTCACGCCGCTTGCTCATGGCCCTTTCCTTCCAGCCAAGCACGCACGACGTCACGCCAGCGATCCTGACTGGCATCCAAATCGAGTTCGACCGTTTCCGCCGAGGCGCGCAACTTCGCCAGGGCGTGGGTCAGTGTCTCGCCCTCCAAACCGTCGAGCAGGCCGTTGTTGTATGCGACCAGCCAGGCCATCTGCGAGGCGATGGACTGCGGATCGAGCCGGTCCTGCTTCAACACCTCTCGCAGCAACTGGCCGCGGCGGATGCGTTGATCCATCGAGGCGTCGAGCTTGGCGCCGAAGCGGGTGAATACCTCGAGCTCGAGGAACTGCAGGAAATCCAGTTTGGTGCGGCCGGCCTCGCGCTTGATCGCCTCGTCCTGCGCCTTGCCGCCGATGCGCGAGACCGAGCGGGTGATGTCGATGGCGGGCAGGTTGCCGCGGGCGAACAACTGGGCATCGAGATAGATCTGGCCGTCGGTGATCGAGATCAGATTGGTCGGGATATAGGCCGCGATCTCGCCTTGCTCGGTCTCCACGATCGGCAAGGCGGTCATGCTGCCGCCGCCCTGTTTGGCGGCCAAGCGGGTGGAACGCTCCAGCAGGCGGGCATGCAGGTAGAAGATGTCGCCGGGATAGGCCTCGCGCCCGGGCGGTCGGCGCAAGAGCAAGGATAATTCGCGATAGGCGCGGGCATGGGTGCTCAGATCGTCGTAGACCACCAGGGTATCGTGGCCGGCGCGCATCCATTCCTCGGCCACCGCGCAACCGGCGAACGGCGCCAGGTACTTGATGCCGGCAGTGGCGGTGGCCTCGGCCACGACCAAGGTGGTGTGGGCCAGAGCGCCGCTTTGGCGCAGCGTCTCCATCGTCTGCACTACGGACGAACGCTTCTGTCCGATCAGCACATAGACGCAACGCACGTCGTTGCCGCGCTGATTAATCACGGTGTCGAGCGCAAGGGCGCTCTTGCCGGTGCCGTGATCGCCGATGATCAACTGCCGCTGACCGCGGCCGATCGGGATCATGGTGTCGATGATCTTGATCCCGGTATAGAGTGGATGCTCGACGAAATCGCGTTCGACGATGGGCGGCGAGCCTATGTCGAGCGGATGCCAGTTGTCGGTCCGTGGCGGTGCTAGGCCATCTAAGGGATAACCCAATGGGTCGATCACCCGGCCTAGCAAGTCCTCACCGACGCCGATGCCCAGCCCTCTGCCGGACAAGTAGGCATCCATGCCGGCCTTGAGCGATTGCGTGTCCTTGAGCAGGATGGCGCCGAGCCGGTCGGCGCTCAGTTGAATCACCATGGCTTCGTTGCCGTCGGCGAACGCGATCAATTCATCGAGGCGGGCCGAGGGCAGCCCTTCCACCCAGACGATGCCGTCACCGAGCGAGGAAACCTTGCCCCGCTCCGATAGGCGCAGGCCGAAACGGTAGTCGGCCAGCCAGGCCTGCTGTCGTTGCAGGGGCCGCCGGACGGCTGCTTCAGTCGGCACGGTATGCCCCATTGCGGAAGCAGCTCAACTCGTCTTGCAGGTTGGCGGCCAACAGCCACGGTCCAAGCGCAATACGCACACCGGCGACAAGCTCAGGCGTCAGTTTGTCTTCAATCGATGGAAGTTTGCCGAGCACGCCCCGAAGACTATCGAGGAGTAAGTCGCGCGTTGCTTGGTTCAGCGGCCGGGCGGTTTCGATGCGCAATGTGGCATTGGGCTGGGCGGCCGCGGCGGCGAGTTCCCGGCGCTGCTCGTCCGGTAACTGGCCGAGATCTTCGATCACGGTTGCAACCAGGCGTTCATCCAGTTCCGGCCCGGACAGCCTCTCCAGCAGCCGGCCGACGAAGCGGCCGGCTTGGCCCAGTGCGGCGGTTTCCAACTGCCGCTGCAATTCATCGCGCCGCCGCTGCTCCAGCGATGCATCACGTTCGCGTTGCTCCGCCAGCGTCTGCTCAAGTTGTTTGCTGCGCTGGTTGCGCTCCGCGGCCAATTCTTCCAGCAGCTTGGCATGCGCCCGTTTGCGCTCTTTGTCCCAGTCGGCCAGGCGGGCCTGGTAGTCGCGCTCAAGCTGTGCGGCCCGCTCCTCCGCGTCGCTGGCCTTGGCTAGCGTCTGCTCGATGCCCTGCTGCCGGCGGTGGATGATGTCGAGCACCGGCTGATACAGAAATCGCTTCAAGATCCAGACCAGGATCAGGAAGTTGACGATTTGCAGCAGCAGCGTTGTCCAATCGAGTTGCATGCCTCGTGTCCTCGATTATTTGATCAAGTATTCGAGCAAGGGATTGCGGAACAGCACGATCAGCACGACGACCAGGACATAGATCGCCAGCGACTCGATCATCGCTAGGCCGATGAACAACAGGCGGGCGATGGACTTCTCCGCTTCCGGTTGTCGGGCCAGGGCATCGAGGGCCTGGCTGATCGCACGGCCCATGGCCAGGGCCGGCAGCGACACGCCGATGGCGATGGCCAGCGCGGCGCCGACCGTGGACAGAGTGGTGAACAGAGTGATGTCGTTCATGGATGTTCTCCTGTTTTCTTGTCTAGGACTTCCTGTTGCGATTGGATACTGCCGGATATGTAGACCAGGGCCAGCATGCCGAAGATATAGGCTTGGACCAGGGCCTCGACGATATGCAGCATCAGCACCGGCACCGGCGCGAGAAAGCCGGCCACCACCAGCACCAGCAAGGCGGCGCTCTCCAGGCTCATGATGTTGCCGAACAGGCGCACCGCCAAGGCAACCGTGCGCGAGATCTCGCTGACGATGTGAAAAGGCAGCATGATCGGGCTGGGCTTTAGGTAATGGCCGAGATAGGCCAGCAGGCCGCCGCTGCGGATGCCATACCAGTGCACCGACAGAAAGACGAGCAGGGCCAGGCCGGCGGTGGTGGACAGGTCGGCGGTGGGCGAGTTGAGCCCGGGGATGATGCCGACGAGATTGGCGAAGGCGAGAAAGATCCACAAGCTGCCGACGAAAGGCAGGATCAAACGAGCTTGCCCCGGCAAGACTTGTTCGATCGCGTCCTCGATCGTGAGCACAGCACCCTCGAGCACGGTCTGCAGTCGGCTGGGGTCGAGACTGAGGCGGCGCGTGGCCAGCCAAGCGGACAGGCCGATCAGCGCGATCAGCAGCCAAGTGGTGACCACTGTGCTGGTGATGCCGATGGGCCCCCATTGAAAGACGATGTTGATGCTCTCCATGGTCAATGCTCTTTCAGATAGCGATAGACATTGATCACGCCGATAAAAACGCCGAGCAGGATCAGGCTGACCGTCCAGCGCACCGAGTAACCACTCATGTGGCTATCCAGCCAGTTGCCCAGATAGGCTCCGACGATGACCGGCAGCACGAATAGGCCAGCCAGCGTGCCCATGAACACGGTCTGCGCCAACAGGCTCGGTCGTTCGCGCTCGGCTCGCTCCATGCGCTGGACCTTCTTTTTGATGGCGCTATGCAAGGGATCATCCGGTTCCGAGCTCATAATCTCGCCATTTCCCATAGCCGTTGCAGCATGGACTGCTCCATGCGCTCCAGGTTCTGGCTGAGTTGTCGCACCCGGCGTTCCTCGTCGAGCAACTGATGGGTCAGGGTCTCGCTGATCGTGCGGAAATCCGGGCCATAGAAATAACGCTGGGCACTCAGCTGCAGCACGTTGCCAGCGAAATGGAGCACGGCGCCAGGCAGGGCCAGGTATTGCCAGTCCGCCTCGCCGATGCGAAAGCGCGACAGACCGTAATCCAACACGGTGGCGAAGCGCGAACGCTTCGCCATGATGCCGAACTGGCCCGAGGCATCTTCGCCGACAAAGCTGCTTACCCCGGCGATGTGCTCGATGCGCGTGGCGCTGCATAGATGCAGGTCGAAGCCGCTCATGGCCGCCTCTTTCTCATGCGGGCACCTCGCTCATGGCGCCGCGCATATAGCACTGCGCCTCGGTCTTGTCGTCGTGATCGCCACGCAAGAAGGCCTCGCAGTCGGCCAGGGTCATGGCCAGCGGCACCGAGACGCCGGCGATGCCGGTGTGCTGACTGACCACGTGGAAGGGTTGGGTCAGATAACGCTGCAGTCGCCGGGCGCGATGGACGATGCGCCGATCCGATTCGGACAAGGACTCGACCCCGAGCATCGCGATGATGTCCTCCAACTCGCGATAGCGCGCCAAGTGCTCGCGCACTGCGGTCGCGATGTTGTAATGGCGCTCGCCCAAGGCATGGCGGCCCATCAGGCTGCTGGCCGACTGCAGCGGGTCGACCGCCGGATAGATGCCCTTTGCCGCTTGGTTGCGTGAGAGCACGACCATGGTGTCGAGGTGGGTGAAGATGGCCTCGACTGCCGGGTCGGTCATGTCGTCGGCTGGCACGTAGACCGCTTGCACCGAGGTGATGCTGCCGGCCCGGGTCGAGGCGATGCGTTCTTGCAGCTCGGCCACTTCCGAGCTCAAGGTCGGCTGGTAGCCGACCGTGGCCGGCATGCGGCCGAGCAGGCCGGAAATCTCGCTGCCGGCCTGGACGAAACGGAAGGCATTGTCGATCAGCAACAGCACGTCCTTGCCCAAGGAGTCGCGCAGGTATTCGGCATAGGTCAGACCGGTTAGGCCGATGCGAAAACGCACGCCGGGCGACTCGTCCATCTGGCCAAACACCATAGTCGTGCTTGGCATCACGCCGGCCTCGCGCATGTCGTGCCACAGCTCGTGGCCTTCGCGGATGCGCTCGCCGATGCCGGCGAACACCGACACGCCCCGGTGCAAATGGATGATCGCGTGCATGAACTCGGTGATCAGCACGGTCTTGCCGACGCCGGCGCCGCCAAACAGGCCGGTCTTGCCGCCACGCACAAAGGGGCTGAGCAGGTCGATAGCCTTGATCCCTGTCTCCAGGATGCCTTCGTTGGCCACCGCCTCGGCCAGCGGTGTCGGTGCGGCGACGATGGGCCGATGCTGCGCGGCCGGCAGTGCCGGCCCGCCGTCGAGGGGATCGCCGAAGATGTCGAGCAGCCGACCTAAACATTCTTGTGCCACCGGCACCTGTAAGGGGCCGCCGGTATCGAACACCGGCATGCCGCGGCGCAGGCCGGCGGTGCGGTGCAGCGCGATGGCGCGTACCCGGTGCTCGTCCAGTTCGCGGTAGACCTCAAAGGTGTAACGTTCACCATCGTTGGCCGCGAACAAGGCGCGGTGCATCGGCGGCAAGCTGTCGCAGACGATATCTACCACCGGGCCCTGCACGGCCTCGATCGCACCGATGCGGGTGCGGGTTGAGCTGTCGGCAGAGGCGGTGTCAATCGTCATGGCGAGCAATCGGTTGGTTGACGGAGCCGTTCGGTGGGCCGGTCTTGCTTATTTTTCTCTAGCCCATCAATGCCATGATACTCCCTAGGTCATGAGGCGGACCATTCCGCCCAGCCGAAATAGGCGCTGAGCCAGACTAGCACACCGAAGCCGATGCGATACCAGGCGAAGGCGGTGAAGTCATGTCGACTGATATAACGGATCAGGCCGCGCACCGCGAGCAGGGCACTGACGAAGGAGGCGATGCCGCCGACCGCGAACAGCGGCAGGTCGCCCAGGCTGAATAGGTCGCGGTGCTTGTATACGTCGTACAGCGTCGCCGCGAACATCGTCGGGATCGCCAGGAAGAATGAGAACTCCGTGGCCGCTTTGCGCGACAGCCCGAAGAACAGGCCGCCGATGATCGTGGCGCCCGAGCGTGAGGTGCCGGGGATCATCGCCAACGCCTGGGCGAAGCCCACCTTCAGTGCATCGTGCCAACTCATGTCGTCGACCTCTTGCACCTTGATCACGTGTTTTCTGCGTTCGGCCCACAGGATCAGCAGGCCGCCGACGATGAAGGCGGTGGCCACCACCAGCGGGTTGAACAGGTAGGCCTTGATCTGCTTGATGAACATTAGACCCAAGACGGCTGCGGGCAGGAAAGCGACGATCAGGTTCACAGCCAGGCGGCGCGAGGCCGGCTCGCTTTGCAGGCTGGCCACGGCGTGGCCCAGGCGCTCGCGATAGGCCCAGACCACGGCCAGGATCGCGGCGAACTGGATCGCGATCTCGAACACCTTGCCCTTCTCGTCGTTGAAGTCGAGCAATTGGCCGACCAGGATCAAATGGCCGGTCGACGAGATCGGCAGGAATTCGGTCAGGCCTTCGACGATGCCGAGGATCAAGGCTTTCAACAGCAGCAGGGTGTCCAAGCGGGTGTCCTTATTAGTGAGTTAACGAGCCAGGTCGAGTACGTCTTGCAAGACGCGCTTCGGTACGTGCAAGTGGTGGCGGCTGCGCAGCAGCCGGTCGAAAGCGGCGATGGTCTTGGGTTGCGGCCGTGCCGCACGCAGGAAGTTGCCCAGATCTTCGATCACCGCCCAGGGATAGACGATCCAGCGCCACTTCGTCACCTTCTTCGCACAGAAGTCCGGCAGTACCGGGCAGGCCGCCTTGTGCAGCAAGACCGCGGTACGGATTTCGGCGCCGGGCAGGTGTTCGCGGATATGCGGGATCGCGACCTCGAAGGTGTCGCCGGTGTCGCTGACATCGTCCACGATCAGCACTCGCCGGCCCTCGATGTTGGCCGGCAGCGGGTGACGGATGCGCGCCTTGACCATCTGGCGCGGCCCCTTGTAGTGCTCGACCTTGATGCTGGCGACGTTCATTACGCCGAAGTAATCGGCCAGCACTCGGGCCGGCGCATAGCCGCCGCGCGCGATCGCCACGATCAAATCGGGCTGGTAGCCGGCCGTGTGAATCTTGTAGGCCAGCGTGCGGCACAGGCCGGCGAAGCGGTTCCACGAGATCAGCTCGCAGCGCAGGGGTTTGTCCA
>JAJZSW010000019.1 GCA_021849505.1 Pseudomonadota bacterium
ATATTCCGGTATATCGAGCGGCGAGATCGAACCCGGATCGAGACTGAGAATTTCTTCTGCGATGATGTCCGCTTCGGGCACGCCCGGTTGCGCCGGGTCATCGGCATCGCGGAGCAGACCGGTCGGCTTTTCGTCGAGCACGAGATCGATGGTGATCGGCTCGGCGAAGAACTGGCGCGACAGGGCCTCGACCCGGTCGAGATAGCGCTCGCGCACCCAGCGCAGGATGAAGCCGTTCGGCGCGAGCAGGCGCAAGCCGCGGCCTTCGTCGAGCGTTTCGACGCGCAATGACTTGATCCATGCATTGAACTGTTGCGACGGCACTTCGCTTTCGAAACGCGTCAGACAGTCGGCCCAGAACTGCTTCATATAAGTTTATGAATCGATGTAAGTATTATTGTCTGCAAGGAGGCCATCCCGAGGATCGATTTGTCCGAGGCCGGTCTGCATCGGCTGATTGGGAAGCGCTGGATTCTAACGAAATCGGGGGAAGTTATCCACAAGCCGGGAATCGGCCCAGGGATCTGTCCGGGAGCGCAAAGTGCAAAAAAGCGCTTGACAAGAATGGGCCTAACAGGTTGTAATCGCGCGCTTTTCCCTCAAGGATTCCAACATGAAGCGCACCTACCAACCGTCCGTCGTGCGTCGCAAGCGCACCCATGGTTTCCTCGTCCGTTCCCGTACCCGTGGCGGCCGCGCCGTGCTGCGCGCACGTCGTGCCAAGGGACGCCATCGCCTCGCCGTCTGATTTCCTGCTTGAACGATACCGGATCTGCAGAAGATTTCGGTTACGGGCGACAGCATCGGTTGCTGAAGCCTGTCGAGTATGCGGAAGCATTCGCCGCGCGGCGCGTTCTGCGCGGCAAACGGTTCGCGCTGCATTACCGGGCGAACGGCCGCACTGAACCGCGGCTCGGCCTGGTGATCCCGAAGAAACAGGCACGCCGCGCCGTGTTGCGCAATGCCATCAAGCGCCAGGCGCGCGAAGTGTTCCGCAAGCAGAAGGCCGCCCTGCCGGCGCTGGATCTGGTCTTGCGGCTGGCGCAGCCGGCCGGGGCAATCGACAAGCCGGCCTGGCGTGCCGAAATCGCTGCCCTGTTCGAACAGTTGCCACGTACGTGAAAGCACTGCTGGCCAAGCCCCTGATCTGGCTGGTGCGCGGCTACCAGCTGTTCATCAGCCCTTTCGTGCCCCCTTCCTGCCGCTTCCACCCGACCTGTTCGCACTACGCGGTCGAGGCACTGCAAAAGCACGGTGCCGTCAAGGGTTTCTGGCTCGCGCTGCGCCGCATCGCGCGCTGTCATCCATGGCACCCGGGCGGACACGATCCGGTGCCGTAGAATGGCGCCTCTTTTTTACTTGCTGTTGACGCAACCACCATGGATACCCAACGCCTGATACTGCTGCTGGTCTTCTTCTTCTCCTGCATGATGCTGTGGGATGCCTGGCAGCGCAAGGATCTGCCGCCGCCGGTCGCGGCCAGCCAGCAGGCGGCAGCTACCCAGCCTGCCGATGGGACACCGGGCAGTGCTGCCGTCCCGTCAGCGCCGACTTCCGCGCCGGCATCTCCGGGCGCCGTTCCCGCCGCCGGCAAGCCGGCTTCACAAGCGGCCGTACTGAAGATCCGCACCGATCTGGTGGCTGCCGAGATTTCCGCCCACGGCGGAGACCTGGTACGGCTGGAACTCCTCAAGCACCATGCGACCGTCAAGCCGGACGAGAATTTCGTGCTGATCGACCCGGCGCATGCCTATGCAGCCCAGTCGGGCCTGATCGGCACCGGTCTGCCGAATCACAAATCCATCTGGACGCTGCCGGCTGCCGGCCTCGAACTCAAGGATGGCGCGGACGAGTTGCGCGTCCCGCTCGAGGCGGCGCTGGAGGGTGGCGGCAAGGTCGTCAAGACCTACGTGTTCAAGCGCGGCAACTATCTGGTCGATGTCGAGCACAAGTTCGTCGATGCGCCCGTTCCGGCCGGTACCTTCGCCTATTTCCAGCTGACGCGCGACGACAAGCCGCCGGCCGGCGCCAACAGCATGATGATGACCTTCACCGGCGCGGCAATCTATACCGACCAGGACAAGTTCAAGAAGGTCGACTTTTCAGATTTCGGCGGCAAGAACAAGCATCCGGCCAAGTCCGACAACGGCTGGGTGGCGCTGGTCGAACACTATTTCTTCTCGGCCTGGATTCCCCCTGCTGGAGAGCGCGAGTATTTCACGCGCAAGCTCGACGGCAACCTGTTTGCCACCGGTCTGGTGCTTCCCTTCACCGGCGACGCGCTGACCGTGCCGCTTTACTCGGGTCCGCAGGAGCAGGACAAGCTCGAGAAGATCGCCCCCGGCCTCGATCTCGTCGTCGACTACGGCTGGCTGACGATGATCGCCGCGCCGCTGTTCTGGGTGCTGGACTGGATTCACGGCTACGTCGGCAACTGGGGCTGGGCGATCATCCTGCTGACTGTGCTGATCAAGGGGGTGTTCTTCCCGCTCTCCGCCGCGAGCTACAAATCGATGGCGAAGATGCGCGTGCTGACGCCGAAGCTGATGAAGCTGAAGGAAACCTACGCCGACGACAAGCAGCGCATGAACCAGGAGATGATGGAGCTCTACAAGCGCGAGAAGGTGAACCCGCTCGGTGGTTGCCTGCCGATCCTCGTGCAGATCCCCGTCTTCATCGCGCTCTACTGGGTGCTGCTCGGCACCGTCGAAATGCGCGGCGCGCCCTGGCTCGGCTGGATCACCGACCTGTCGGCCCAGGATCCCTATTACGTGCTGCCGCTGCTGATGGGCGTCTCGATGTTCATCCAGACCAAGCTCAACCCGACGCCGCCCGATCCGATCCAGGCCAAGATCGTGCTCTGGATGCCGATCGTCTTCACGGTCATGTTCCTCTGGTTCCCTGCCGGCCTGGTGCTCTACTGGACCGTCAACAACGTCCTGTCGATCGCGCAGCAGTGGCAGGTCAACCGCATGATCGAGAGCGCGGGCCTGAAGGCCCACTGACCCGCCCTCCCCCAGCCCCTCCCTCGCGGGAGGGGAGACTTGTAGATCGCTGCGCTCGAAAAGTGAAACCGGCCGACACGATTGCTGCGATCGCCACCCCGCCGGGTCGCGGCGGTGTCGGCATCGTCAGGGTCTCGGGTCGTGAGCTGCTGCCCTTGGCGCAGGCGCTGACGAACAGGCTTCCCCAGCCGCGCCGCGCCACCCGCGCCGACTTTCTGGCTGCCGACGGGCAGCCGCTCGACAGCGGCCTGATCCTTTATTTCCCCGCGCCGCATTCCTTCACCGGCGAGGATGTGCTCGAACTGCACGGCCATGGCGGCCCGGTGGTGATGCATGCCCTGCTCGCCCGCTGCGTCGAGCTCGGCGCGCGGCTGGCGGAACCGGGCGAGTTTTCGCGGCGCGCCTTCGAGAACGACAAGATCGACCTCGCCCAGGCCGAGGGCATCGCCGACCTGATCGAGGCCGCCTCGGCGCAGGCGGCGCGCGCAGCACTGCGCTCGCTGTCGGGCGAGTTCTCGACTGCCGTGCGAGCGCTCACTGACGGCCTGATCGAGCTGCGCAGCCTGATCGAGGCGACGCTCGATTTTCCCGACGAAGAAATCGACCCGCTCGCCGACACCGACATCGTGCCGCGGCTGGCGCGGCTGCGTGCCGATCTGGCCAGCCTGCGCACCCGCGCCCGCGAAGGCAGCGTGCTGCGTTCCGGCCTGACGGTCGTGCTCGCCGGCCTGCCGAATGTCGGCAAGTCCTCGCTGCTCAACCGGCTGGCCGGCGAGGAGCGCGCCATCGTCACCGAGATTGCCGGCACGACGCGCGACGCCGTGCGCGAGACGATCCAGGTCGAGGGCATCCCCTTGCACATCATCGACACCGCCGGGCTGCGCGACACCGCGGATGTGGTCGAACAGATCGGCATCGCGCGTACCTGGCAGGAAATCGAAAAGGCCGATGTGATCCTCCAGCTCGTCGATGCGCGCGGCGGTGTCACGCCGGCCGACCAGGCGATCGCGGCGCGCCTGCCCGCGGGCATCGAGCGCGTCGTCGTCGAAAACAAGTGCGACCTCGCCCAGCGTGTTGCCGGCCGCCATGTCGAAAAGGGCGCCGCGCATCTGGTGGTTTCTGCCAAGAACGGCGCCGGCATGCAACTGCTGCACGACGAGTTGCTGCGCATCGCCGGCTGGCGCGGCCATGGCGAGGATGCCCTGCTTGCCCGCGCGCGCCACCTCGAGGCGCTGGCCGAGGCGGAGACCCGCATGGCGGCGGCGGATGGCCAGCTCCGGCAGCTCGAACTGGCCGCCGAGGAACTGCGCCTTGCCCAGCAGGCGCTGGCGCGCATCACCGGCGAATTCACCGCCGACGACCTGCTCGGCACGATCTTCGGCCGCTTCTGCATCGGCAAATGAGCCCCCCCCGAAAACCTCGCTTAGCTCGGTTCTCCCCCCAGGGGGCCAAGAAACACTCGGGGCGGCCCTTCGTGTTTCTTGTGAAAAAGTCGGCGCTGGCGGGACGGCATAGATGATCGAAATTGACCCGATCTGGCTGACCCTGCTGCTGGCGGCCTGCTTCGCCGGCTTCGTCGATGCGGTGGCGGGCGGCGGCGGGCTGATCCAGGTGCCGGCGCTGTTCGCCGCCTTGCCGCGCGAGGCCCCGGCGACCCTGTTCGGCACCAACAAGATCGCCTCCATCTTCGGCACCCTCAGCGCGGCGCGCCGCTATGTCCGCGCGGTGGAAATGCCTTGGAAGCTGGTGCTGCCGGCAGCCGCTTCGGCCTTCGTGTTTTCCTTCGCGGGTGCGGCGGTGGTGGCCTGGCTGCCCAAGGATGTCGTGCGGCCGCTGGTGCTGGTGCTGCTCGTGGCCGTGGCGGTCTATACCTGGTCCAAACCGGATTTCGGCGTAAGCAAGCGCTCACCCCGAATTGCCGCCGAACATGCCTTGCTGGTCGCCCTGCTGGTCGGTGCGGTGATGGGCTTCTATGACGGCTTCTTCGGACCGGGGGCGGGCAGCTTCATGATCTTCGCCTTCGTGCGCCTGTACGGCATGGATTTCCTGCATGCCTCGGCGAGCGCGAAGATCCTCAATGCCGCGACCAACGCCGGCGCGCTGTTGCTGTTCGCGCCCTCCGGCCATGTGCTGTGGGCGCTCGGCCTGGGCATGGCGGTCTGCAACATCGCCGGGGCCCAGCTCGGCAGCCGGCTGGCGATCCGGCACGGCAGCGGATTCGTGCGTCTGGTGTTCCTGGTCATGACCACGCTGCTGATCGTCAAGATCGGCTGGGATACTTTCCGTCCCTGAGCAAAAACCCTGCTCGGTGCATGGACGGATGGCCGGTGCGATGATACATTCGGCAATTCCCATATACGTCACCATAATTCCCGGGAGGAGCCCATGAAACTGCACAGTAAGTCTCTGCTTGTCGCCCTGCTGGCGTGTTTCGCCGGTTCGGCATTCGCCGATATCAACGTCGGCGTGGTCGTGTCCGCCACCGGCCCGGCCGCGTCGCTCGGCATCCCCGAAAAGAACACCTTCGCGCTGATGCCGACCAGCATCGGCGGCGAAAAGATCAACTACATCATCCTCGACGATGCCTCCGACACCACCACGGCCGTCAAGAACACGCGCAAGCTGCTGACCGAAGACAAGGTCGATGTGATCATCGGTTCGACGATCACCCCGAATTCGCTGGCGATGATCGACATCGTCGCCGAAGCCGAAACCCCGATGATCTCGATGGCGGCCTCGGCGCGCATCGTCGATACGGCCAACCCGAAAGTCAAATGGGTGTTCAAGACGCCGCAGAACGACATCCAGATGTCCACCGCGCTGGTCGAGCACATGACCAACGCCGGCGTGAAAACGGTGGCGTTCATCGGCTTCGCCGACGCCTACGGCGAGGGCTGGTACCAGGAATTCAGCAAGATCGCCGAGGCGCGCAAGCTCGCCATCGTCGCCAACGAACGCTACAACCGCGCCGACACTTCGGTCACCGGCCAGGTCCTGAAGATCATCTCCGCCAAGCCGGATGCCGTGCTGATAGCCGGTTCGGGCACCCCGGCCGCCCTGCCGCAGAAGACGCTCAAGGAGAAGGGCTACAAGGGCGCGTACTACCAGACCCACGGCGTGGCCAACAAGGACTTCCTGCGCGTCTGCGGCAAGGATTGCGAAGGCACTTTCCTGCCTGCCGGCCCGGTGCTGGTCGCGGCGCAACTGCCCGCCGACAACCCGATCAAGAAGGTGGCCTCCGATTATGTTGCCAAGTACGAGGCGGCCCATGGCAAGGGCAACAGCTCGACCTTCGGCGCCCACGCCTGGGATGCCGGCATCCTGCTGCAGAATGCCGTGCCGGTCGCCCTCAAGAAAGCCAAGCCGGGCAGCAAGGAGTTCAAGGTCGCGCTGCGCGACGCGCTCGAAGGCCTCAAGAACGTGACGGTTTCCCATGGGATCGTCAACATGTCGCCCACCGACCATCTTGGCTTCGACCAGCGCGCGCGCGTGATGGTCAGGGTCGAGAATGGCGACTGGAAGCTGATCAAGTAGAATCGCTGCGGCCATGAAGCCAGGGGCGTCGGAGGTTTCCGGCGCCCTTGTCGTTTGAAACTAATCGAAAATCTCGGCGATGGATCTGCAAATCGCACTGCTGCTCGGCCAGGACGGCATCGTCAACGGCGCCATCTATGCGCTGCTGGCGCTGGCGCTGGTACTCGTCTTCGCCGTGACGCGCGTGATCTTCATTCCGCAGGGCGAGTTCGTCGCCTACGGCGCGCTGACCCTGGCGAGTCTCCAGGCCGGCCAGGTGCCGGGCACGCTCTGGCTGCTGCTCGCCTGCGGCGTCGCGGTGGCGGTCATCGACGCGCCGGCCAGCCTGCGGTTCGGCAAGGGGCGTTTCGCCAAACTGCTCGGCTGGCAGGTCCTTTATCCCATTGTCGTTGCCGCGCTGGTGCTCGGCACCGCGCCGGGCGACTGGCCGATGGCCCTGCAGGTGCTGCTGGCCCTCGCGGTGGTGGTGCCGCTCGGCCCGCAGTTGTACCGGCTCGCCTATCAGCCGATCGCCGAGGCGCCGGTGCTGGTGCTGCTGATCGTCTCGGTGGCGGTACATCTGGCGCTGGTCGGCCTCGGGCTGCTGTTCTTCGGCGCCGAGGGCTCGCGCACCCCGGCCTTCTCGGAAGCCTCCTTCGACATCGGCGGGCTGACGATCACCGGTCAGAGCCTCTGGGTGATCGGCGCGAGCGCCGTGCTGATCGTCGCGCTCTACATCTTTTTCGAAAAGAGCCTTTATGGCAAGGCATTGCGGGCGACGGCAGTGAATCGTGCCGGGGCCCGATTGATGGGCATCTCGACCACGCTGGCCGGCAAGCTGACCTTCCTGCTGGCGGCGATGATCGGCACGCTGTCCGGCATCCTCATCGCTCCGATTACCACCGTCTACTACGACACCGGCTTCCTGATCGGCCTGAAGGGTTTCGTCGGCGCGATCGTCGGCGGACTGGCCAGCTATCCGGTCGCGGCCGCCGGGGCGCTGCTGGTCGGACTGCTGGAGGCTTTCTCTTCCTTCTGGGCTTCGGCCTTCAAGGAGGTGATCGTGTTCACCCTGATCATCCCGGTGCTGGTGTGGCGTTCGCTCGCCAGCCGGCATCACGAGGAGGAAGAGTGAATACCCGCTTCCAACTTCCTGTGGCGGTTTTCGTCGTCGCCCTTGCGCTGGTGCCGCCCTTCATGTCGGATTACCACGTCACCCTGCTCAGCTACATCGGCTTGTATGCGCTCGTGGCACTCGGCCTGGTGCTGCTGACCGGTGTTGGCGGCCTGACCTCCTTCGGCCAGGCGGCCTTCGTCGGCCTTGGCGCCTATGCGACCGCGGTGTTGACGACAACGGCCGAGCTGCCCGCCTGGCTGGAGCCCTTCGCCAATCCGTGGGGCGGGCTGCTCGTCGGCCTGTTGGTCACCGCGCTGGTGGCCTGGCTGCTCGGGCTGCTGACGCTGCGCCTGTCCGGCCACTATCTGCCGCTCGGCACCATCGCCTGGGGCATCTCGCTTTACTTCCTGTTCGGCAACCTCGCCTTCCTCGGTGGGCATACCGGCATCGGCGGCATTCCGCCGCTTGTCGTCGCCGGCTTCGAACTGCGCGATGGCCGCCATTATTATTATCTGATCTGGACGGTGCTGCTGGCGGCGGTGTGGATCACCGCCAACCTGCTCGATTCGCGCGCTGGCCGCGCCATCCGTGCGCTCAAGGGCGGGGCGGTGATGGCCGAGGCGATGGGCGTCGATACCGCCCGCGCCAAGATCGTCATCTTCGTCATCGCCGCGCTGTTCGCCGCCCTGTCCGGCTGGCTTTACGCCCACCTGCAGCGCTTCGTCAATCCGACGCCCTTCGGCCTGCACATCGGCATCGAGTACCTGTTCATGGCGGTGATCGGCGGAGCGGCCCACGTCTGGGGCGCGCTAGCGGGTGCGGCGGTGATCACGGTGCTGAAGCAATGGCTGCAGGGGATCCTGCCCCAATTGTTCGGCGCTTCGGGCAATTTCGAGGTGATCGCCTTCGGTTTGCTGATGATCGTCGTGCTGCACCGCGCGCGCGAAGGCCTCTGGCCGCGGCTGGCGCGGTTGGTCCCCGCCTCAGGGTGCCGTCCCGCCAGCGCCGACTTTCAGGCCGAGCCGCTGGCGCGCCGTCCGGTGCCGGCACCGGGCACCCCGCTGCTCGAAGTGAACGATGCGGTCAAGAAATTCGGCGGACTGGTGGCCAACGACCGGATGAGCCTGGCGGTTGCCGCCGGGGAAATCCTCGCCCTGATCGGACCGAACGGCGCGGGCAAGTCGACCCTGTTCAACCTGATCACCGGCGTCGATCCCCCCACCAGCGGCGCGGTCCAGTTCCTCGGGCGGCGCATCGATGGCCAGAGTTCGCGCGCCATCGCCCGCATGGGCATGAGCCGCACCTTCCAGCATGTGCGCCTGCTGCCGGCGATGAGCGTGCTGGAGAACGTCGCGCTCGGCGCGCACATGCGTGGCAAGCACGGCGTGCCGGCCGCGATGCTGCATCTGGAGCGCGCCGAAGAGTCCCGCCTGCTCGCCGAAGCCGCGCGCCAGTGCGAGCGCGTCGGACTGGGCGAGCACGTTCATGACGCCGCTGGTAGCCTGCCGCTCGGCAAGCAGCGCATCGTCGAGATCGCCCGTGCGCTGGCGGCCGATCCCTGCCTGCTGCTGCTCGACGAGCCGGCGGCCGGCCTGCGCTTCCTGGAGAAACAATCCCTGGCCGAACTGCTCCGGCAGTTGCGCGCGCAGGGCATGGGCATCCTGCTGGTCGAGCATGACATGGAATTCGTCATGGACCTGGCGGACCGCGTCGTGGTGATGGAATTCGGCAAGAAGATCGCCGAGGGCCTCCCGCGCGACGTGCAGAGCGACCCGGCGGTGATCGAGGCCTACCTCGGCGGAGTCGATTGAGATGACGGACAACAGCAGCGAACCGATCCTCGAAGTGAATGACCTGTGCGTTTCCTACGGCAAGGTCGAGGCGCTGCACCATGTCTCTCTCAAGGTGCGGCCGGGCGAGATCGTCACCGTGATCGGCCCGAACGGCGCCGGCAAGACCACCCTGCTCTCGGCAATCATGGGCGTGCTGCCGTTCACCCACGGCGAAATCCGCTACCAGGGCGAGGCTAGCCGCCACATCGACATCGAGCAGATGGTCGCGCGCGGCATGACGCTGGTACCCGAAAAGCGTGAACTGTTCGGCGACATGAGCGTGGCGGACAACCTGCTGCTGGGCGCCTTCATGCGCCGGCGGCTCGGCTTCCGCGATGAGCGGGACACTCTCGAGAGGGTGTATGGGATATTCCCGCGCCTCAGGGAGCGCCATCAGCAGACGGCCGGCACCCTTTCCGGTGGCGAGCGGCAGATGCTCGCGGTCGGTCGCGCCCTGATGGCCCAGCCGAAGATCCTGATGCTCGACGAGCCGAGCCTCGGCCTCGCGCCGCTGATCGTCCGCGAAATCTTCCGTGTCATCGGTGACCTGCGCGACCTCGGCGTCGCGATCCTGCTGGTCGAGCAGAATGCCCGCGCAGCCTTGCAGGTTTCCGATTACGGCTATGTCCTCGAAACCGGCGAGATCGCCCTCGCCGGGCCGTCTGACCAGCTCGAGGATGACCCGAAGGTGGTTGAAAGCTACCTCGGGTTGGGCGGCAAGCACTGAGATACGTTTCACGTGAAACCCGGCAGCGCGGGTTTCACGTGAAACATTTTGGCTGATCTTTTCTTCGGGGGTATGATTCGCCCCCCTTCTTCCGAGTTCCTTGCCGTCTCGCCAGCGCCGACTTTTCCCATGTTTTATCCCCACAGGTTCGATGTCATCGTGATCGGCGGCGGCCATGCCGGCACCGAGGCCGCCCTGGCGGCGGCGCGCATGGGCGCACAGACCCTGCTGCTGACGCACAACATCGAGACGCTCGGCGCGATGTCCTGCAATCCGTCGATCGGCGGGATCGGCAAGGGTCATCTGGTCAAGGAAGTGGATGCCCTGGGCGGCGCGATGGCGGCGGCCACCGACGCGGCCGGCATCCAGTTTCGCATCCTCAACGCCTCGAAGGGCCCGGCAGTGCGCGCCACCCGCGCCCAGGCCGACCGCTCCCTCTATCGCCAGGCGATCCGCAGCCGGCTGGAAAACCAGCCGAACCTGACGATCTTCCAGCAGGCGGCCGACGACATCAGCGTGGCCGGCGATCGCGTCACCGGCGTGGTCACCCAGCTCGGCGTGCGCTTCGAAGCGGCGACGGTCGTCCTGACGGCCGGCACCTTCCTCAACGGGCTCGTGCATGTCGGCCTGGACAACTACCGGGCCGGCCGCTTCGGCGATCCGCCTTCCCTGTCGCTGGCCGCGCGCCTGCGCGAACTGCAGCTGCCGGTGGGGCGCCTGAAGACCGGCACGCCGCCCCGCCTCGACGGCAAGACCATCGACTTCGCGGTGCTGCAGGAGCAGCCGGGGGACACGCCGGTGCCGGTGTTTTCCTTCCTCGGCAAACCGGCGCAGCACCCGCGCCAGATTCCCTGCTGGATCACCCATACCAACCCGCGCACCCACGACATCATCCGCGGCGGGCTCGACCGCTCGCCGATGTTCACCGGCGTCATCGAGGGCGTCGGCCCGCGCTACTGTCCGTCGATCGAGGACAAGATCCACCGTTTCGCCGGCAAGGACAGCCATCAGGTCTTCCTCGAGCCCGAGGGGCTGGACACCCACGAGTACTACCCGCAAGGCATCTCGACCAGCCTGCCTTTCGACGTGCAGTTGGCGCTCGTGCATTCGATCCGCGGCCTCGAGCATTGCCATATCACGCGGCCGGGCTACGCGATCGAATACGACTACTTCGATCCGCGCGCGCTCAAGGCGACGCTGGAGACCCAGGCCATCGGGGGCCTGTTCTTCGCCGGCCAGATCAACGGCACCACCGGCTACGAGGAAGCCGCCGCGCAGGGCCTGCTCGCGGGGCTCAACGCGGCCCGCCAGGCGCGCGGCGAAGCAGGCTGGTGGCCGCGCCGCGACGAAGCCTACCTTGGCGTGCTGGTCGACGACCTGATCACCCGCGGCGTCTCGGAGCCCTACCGCATGTTTACCAGCCGCGCCGAATACCGCCTGAGCCTGCGCGAGGACAACGCCGATTTGCGGCTGACCGAGGCGGGCCACCAGCTCGGACTGGTGGACGCCGAGCGTTGGGAGGCATTCAATCGGAAACGGGATGCCAGCGCCGCCGAGGTAGAACGCCTCAAGGGCACCTGGATCAACCCGAACGTCGTGGCGATGCACGAGGTGGAAAGGGTGCTGGGCAAACCCATCGAGCGGGAATATTCACTGTTCGACCTGCTGCGGCGGCCGGAGGTCGATTACGCCAGCCTGATGACCCTGCCCGGGGCGGGTGCGCCAATCCAGGGTGCCGATGTCGTCGAGCAGGTCGAGATCCAGGCCAAGTACCACGGCTACATCGAGCGCCAGAAGGAAGACGTGGCGAAGATGGCGCAACAGGAAGGCACGCCGATTCCCGCCGACCTGGATTATTCGATGCTCAACGGGCTGTCTTTCGAAGTGCGCCAGCGGCTCGCCCAGCACCGGCCGCAGACCGTCGGTCAGGCGAGTCGCATCCAGGGCGTCACCCCGGCGGCGATTGCCGTGCTGCTCGTCCATCTCAAGAAATTGCGCGGATGAAGCTCGCAGAGGGAATCGCCGCATTGGGCCTGGCCTTGCCGTCGGGCACCGCCGACAAGCTGGCGGCCTATCTGGCGCTGCTGGCGAAATGGAACAAGGTGTACAACCTGACATCGATCCGGGATCCGGAAGAGATGATCACCCATCATCTGCTCGACTCGCTGGCCGTGCTGCCCATTCTGCAAAAGTCGGCGCTGGCGGGACGGCAGTTCGCGCTCGCCGATGTCGGCAGCGGCGCCGGTCTGCCGGGTCTGGTGTTGGCCATTGCCTGTCCCGACTGGAAGTTGACTTCGGTGGAGGCGGTCGAGAAAAAAGCCGCATTCCAGCGCCAGGCGAAGATCGAGCTGGAACTCGCCAATGTGAGCATTCACTGCGGCCGTGTCGAGGCGCTGCAAGAGAAGTTCGATGCCGTGATCTCGAGGGCTTTCGCGAGCCTTGCGGGCTTCGCCGAGCATGCGGGACATCTGTCGGATTGCCTGTGGGCGATGAAAGGCGGGTATCCTGCCGACGAAATCGCTGCCCTGCCCGCCGGCTGGCGGGTGGTGGCCAGCCATGAATTGCACGTTCCCGGCCTGGTGGCCGAACGCTGCCTGCTGCAACTGGAGAGAAACTGAGAATGCACATTTTCGTGATCGCCAACCAGAAAGGCGGGGTGGGCAAGACCACGACCGCCGTCAACCTGGCTGCCGCGCTGGCCCAGGCCGGCCAGCGCACCCTGCTGGTCGATCTCGACCCGCAGGGCAACGCGACCATGGGCAGCGGCATCGACAAGCGCACGCTCGGTGCGTCGGTCTACCAGATGCTGCTCGGCCTCGCGACGCTCGCCGAAGTGCGCGTCACCTCACCGAGCGGCAATTACGCCGTGCTGCCGGCGAACCGCGAACTGGCCGGCGCCGAGGTCGAGCTGGTCGATCTCGAGCGCCGCGAGCAGCGCCTCCGCCTGGCCCTGGCGCGGCACGCCGCCGAATATGACTTCGTCCTGATCGACTGCCCGCCCTCGCTGTCGATGCTGACCCTCAACGGCCTGTGCGCCGCACATGGCGTCATCATTCCCATGCAATGCGAATACTATGCGCTGGAGGGCCTGTCCGACCTGGTCAACACCATCAAGCAGGTGCACCGCAACCTCAATCGCGACCTGCGCATCATCGGCCTGCTGCGCGTGATGTTCGACCCCCGGTCGACGCTGGCGAACCAGGTCTCGCGCCAGCTCGAGGAACACTTCGGCGACAAGGTGTTCAAGACGCTGGTGCCGCGCAACGTGCGGCTCGCCGAGGCGCCGAGCTACGGCATGCCGGGAGTGCTGTTCGACAAGAATGCCAAGGGTGCGCAGGCCTATCTCGCCTTCGCGCGCGAGATGATCGAGCGCGTCGGCACATGGAGCAAGGAGCAGGCAGCATGATGCAACGCAAGAAGGGACTCGGCCGCGGCCTCGACGCGCTGCTCGCCGGCAATGATGACGTCATCGAGACGGACCGGCAGCGGCAAGCGACGCTGGCGATCGGCGACCTGCAACCGGGCAAGTACCAGCCGCGCACGCGCATGGACCCGGGCTCGCTGGAAGACCTCGCCGCCTCGATCAAGGCGCAGGGCCTGATCCAGCCGATTTCGGTACGCCCGATTGCCGGGGGACGCTACGAAATCATCGCCGGTGAACGGCGCTGGCGCGCCTCGCAGATCGCGGGTCTGACCGAAGTGCCGGTGCTGATTCGCGAGATCCCTGACGATGCCGCGCTGGCCATGTCGCTGATCGAAAACATCCAGCGCGAGGATCTCAATCCGCTCGAGGAAGCGGCCGGGCTGCAGCGGCTGATCGACGAGTTCGGCATGACGCACCAGCAGGCGGCGGATGCCGTCGGACGCTCCCGTTCGGCGGCTTCGAACCTGCTGCGCCTGCTCCAGCTGGCGAAGCCGGCGCAGGACCTGCTGATGGCCGGCGATATCGAGATGGGTCACGCGCGCGCCATTCTCGCCGCGCCGAAGAGCGATCAAGGCCGGCTGGCGGCCGAAGTGGCCGACAAGGGCTGGTCGGTGCGTGAGACGGAAAAGCGCGTGGCGCACGAACTCAATCCGCCGGCCCACAGGCCGGCGGCGGAAAGAAACCGCGATCTGGTGCGGCTCGAGGAGGATCTGGCGGACAGCCTGGGTGCCGCCGTGAAGCTTTCCGCCAACCGCAAGGGCGCAGGCAACATCAGCATCCGCTTCACCAGTCTCGATCAGCTTGACGGCATTCTCAGGCGGCTGCAGGGCTGAGCGGGTTTTCGCACGATTTATATAGAGCGAAATAATGTTGCATGGTGTGTTATTGATTAGACACGCATGCCAGCCCACTCTATATTCGCTCGCGTTGTGCTGGATTGTGCATCGCGCCAACTTGGAAACAAGTTGGTGATAAAATAACAAGATGTTCAGTAGAGAATAACTGATAGCAGGGCGACATGTACAAGACGCTCCTGTTACAGGGCTTGGCGATCCTTGCGGTAGCGGCAGTTGCCGGATTGCTGGGTGGGGAGGTGGCGGCGCAATCTGCCTTGATCGGCGGCGCGGCCTACTTGGTTCCCAATCTGCTGTTCGTATTGCGTTTGCGATGTGCAGTTGCAGCGCGAGAAACTGGGGCAGTGGGATTCATGATCGGCGAAGCCGTCAAGTTGTTCGCCGTGATCGCGTTGTTGCTGATCCTGCCGCGCCTGATGGAAGTGAACTGGCCGGCGCTGATTGCCGGGCTGTTCACCGTGTTGCTTGCGAACCTGTTTGCCTTATTGCTGAAGACTTGAATAGAACATGGCCACCGCGCACGCTCCTACCGCATCCGAATACATCGTCCACCACCTCAGCTTCCTGACCAACAAGAAGCAGGAGGGGCTGGTCGACTGGTCGGTCTTCCACCTCGATACGCTGTTCTTCTCCATCGGCCTCGGCCTGCTGGCGGTGTTCGTCCTCGCCCGTCTCGCCTCTCGCGCCACCTCGGGCGTACCCGGACGCTTCCAGGCCGCCGTCGAGATTGTGATCGAAATGGTCGCCGACCAGGCCAAGGGAATCGTGCATTCCCCCGAGTCGCGCAAGTTCGTCGCCCCGCTCGCACTGACCGTGTTCGTCTGGATCTTCCTGATGAATGCAATGGATCTGATTCCGGTCGACCTGCTGCCGATGCTGGGCCAGGCCATCGGCATCAACTACCTGCGCGTCGTGCCGACCGCCGACCTGAACGCCACGCTCGGCATGTCCGCCGCCGTGCTGTTGCTGTGTCTCTACTACAGCGTCAAGATCAAAGGCCTCGGCCACTGGATGCATGAACTCTTCACGGCGCCGTTCGGCAACCACCCGGTGCTGTGGCCGATCAACTTCGCGATGCAGATGATCGAGTTCGTCGCCAAGACGGTCTCGCACGGCATGCGTCTGTTCGGCAACATGTACGCCGGCGAACTGATCTTCATGCTGATCGCGCTGATGGGCGCGGCCTGGGCGGGCACCTTCGGCAGCGGCCTGCTCTGGATCGGTCATATTATCGCCGGCACGATCTGGGCGATCTTCCACATCCTGATCATCACCCTGCAAGCTTTCATTTTCATGATGCTGACCCTCGTCTATGTGGGACAGGCCCATGAAAGCCACTGAGCCGTAGTTTTTTCATCCCGTTTCATCCACCCTCATTTTTCATCACAAGGAGTCGTCATGGAAAGCATCGTTGGTTTCGTCGCGCTGGCCGCCGGCCTGATCATCGGTCTGGGCGCCGCGGGCGCTTGTATCGGCATCGGCATCATGGGCAGCCGCTTCCTCGAAGCATCGGCCCGTCAGCCCGAACTGATGAACACCCTGCAAACCAAGATGTTCCTGCTGGTCGGTCTGATCGACGCCGCGTTCATCATCGGCACCGGTATCGCCCTCTGGTACACCACCGCGAACCCGTTCATCAAGTAAGCGGCTCCCCCTTTCCGTTCAACTGACGCTGAAGGAGCGAGAACCGTGAATCTGAACGCAACGCTATTCGCCCAGCTTGTTGTGTTCTTCATTCTGGCGTGGTTCACGATGAAATTCGTGTGGCCGCCCATCATGAAGGCGCTCGACGAGCGTGCGTCCAAGATCGCCGATGGATTGGCGGCCGCGGACAAGGCGAAATCCGACTTGGTGCTGGCCGAGCGCCGGGCCACCGACGAGCTGCGCAAGGCGCGCGAGTCTTCCAATGAATTGCGCGCCGGTGCCGAGCGCCAGGGTGCGCAAATTCTCGACGAAGCCCGTGCCGAAGCGGCCCGCATCATCGCCGCTGCGCGTACCGCCGCCGAAGGCGAAGCCGAGGTGGCCGCCCAGCGCGCCAAGGAAGCCCTGCGCGATCAGGTGGCTTTGCTGGCCGTCGCCGGTGCCGAGCAGATCCTCCGCAAGGAGATCGATGCGGGCAAGCATGCCGATCTGCTCAACCAGCTGAAGGCGGAACTGTAACCATCATGGCCGAGAACGTCACCGTCGCACGCCCCTATGCCGAAGCCGCTTTCGAGCTGGCCAAGGCGGGTGGCGCGCTGGCTGCCTGGCAAGCCGCACTCGAACGCATGGCTGCTGCGGCCGTCGATGCCCGGATGGTCGAGTGCATCGCCGATCCGCGTGTCGCGCCCACGGCACTGAACGAACTGCTACTCGGTGTGGCGGGTGACCTGTCCCCCGAACAGCGCAACTTCGCCAGCGTCCTTGTCGACAACCGGCGTCTGGGTGTGCTGCCGGAAATCAGCCGGTTATTCACCATGCTGAAGAATGCCCAGGAAGGCATGCGTGAGGCCGTGGTGAGTTCGGCCTTCCCGATCGACGACGCACGTCTCGCGGCGCTGGTGGCCGATCTGGAAGGCAAGTTCGGCTGCAAGGTGAAAGCCACCGTAGAAATCGTGCCGGAATTGATCGGCGGAGTCCGCATCGCCCTGGGCGACCAGGTGATCGACGCTTCCGTCCGCGGCAAACTGAATGCCATGGCGGCATCGCTCAAGAACTAGGAGTTTTTCCATGAACCTCAATCCCTCCGAAATCAGCGACCTGATCAAGAGCCGGATCCAGAACATGCAGCTCGCCCCCACCGACCGCAACGAAGGTACGGTGGTCACGGTGACTGACGGCATCTGCCGCATCCATGGCCTGACCGACGTGATGCAGGGCGAAATGCTCGAGTTTCCGGGCAACACCTTCGGTCTGGCGCTGAACCTCGAGCGTGACTCGGTCGGTGCGGTGGTGCTCGGCGAATACGAGCACATCACCGAAGGCGACACGGTGCGTTGTACCGGCCGCATCCTGGAAGTGCCGATTGGCCCCGAACTGATCGGCCGCGTCGTCAATTCCCTCGGCGAGCCGATCGACGGCAAGGGCCCGATCAACGCGAAGGCGACAGACAAGATCGAAAAGGTCGCGCCGGGCGTGATCTGGCGTAAGTCGGTATCCCAGCCGGTGCAGACCGGCCTCAAGTCGGTCGACGCCATGGTGCCGATCGGTCGCGGCCAGCGCGAACTGATCATCGGCGACCGCCAGACCGGCAAGACCGCGGTCGCGGTCGATACCATCATCAACCAGAAGGGCAAGGATCTGTTCTGCATCTACGTCGCCGTCGGCCAGAAGGCCTCGACGATCATGAACGTGGTGCGCAAGCTCGAAGAGTCGGGAGCGATGGCCTATACCATCGTCGTCGCCGCGACGGCTTCCGAGTCCGCCGCGATGCAGTTCATCGCGCCCTACTCCGGGTGCACGATGGGCGAGTACTTCCGCGACCGCGGCCAGGATGCCCTGATCATTTACGACGATTTGACCAAGCAGGCCTGGGCTTACCGCCAGATCTCCCTGCTGTTGCGTCGTCCGCCGGGCCGCGAAGCCTACCCTGGCGACGTGTTCTACCTGCACTCCCGCTTGCTCGAGCGCGCCGCGCGCGTGTCCGAAGCCTGGGTCGAAAAGATGACCAACGGCGAAGTGAAGGGCAAGACCGGCTCGCTGACCGCGCTGCCGGTGATCGAAACGCAGGCCGGCGACGTGTCCGCGTTCGTGCCGACCAACGTCATCTCGATTACCGACGGCCAGATCTTCCTGGAGACCGACCTGTTCAACGCCGGCATCCGTCCCGCCATCAACGCCGGCATCTCGGTGTCGCGCGTCGGCGGCGCCGCCCAAACCAAGGTCATCAAGAAGCTCGGTGGCGGTGTGCGTCTCGCGCTGGCGCAGTTCCGCGAACTCGCGGCCTTCGCGCAGTTTGCCTCCGACCTCGACGACGCCACGCGCAAGCAGCTCGAGCGTGGCCGCCGCGTCACCGAACTGATGAAGCAGGCCCAGTATTCGCCGCTGCAGGTTGCCGAAATGGCAGTGTCGCTCTACGCGGTCAACCAGGGTTACCTCGACGACGTTGATGGGCCGCGCATTCTTGCATTCGAAGCCGCCCTGCACCAGTACATGCGCCAGCAGCACGCGGCGCTGATGGACAAGATCGAGGCGGCCAAGGATCTGGACAAGGACAGCGAAGCCGAAATGGCCGCGGCCGTGGCGGCGTTCAAGAAAACCTGGGCGTAATCGGGGCCTGATCTAGGAGAACTGCGTCATGGCAGGCGGCAAGGAAATTCGCACCAAGATCAAGTCGGTCCAGAACACCCGCAAGATCACCAAGGCCATGGAGATGGTGGCCGCATCCAAGATGCGCAAGGCGCAGGAGCGGATGCGGACCGCCCGCCCCTACGGCGAAAAGATCAGGCGCCTGGCGGCCAACCTCTCGGCGGCGAACATCACGGAATATCGGCACCCCTTCCTGGTCAAGGCCAAGGCCGAGGGTGCGCCCAAGCGCGTCGGCGTCGTGCTGGTGACGACCGACAAGGGGTTGTGCGGCGGCCTCAACACCAACGTGCTGCGGCAGACCCTGGGCGCGATGCGTCAATGGGAAGCGGCTGGCGCGACGGATATCCGCGCCACCTGCATCGGCAACAAGGGCCTCGGCTTCATGCAGCGCCTCGGCGCCAATGTGGTCTCCCATGTCGTGCATCTCGGCGATACCCCGCACCTCGAGAAGTTGGTCGGGCCGATGAAGGTGATGATCGATGCCTTCCAGGCCGGCGAACTCGACGTGGTGCATATCGCCTATACGCGTTTCATCAATACCATGCGCCAGGAACCGGTGATGGAGCAGTTGCTGCCCCTGACCGGCGAACGGCTCGGCACGCCCGAAAGCAGCTGGGATTACATTTATGAGCCGGAGGCGCGCGTCGTCATCGACGACCTGATGCTGCGCTATGTCGAGGCGCTGATCTATCAGGCGGTGGCCGAGAACATGGCTTCGGAGCAGTCGGCGCGCATGGTGGCGATGAAGGCGGCGACCGACAACGCGGGCGTCGTCATCAAGGAGCTGCAGCTGGTCTACAACAAGGCCCGCCAGGCGTCGATTACCAAGGAAATTTCCGAGATCGTCGGCGGTGCCGCCGCGATCGCGGGTTAACGATTTAGCGTTTAAGGAAAAACCATGAGCAACGGACAAATCGTGCAGTGCATCGGTGCGGTCGTGGACATCAAGTTCCCCCGCGGTGAAATGCCCAAGGTCTTCAACGCCCTGATGATCGATCCGAGTGAAAAGGACGCCGAAGAAGGCCTGACCTTCGAGGTGCAGCAGCAGCTCGGAGACGGCGTGGTGCGTACCATCGCCATGGGGTCGTCGGATGGCTTGCGTCGTGGCATGAAGGTGAATGACACCGGTGCGGCGATTTCCGTCCCGGTCGGTCAGGCCACCCTCGGCCGCATCATGGACGTGCTGGGTCGCCCGATCGATGAAGCCGGCCCGATCGGTACCGATGCGCGCCGCGCCATCCACCAGAAGGCCCCGGCCTTCCGCGAGCTGTCGCCCTCCGTCGAACTGCTCGAGACGGGCATCAAGGTTATCGACCTGATCTGCCCGTTCGCCAAGGGCGGCAAGATCGGCCTGTTCGGGGGTGCCGGCGTCGGCAAGACCGTGAACATGATGGAACTGATCAACAACATCGCCAAGCAGCACGCTGGCCTGTCGGTGTTCGCCGGCGTGGGGGAGCGTACCCGTGAGGGCAACGACTTCTACCACGAGATGAAAGAGTCGAACGTTCTCGACAAGGTCGGCATGGTGTTCGGCCAGATGAACGAGCCGCCCGGCAACCGTCTGCGCGTTGCGCTGACCGGCCTGACCATGGCCGAAGCATTCCGCGACGAGGGCCGCGACATCCTCTTCTTCGTCGATAACATCTACCGCTACACCCTGGCCGGTACCGAAGTGTCCGCACTGCTGGGCCGCATGCCGTCGGCGGTGGGCTACCAGCCGACACTGGCCGAGGAAATGGGCCGCCTGCAGGAGCGCATCACTTCGACCAAGACCGGCTCGATCACCTCGATCCAGGCCGTGTATGTGCCGGCGGACGACCTGACCGACCCGTCGCCGGCCACCACCTTCGGCCACCTCGACGCCACCGTCGTGCTGTCGCGCGACATCGCCTCGCTGGGTATCTATCCCGCGGTCGATCCGCTCGATTCCACCTCGCGCCAGGTCGACCCGAACGTCATCGGCGAAGATCACTACCAGACCACACGTCGCGTGCAGGCCACGCTGCAGCGCTACAAGGAACTGCGCGACATCATCGCGATTCTCGGCATGGACGAGCTTTCCCCCGAAGACAAGCTCACTGTGTCCCGCGCCCGCAAGATCCAGCGTTTCCTCTCGCAACCCTTCTTCGTCGCCGAAGTGTTTACCGGCACCGACGGCAAGTACGTCACCCTCAAGGACACGATCAAGGGTTTCAAGATGATCGTCGACGGCGAGTGCGACCAGCTGCCCGAGCAGGCGTTCTACATGGTCGGCGGCATCGAGGAAGTGTTCGAAAAGGCCAAGACGCTGCAATGAGCGCTGCAACAACCAAGGAGCCGTCATGGCACTGACCGTTCATGTCGATGTTGTCAGCGCGGAGGAGTCGATCTACTCCGGCTTGGCGGAGTTTGTCGTGTTGCCCGGCGAGGCCGGGGAACTCGGCATCATGCCCGGCCATACCCCGCTCATCACGCGTATCAAACCGGGTGCAGTGCGCCTCAAGGTGCCGCAGCAGGATCAGGAAGAACTGATCTTCGTCGCTGGCGGCATTCTCGAGGTGCAGCCGGGCCTGGTGACCGTTCTGGCCGATACCGCGATTCGCGGCAAGGATCTGGACGAGGCCAAGGCGCTCGAAGCCAAGCGCCATGCAGAGGAAGCGATGGCCGACAAGAAGGCGGAGCTCGACTATGCGCATGCCCAGGCGGAACTCGCCGAAGCCGTCGCGCAACTGGCTACCATCCAGAAGCTGCGCAGGAAGTAACCGCTTACTACCGGCTACCCAAGGGCAGCTTAGGCTGCCCTTTTTCGTGCAAAGTCGGCGCTGGCAGTACGGCACGGCATAAAATACCTGCATCGAACAGTCGGACTTGCGTCATGCGCCACAGCAAGGAAGCCAAAGAACAGGCAACCGCCCGCATGCGGGCGGGGGATATGCCGTTGCTCGACATCGCGCGCGAATTCAATGTATCCACCAACACGCTGCGCGCATGGTTCCGCGAAAGTGAAGCCCGTACCAAGGCACAGGTCAGCGCCAAGCGCGTGGCGACCGCGCTCTCGCAGGAAAAATACACCTCGGCCAGCCAGCGCCAGCGTCTGTTGATGCATGCGCTGGAACAGAGTCCGGCGACGATCATCGTCACCGATGTCGAGGGCAAGATCGTCTATGCCAATCCCAAGTTCGTTGCAACGACCGGTTACCTGGCCGCCGAAGCCCTCGGGCAAACCCCGCGCCTGCTCAAGTCGGGCGAAACCTCACCGGAGGAATATCAGCGGCTCTGGAAGACGATCAAGGCTGGCAAGGAGTGGCGCGGCGTCTTTCACAATCGCCGCAAGGATGGCTCGCTCTACTGGGAACGTGCCTCGATCTCGCCGGTCCATGATGCGAAGGGGAAAATCACCCATTTCATGGCGGTCAAGGAAGATATTACCGATTTCATGGAGGCGGATGCCGCGCGCCGCCGCATCGCAGCCGATTTCACCGCCGTGTTTGCCGCACTGCCTTTTGCCATCCTGCTGGTCGACACGCGGGGGCGCACCCTGATCGCGAACCAGGCTGCCGAGACACTGTTCGGGACTGCCATGCCACGTGGCACGCGGTTCGAAGAACTGAACCTGCTCTGGGCCGATGCAGATGGTGCAGCGCTCCCGGTAGCCGCACACCCCTTGATGCGCGTGCTGGCCGGCATGGCCGACCCCGCCGGGATTCAGACGCGCATCGGCGTCGCGCCGCCGACCGGCGGGATGCGCTGGCTGCACTGTTCGGCGCGGCCGGTTTCCATGCCGGAAACCCATGAAGTTGCTGGCCTGCTCGTCCTTACGGACGAATGCGGAGCAAATTGACCCGGGTTTGAAACTCGGCGCTGGCGGCACGGCACACCAGGCGCTGAGTTACAGTGCGGCGAGGCGTCTTTCGGCGCGGCTGAGATCGGCATCGAGCCGCGCGACGCCGTCACGCAAGGCGAGGAGTTCCTCGCGGGGCACCAGCACTTGTGTTTCGATCGTGAGGTATTCGCCGAGATTCTGGGCGAAATGCGTGGCCGCCTGTTTCTGCCAGGCCACGACGCGGTTTGCGCCTGCCACGACGCGGTGCGCGGCGATGTCGCCGACCAGTTTCGACAGATCTTCCTCGGCGTCCCAGCGGAGATTGCGGAAGACGAAGGAAAGCTCGGTGGCGAACTCGGCATTGCCCTCCACGCTCGCTCGTGCCATCACCCGGTCGATGCCTTGCGGCAACAGTAAAGGGGTGTCGGCGGGCAGGCGGATGACAACATCGGTGATATCGGCGCTGGTGCTATCCGGGTTCGGGATGACCTGGCCGTCCGGCGCCACCTCGAAGGCGAAGCTGAAAGGCGGCATGTCGATATGCGCCCGCCGTCCGGCGAAGGGAAGCAGACGGGCGCGTGCCCAGCCGGAATATTCCAGGAGGTGATTCAGTCCGGCGATGAAGACCGGAGCGAACATCAGATCTTGTAACCGCGGTGCAGGGCGACGACGCCGGCAGTCAGGTTGAAATAGTCGACGCGCGCGAGACCGACCGCTTCCATCATGCCCTTCAGGGTTTCCTGGTCGGGATGCATGCGGATCGATTCGGCGAGATAGCGATAGCTGTCCGGATCATTGACCACTTTCTGGCCGAGCCAGGGCAGCACCTTGAACGAATAGAAATCGTAGGCGGGCGAGAGTGGCTGCCACACCTTGGAAAACTCCAGCACCAGCAGCCGGCCGCCCGGCCGCAGCACGCGCCGCATTTCCCCGAGGGCTTGCTCCTTGTGGGTCATGTTGCGCAGGCCGAAGGCGACGGTGACGATGTCGAAGTAATCGTTGGGGAAGGGCAGCTTCTCGGCATCGCACTGGGCGACGGGACCGAGCCTGCCTTCGTCGAGCAGGCGATCGCGGCCGCGCGTCAGCATAGCGTTGTTGATGTCGGTGAGCCAGACTTCTCCGGTGGGACCGACGCTCTTCCGGAAGGCGGCAGCAAGGTCCCCCGTGCCGCCGGCGATGTCGAGGACGCGCTCCCCCGGCCGCGCACCCGCAACCTGCAGTGTGAAAATCTTCCACAGCCGGTGCAGGCCGGCGGACATCAGGTCGTTCATCAGGTCGTACTTGTCGGCGACCGACGAAAACACGCCCTCGACCCGGCGCGCCTTTTCGCTTTCGGGTACGGTTTCGAAGCCGAAGTGGGTTTCCGCCATTATGGATCCTTAGTGCTTGCCGCAGCCGCCTCCGGTTTTGGGTGGCAGGGTCGTGGAATCGACGTCACGGTTGGCACCAGCGGCGTCTAGACGGGCCAGATACTCAGCCCACAATTCTTCACGGTTCTTGCCCAGCGAATAGAGCAGGTCCCAGGAGTAGATGCCGGTATCGTGGCCGTCGGAGAAAAAAGGCAGGACGGCATAGTTGCCGACCGGCTCGAGCGCCTTGATCTCGACGTTGCGTTTGCCGGTCTGGAGGGTTTCCTGCCCTGGGCCATGGCCCCGAACTTCCGCAGAAGGGGAATAGACGCGCAGAAACTCGAAGGAAAGGCGGAAATTGCTGCCGTCGTCGAAGGAAATCTCCATTTCGCGCGATTTCTGGTGCAGTTTGATTTCGGTGGGGATGGGGGTTTTGCGGTCGAGTCCGGCCATGATCGTGAAGGTTCTGGTTGCAGGTCTTACGCCATATGGGGGCCGAGTATCATAGCGCAAGGCGCTGCGCTTACCGGTTTTCCTCAGTTGAAGTCCGACCGTTCGAGTGCGCGCTGCTGGCGTTGCAGGAATTCCTCCATGCTGTCGATGCCGCGCAGCAGCAGGATCGTCGAGCGGACCGCCGCTTCGAGCAGGACCGCGAGGTTGCGGCCGGCGGCCACCGGCAGAACGACCTTGCGGATCGCTACGCCCAGCACGTTTTCGGTGAGGGCGTCGAGCGGCAGGCGCGCCATTTCGGCGGCGCCGGGATTCGGCCGCTGCAGGTGGGCGATCAGCTTCAGCCGCATCTTGCGCCGGCAGGCGGTCTCGCCGAAGACGGTGCGGATATTGAGCAGGCCGAGGCCGCGCACCTCGATGAAATCCTTGAGCAGTTCCGGGCAGCGGCCTTCGAGCACATCCGATGCGACGCGCGAGACCTCGACGACGTCGTCGGCCACCAGCCCGTGCCCGCGCGTAATCAGTTCGAGTCCCAGTTCGCTCTTGCCGACGCCGGAGTCGCCGGTGATCAGCACGCCGATGCCGAGCACGTCCATGAACACGCCATGCAGCGTGACCGTCTCGGCGAGCTGGCGCGAAACATAGACGCGCAGCGAGTCGATCACCTGCGCGGTCGGCAGGGGCGTGGAGAACAGCGGGGTGTCGGTCGCCTCGCAGGCGTTGCGGATCTCGTCGAGCACGTCGCAGTCGTCGGCGACGATGATGGCCGGCGGATGGGCGTCGATGACCTGCTGGAAGATGTGTTCCTTGGGGTCGTCCAGATGGCGCTTGTACCAGATGATCTCGGGCGAGCCGAGTACCTGCACGCGTTCGGGGTGGATCAGGTTGAGGTGGCCGATCAGGTCGGCCGGAGAAACATCGTCGCGATTCACGGCGATCGGGCGGTTGAGCGTGCCGCCGATCCAGGTCAATTGCAGCCGTTCGCGGTTCTTCTCGAACAGCTGGGCGACGATCAGCTGGCGGATTGCCACTGCGCGAACAGCGCGTGAGTCGCGCCCGCATCGGGCGCGGCGGCGAGCTTCTCGCGGAAGGCCTTGTCGCTGAACATCTGGGCCAGTTCGGAGAGCAGCTGCAGATGATGCTCGCTGGCGGCCTCGGGAACCAGCAGCACGAACACCAGATTGACCGGCTGACCGTCCGGCGCGTCGAACTGCACCGGCGTGGCCAGACGGAGGAAGGCGCCGCGTGCCTCCTTCAGGCCCTTGATGCGGCCGTGGGGGATGGCAATGCCAAGGCCGAGGCCGGTGGAGCCCATTTTTTCGCGGGCGAACAGGGCATCGTAAACAGTGCTGCGGGCAATGCCGTGACGATTTTCGAAAAGCAGGCCAGCTTGCTCGAACACGCGTTTCTTGCTGCTGGCATCGAGTCCAACGACGACATCGTCGCTGGTCAAGAGGTTGGCAATCAGGTTCATTTCAGGTAAGGGGGTCGCCCTGTCACCCTTCTATCAATATGTAAGCGGAGCGCCGCTGGGTAGGTCGGCGATTGCGGAGAATCGGGGGCAAAGTATATACCTCGCCCCCTGCCGGGGGAATGCCTTTCCCGCTTACTCGGCCGTCGGCCGGCTGTGGCCGTGGTCCAAATGCTTGCTCTTGTACTTTTGCACCTGACGGTCGAGCTTGTCAATCAGCAGGTCGATGGCGGCATAGAGATCGGTGTCGCTGCTGTCGGCATAGATGTCCTTCCCCTTGAGGTGCAGGGTGATCTCGGCTTTCTGCACGAGTTTTTCCACCGAGAGGATCACATGGACGCTGGTGACGTGGTCGAAATGCCGGATGACCTTTTCCACCTTGCCCGAAACGTAGTCGCGCAAGGCCGGGGTGACTTCGATGTGGTGTCCAGTGATGTTGAGGTTCATGATGGCTCCTCTAGAGAGTTTTGCGTAGATTGACCGGCGGGATGTTCAGGGATTCGCGGTACTTCGCGACGGTGCGCCGCGCGACGACGATGCCCTGTTCGCCGAGGATTTCCGCGATGCGGGCATCCGAGAGCGGCTTGTGGCCGTCCTCTGCGCCCACGAGCTGCCTGATCAGCGCCCGGATCGCGGTGGAAGAGGCAGCGCCGCCGGTATCGGTGGCGACGTGGCTGCCGAAAAAATACTTGAGTTCGTAGATGCCGCGCGGACTGGCAAGATACTTCTGCGTCGTCACGCGCGAGATCGTCGACTCGTGCAGGTCGACCGTGTCGGCGATCTCGCGCAGCGTTAGCGGGCGCATCGCCACCTCGCCGTGGTCGAAGAAGGCGCGCTGGCGGTCGACGATGGCCTGTGAAACGCGCGCGATCGTGTCGAAACGCTGCTGCACGTTCTTGATCAGCCACTTGGCTTCCTGCAGCTGGCCGGACAGGTTGCCGCCGCCGCTGCCGCGCTGGCGGCGCAACAGGTCGGCGTAGAGCCGGTTGATGCGCAGGCGCGGCATGGCTTCCTGATTGAGCTGCACGACCCAGTTGCCGCGCAGCTTGCGGACGATCACATCCGGCACGATGTAGCGCGTGTCGAGCGGCGCGAACTGGGCGCCGGGTCGCGGATTGAGGGATTTCACCAGCGCCTGGGCGTCGCGCAGTTCCTCGTCGGTGCAGCCGAGCGCCTTCCTGATGCGTGCGTAATCGCGATTGGCGAGCTGTTCGAGATGGTCGCTGACGATAGCGCGCGCCAGTTTGACGACCGGGTCGGCGGGCAGGTTGTCGAGCTGCAGCAGCAGGCACTCACGCGGGCTGCGCGCGCCGATGCCCGGGGGATCGAGGCTTTGCAGGTGCTTGAGGGCGATCTGCAGGTCTTCGAGGACTTCGTCCGACTCGCCGGTCATGTCCTCGGGCAGCACAGCCACCAGTTCCTCGAGCGACTGGCCGAGATAGCCGTCGTCGTCGAGGGCTTCGACGAGGAAGGCGACGCGCAACCGATCCTTGCCGGACAGCTGGCTGAGGGCGAGCTGGGCGATCAGATGATCCTGCAGGCTGGTCGCCGCCGCCTGCAGTTCTCCCGCGTCCGCATCGCTTTCATCATTGGAGTCGCGCGGTCCCTTGGTGCCGCTGGTGGGCCATTCGAGACCGTCCTGATGCCATTCCGGGCTTTCGCTGTCCTGGCCGCCGCGTTCTTCGTTGCCTGTCGGCTCTTCGCTGCGGGTGTGGGAAAGCGCATCGGCGCCACCAGTGTATAAAGCCGCATCGCTCCCCTCCTCGCGTTCCAGCAGAGGATTTTCCTGCAATGCCTGCTCGATCTCCTGATTGAGTTCCAGCGACGACAGCTGCAACAAACGGATCGACTGCTGCAACTGCGGCGTCAGGGCGAGATGCTGGGAAAGCCTGAGCTGGAGCGTTTGCTTCACGACGCTTACATTCTGAAGTGTTCGCCGAGATACACCCGGCGCACATTCTCATTATCGATGATCTCGGCCGGATGTCCAGCCGCGAGGACTGCGCCCTCGTTGATGATGGTTGCGCGGTCGCAGATGCCGAGGGTTTCGCGCACGTTGTGGTCGGTGATCAACACCCCGATGCCGCGTTCCTTCAAGAAGCGGATGATCTTCTGGATGTCCAGCACGGCGATCGGATCGACGCCGGCGAAGGGCTCGTCGAGGAGGATGAAGCGCGGCGAGGTGGCCAGCGCCCGGGCGATTTCGACGCGACGCCGTTCGCCGCCGGACAGCGCCACCGCCTTCTGGTCGCGCAGATGGGTAATGTGGAGTTCCTCGAGCAGTTCGTCGAGCCGGGTGTCGATCGTCGTTGCGTCGAAGCCCTGGAGTTCCAGAACGGCGCGGATGTTCTCGGCGACCGTCAGCTTGCGGAACACCGAGTTTTCCTGCGGCAGGTAGGAGAGGCCGAGCCGCGCGCGCTTGTGGATCGGCATGTGGGTGATCCTGGTTTCCCGGCCGTCCGCGTTGATATGGATTTCGCCGCCGTCGGAAGCGATCAGCCCGACGATCATGTAGAAGCAGGTGGTCTTGCCGGCGCCATTCGGGCCGAGCAGACCGACCACCTCACCGCCATCGACATGCAGACTGACATCCTTGACGACCGTGCGTGCCCTGAACTTCTTGTAAAGATTGTGGACAGCCAGCGTGGTCATTCTTCACACTCTTTCAAGAGCTTGCGGATGATCTCGGCGGAAAAGCCGCGGGCCTGCAGGAAACGCGCCTGGCGGGCCCAATCGCTGCGATCGGCCGGTGCTGCCGAGAATTTTTTCTGCCATACCGCGCGGGCACGGTCGAGTTCATCCGGCAGATCCTCGACATGATCGGCGATCAGGTCGGGTGCCACACCTTTTTGGCGCAACGTCTGGCGCAGGCGCGCGGCACCCAGCCGCTCCCCCTGGCTGCGCAGGTAACTCTCGGCAAAGCGCGCATCCGACTGCAAGCCCGATCTGGCCAATTCATTCAACACGGTGTCGATTTCTTCCGGCGTGCCATGCGCGGCGAGTTTCCTGGCCAGTTCTGCGCGCGTGTGCTCGCGCCGGGCCAACAGTCTCACCGCGCGCTGGCGCAGTTCATTCACTCGGCTCCGCCCGCTGTCGCCAGCGCGGTCACGCCCACGGCGGCGCGAATCTTGTTTTCGATCTCGACGGCGATTTCGGGATGCTCGCGCAGGTATTCGCGCGCGTTGTCCTTGCCCTGCCCGATCTTCTCTCCGTTATAGGCGTACCAGGCGCCGGATTTGTCGATGAACTTGTGCATCACGCCCAGTTCGATGATCTCGCCTTCGCGCGAGATGCCTTCCCCGTAGAGGATGTCGAAATGGGCCTCGCGGAAGGGTGGCGCCACCTTGTTCTTGACGACCTTGACCTTGGTCTCGTTGCCGATGACCTCGTCGCCCTTCTTGATAGCGCCGGTGCGGCGGATGTCCATGCGCACCGAGGCATAGAACTTCAGCGCATTGCCGCCGGTTGTCGTCTCGGGGTTGCCGAACATCACGCCGATCTTCATGCGGATCTGGTTGATGAAGATCACCAGCGTATTGGTACGCTTGATGTTGCTGGTGAGCTTGCGCAGCGCCTGGCTCATCAGGCGGGCCTGGAGGCCGGGCAGCTGGTCACCCATTTCGCCTTCGATTTCGGCCTTGGGCGTCAGCGCGGCCACCGAGTCGATGACGATCAGGTCGACGCCGCCCGAACGCACCAGCATGTCGCAGATCTCGAGACCCTGCTCGCCGGTATCGGGCTGGGAGATCAGCAGGTCGGGCACATTCACGCCCAGTTTGGCCGCATAACTCGGATCGAGCGCGTTTTCCGCGTCGATATAGGCGGCGGTGCCGCCGGCTTTCTGGATTTCCGCGACGACATGGAGGCACAGCGTGGTCTTGCCGGAGGATTCCGGGCCGTAAATCTCGACCACCCGGCCGCGCGGCAGGCCGCCGATGCCCAGCGCGATGTCGAGGCCGAGCGAACCGGTGGAAACGGTGGTGATGTCATCGGTGGCAAGACCCTCGCCCATCTTCATGATGGAGCCCTTGCCGAACTGCTTTTCGATCTGCGCCAGCGCCGCCTGCAGCGCTTTCGCCTTGTTGTCGTCCATTTTGCTTCCTTCCCGAGTTTGTCTGGATTATGGCATGTTTCTTGCGCGTTCGATCAGGCCCGAGAGCGCGTGAATGACCGATTGACGGCGGACTGCCTCGCGGTCGCCCTCGAAAAGTCGGCGCTCGCAGGACGGCACCTGATTCTTCAGGCACCAGCCAAAGCAGACCGTCCCGACCGGCTTCTCTTGGGAGCCGCCCGCCGGCCCGGCAATCCCGGTAATCGCCAAAGAAATCATGGCATTGGAGTTCGTCAAGGCACCGGCGGCCATTTCCCCCGCCGTTTCGAGACTCACCGCGCCAAAAGTTTCAATGGTGATCAAACGTACACCAAGCATATCCGCTTTTGCGGCGTTTGCATAGGTCACGAAGCCGCGGTCGAACCAGGCCGAACTCCCGGCCGTGTGGGTGATTACTTCTGCCGCCCAGCCGCCGGTGCAGGATTCCGCCGTGGCGACGACCAGACCTCGTTCCAGGCAGATCCGTCCCAGCGCTGCGGAAAGCTCAACCAGTTCGCTATCCATCAGCGTATCAGAACAGCGACTCGACAACGGCCTTGAACAGCGCCAGCGTCAGCACGGTGTAGGCGGCCGCGATCACGTCGTCCATCATCACGCCGAAGCCGTTCTTCACCTGTTCGTCGAAATAATTGGCCGGCGGCGGCTTCATGATGTCGTAGAAGCGGAACCACAGGAAGGCGGCGAGCTGCCAGACCCAGCCGGCCGGCGTCAGCAGCAGCACGGCCCAGAAGGGGACGATCTCGTCCCAGACGATGCTGCCATGGTCGGTGACGCCGAGCGCCCGGCCGGTGATGTGGCAGGCGGTCACGCCCAGCGCGAAGGCCAGCAGCAGAAAAATGGCGAAGGCGAAGTCGTCGGGAAAAAGTCCGCGCAGCAGGGGATAGGTGACCCACGCGAACAGCGTGCCCGCGGTGCCCGGCGCGAAGGGCGAGAGGCCGCTGCCGAAGCCGCAGGCGATCAGGTGCGCCGGATGGCGGAACAGGAAGGCGGTCGGCGGGGCAGGCGCTTTGGCCATGCGTTTCAGGCGCAATCAGGCGAAATGGTCGTAGCCGCGCTGCGCGATCTCGACCGGCCGGCCGGTGGCATCGAGGACGTTCAGCTGACCGGCCGGACCGGCTTCGGTCGTGCCGATGCAGGTGAGCGGCAGGTCCAGCTCCGCGGCAAGCGCGACGATCTGCGCGTGATACAGCGCGGGCGCGGTGAAGACCAGTTCGTAGTCGTCGCCGCCGGAGAGATAGGCGTCTCGTTCGAAACCCGGCGCCGGCAGGACGGCAGGCTGCAGGGTCGCCGCAAGGCTGGAAGCCTCGAGCAGATGGCCGAGGTCGGCCAGCAGGCCGTCGGAGACATCGATCGCCGCCGAGGCGATGCCGCGCAGGGCGATGCCCAGCTCGACGCGCGGCTGGGGACGATGCAGGGCCGCCAGGCAGACCGACAGCGCCGGTTCGGTGAGTTCGATGCGGCCCTGCAGGTGGGCCAACCCCAGCGCGGCGCGGCCGGGCATGCCCGACACCCAGATTTCCTCGTAGAGATGCGCGCCCGAGCGCAGCAGCGCCTGTCCGGGCAGGGTCTCGCCGAAGATCGTCACGCAGAAATTGCGCGGACCCTTGGTCGTGTCGCCGCCGATCACGTCGATGCCGAACTTTTCGGCACAGTCGAAGAATCCCTGGGCGAACTTCTCGATCCAGGTTTCCGTCGCGGCCGGCAGCGCGGCGGCGAGCAGCGCCCAGCGCGGCTGCGCGCCCATCGCCGCCATGTCCGAGACATTCACGGCCAGCGTCTTCCAGCCGAGATCCTCGGGATCGGCATTGGGCAGGAAATGTGTGCCGGCGACCAGCATGTCGGTCGACACCACCAGTTCGCAGCCGGGCGAGGGCTTCACGATGGCGGCGTCGTCGCCGACGCCCAGCACGGTGTGGCGGGCGGGGCGGCGGAAATAGCGGTCGATCAGGGCAAATTCTGATGGCATGCCCGGATATTACTTTGCCTTGGTTTCGTCCGGGCGCAAAGAGGGCGCCAGCTTGTCGAGCACGCCATTGACGAACTTGTGGCCGTCGGTGCCGCCGTAGGATTTCGTCAGTTCGATCGCCTCGTTGATGATGACGCGCCAGGGCGTCTCGAGGTGGTCGCGCAGTTCGCAGGCCGCCATCAGCAGGATGCCGCGTTCGATCGGCGAGACTTCGGCCCAGGGGCGTGCGATGTGCGGTTCGAGCAGCGCCTGCAACGCGGGCAGGTCGTTCAGCACGCCTGCCAGCAGGCTGTCGTACAAGCCGCGATTGGCCTTGTCGAAGCCGGCGACCGACTCGGCCTGCACGATGATCGCGGCAGCATCCTGGCCGCCGATCAGGTGCTGGTAGAGGCCCTGCACGACGAACTCGCGCGCCCGGTGGCGCGGGCTGGCGGGCGCCTTGTTCGCCTTGGCTGGCTGGTGGGCGGCACTCACTTCAGCGCTTTCCGCAGCGTCTTCTGCAGGTTGGCCATCTCGACCGCGCATTGCGCGGCTTCCATGCCCTTCTGCGTCATGCGCACCTCCGCCTGGTCGTCATTCTCGACGGTCAGCACGGCGTTGGCGATCGGGATGCCGGTGGTCAGCTGCACGTCGGTGACACCGCGCGACGATTCGTTCGAGACGATCTCGAAGTGATAGGTCTCGCCGCGGATCACGCAGCCAATCGCGACCAGCGCATCGTAACGGCCGCTCTGCGCCATGGTCTGCAGGGTCAGCGGAATCTCCAGCGCACCCGGCACCGTGGCGAGGGTGACGTTGGTGACGCCGAGGCGCTTGAGTTCATGCGTGCAGCCGGACAGCAGCCCCTCGCCGACATCCTTGTTGAAGCGGGCCATGACGATGCCGATGGAGAGTCCCGCGCCGGCGAGGTCGGGTTCGATTTCGGCGAGATCGCCACGGCCGACGGGAGTCGCCGCGCTGGTGTTGGGCGTGAAGCTCATTTGTCGAGTTCCTCGGGAGACAGGTAGCCGCAGATTTCCAGGCCGAAGCCGGCCATGCTGGGCATCTTGCGCGGGCTGGCCAGCAGGCGCATCTTGCCGACGCCCAGCGCGCGCAGGATCTGCGCGCCGATGCCATAGAGGCGCGGATCCCACTTCTGTGCCGGGCGGGCGTCGTCGGCCTGCAGGGCGTCGAGCAGGTCGCCGCCCGCTTCGTTGCGATGGAGCAGCACGATGGCACCGTTGCCCGATTTGGCGATGGCCTGCATGGCCTGATCGACGGTGAAGGTGTGGCGGCGGTTCTTGCAATCGAGGAAATCGAGTACCGACACCGGTTCATGCACGCGCACGAGCGTCTCGGTTTCCGGCCGGATCTCGCCGCGCGTCAGGGCCAGATGCACGTCGCCGCTGGTCTGGTCGCGGAAGGCGCGCAGGCGGAAGCTGCCGTGCGTGCAGATCACCTCCTTGTCGGCCACGACCTCGACCAGCTTCTCGTTCTCCGCGCGGTAGTGGATCAGGTCGCGGATGGTGCCGATCTTCAGCTTGTGCTTCGCGGCGAATTCGAGGAGTTGCGGCAGGCGCGCCATCGAACCGTCCTCGTTCATGATCTCGCAGATCACCGCGGCGGGCTCGCAACCGGCCATCTGCGCCAGGTCGCAGCCGGCCTCGGTGTGGCCGGCGCGCACCAGCACGCCACCCTTCTGGGCCATCAGCGGGAAGATGTGGCCGGGCTGGATGATGTCGGTCGGCTGCGCGCGCTTGGCCACGGCGGCGCGCACCGTGCGGGCCCGGTCGTGCGCCGAGATGCCGGTGGTGACGCCCTCGGCCGCTTCGATGGAAACGGTGAAGGCGGTGCCGTGCGGCGTCTTGTTGTCGCGCACCATGAGGGGCAGGTCGAGCTGGCGGCAGCGCTCCTCGGTGAGCGTCAGGCAGACGAGGCCGCGCGCATGCATGGCCATGAAGTTGATGGCTTCCGGCGTCACGTAGTCGGCGGCGAGGACGAGGTCGCCCTCGTTCTCGCGGTCTTCCTCGTCGACGAGGATGACCATCTTGCCGGCACGCATGTCGGCGACGATGTCTTGGATGGGGCTGATGCTCACGCTGGGTAGGCTCCGTGTACTGCGTTGGGAAAGGCGCGCATTCTACGCCGGCACCCGAAAGTCGGCGCTGGCGGGACGGCACCATGGCGCGGGGACTCTAGAACTCGAAGCCGAAATTACGCGAATCAAAGCGCTGCGTGCAGCCGCCGAGGTAGAGCGATGCACCCATGGCCGGTTTGTCAGTACTTGTATTCGGATGGATGCTGGCTATGCTGGAAAAGCGGGTATTTCGTTTTGTTTTAAAAGGAGAGATGACATGAAACTGCAGACATTGAGTTTGATTGCGTCGATTCTTGCCACGTTCTGTCTGGGGGGAAATGCCGTTGCAGCCGGAAAGGAAAAGATCGACTTGGGCAAGCGTGAGTATTTGAACAAATGTGCCGTATGCCACGGTCAAAGTGGGAAGGGTGATGGGGGTGTCATCGATGTGCTGAAAGTCGCGCCGACCGATCTCACCACTTTGAGCAAGAAAAACGGCGGCGTGTTTCCGTTCGAGCGGATGTACATGGTCATTGATGGACGTCAGATGGTGAAGGGCCACGGCGACCGCGACATGCCGATCTGGGGCAGCGACTACAGCCGCGAAAAGATTCAGGCAGGTGAATACTATTTCGATGTCCCCTACGATATGGAGATGTACACAAGGATGCGGATTCTTTCGCTCATCGACTATCTGAATCGGATCCAGGTCAAATAAGGGATTCAATTCAACCTAGTTCAGATACCGAATAGTAGGGAGGGTATGAATATGCTCAAAATATGTGTGAGTGTTCTGATGCTGTTATTCGGAATGACGGCATTTGGTGCTGGAAAGTTGGATATCGGCAAGATCGAATACGAGCAGAGTTGTGCCAATTGCCATGGTATGGATGGAAAAGGAAAGGGGTCGATTGCACAAACTTTCCAGTTGTCGGTGCCGGATATCACGACCATGGCGAAAAGAAATGGTGGTGTATTTCCTGTTTCCCGTGTGTATGACTTGATTGACGGACGGGAAGAGGTCAAGGCGCACGGAACACGCGAAATGCCGATATGGGGCAAGTATTATTCCTTGGGTGCTGCACCAAGGTATGACGATTATCCTTACAACCCGGAAGCTGCAGTGAGGGGGCGAATTCTTGCCCTGATCGACTACCTGTACAGGCTGCAGCAAAAATGACCTGAAAGTACTTAACCCCCCGGCGCCGTCCCGCCAGCGTCGGGTTTTGAGTGCGTATTGCGGTACAATGACGGCATGATCAGATCAGCCGCTGCCATAGTTGCCTTTATGCTGCTGGCCGCTTGTGCGAGCGTCAATCCGTATTACGACCCCGCCAAGCCGCATCATCGTCCGGACGGCTTCGCCAATACCGACCCGGTGGTCGTCGCCGGCAAGATGCCGTGGTACGAAGTCATGATGCGCCGCTGGCGCGGCGATTTCCGGCCGCGGCAGGAACCGGAGGGCGGTTACGCGGCCTTCGCCGCGAAGTGGAGCGCGCCAGTCGATCATGCGCTGCTGGCGCAGCGCCACGAGGCGCCGGTGCTCACCTGGCTCGGCCATGCCGGGATGCTGTTGCAGGTGGGTGGGCGCAACATCCTCATCGATCCGCAGCTCAACGACTTCGCCGGCCCGGTGTCCTGGCTGTCGGCGCCGCGCCGCGTGCCGGCGCCGTTAAGCGTGGCGGAGCTGCCGCCGATCGACCTCGTCCTCATTTCGCACAATCACTACGACCATCTCGACCACGCGACGGTGACGCAGCTGGCCGCCCGCCAGAAGCCGCGCTGGCTGGTGCCGCTGGGTCTCAAGGCCTGGTTCGAGGCCGAAGGCATCGGGCCGGTCGAGGAGATGGACTGGTGGGATGCCAAGAGCGAAGCGCGTCTCGTGGTGCGCTACACACCGGCGCAGCACTGGAGCAAGCGCACGCCGTTCGATGCCAACGCGACGCTGTGGGGCGGCTTCGCCGTCGAATGGATGGCGCCCGGCGCGGCGATTCCCTGGCGCTTCCTCTACACCGGCGACACCGGCTACTCGAGCGACTTCGCCGAGATCCGCCGCCGCATCGGCGCAGTCGATTTCCTCGCCGTGCCGGTGGGCTCCTACCTGCCGCGCGACTTCATGCGGCCGCAGCATGTCAATCCCGATGATGCCGTGCGCATCCTGCTCGACCTCGAGGCGCGGCAGGCCATCGGCGTGCATTGGGGCACCTTCGAGCTGACGCAGGAAGCCTTCGACCAGCCGCCGCGCGATCTTGAAGCGTCGCTGCAGGAACGGGGCCTCGCGGCGAACCGCTTC
>JAJZSW010000096.1 GCA_021849505.1 Pseudomonadota bacterium
CGCGCCGACCAGGTGATCCGCCGCGTGCGCGCCTTCACCCGGAAGCGCATGGCGGTGCGCGAATGCAAGCCGATCGCGACGACCGTCGAGGAAGCCGTCGAGCTTTTTTCGCGTCTGCTGCCCGACCTGCCCGAAGTCACCATCGACGACTGGCTGCCGCTGAACGCGCAGATCGAGGCCGATCACCTGCAGTTGCAGGAACTGCTGCTCAACCTCATGAAAAACGCCGCCGACGCGATGCGCGAGCTGCCAGCCCATGAGCGCGAGATCGACATCACCCTTGCCAAGGGCGAGGGCGTCGTGTCGATCGCCGTCGCCGATCGCGGCCCGCCGGTGCCGGCCGAAACCTTCGGACATCTTTTCGAACCCTTCTTCACCACCAAGGCCGACGGCCTCGGCCTCGGCCTCGCGATCTGCAAGAGCATCGCCGAGGCGCATGGCGGGCGGCTCGAAGTCGAGCAGCGCATTCCGCCGCCCGGCCTGGTCTTCCGCATCAACCTGCCTGTCGGAGGCTGCAATGGAAAATCCCCGGCTCCCGCTCATTCGCGTCGTTGACGATGAAGCCTCGCTGCGGCGGGCGCTGGTCTTCCTGCTCGAATCCGCCGGCTGGCAGGTGGCCGCCTACGAATCCGCCGAAGCCTTCCTCGCCGCCGCGAGCGAGCCGGCCCCCCCCGGCTGCCTGATCCTCGACATCCGCATGCCGCTGATGAGCGGCCTCGAACTCCAGCGCATCCTCAACGAGCGCGGCATCAGCCTGCCGGTGATCTTCCTCACCGGCCACGCCGACGTCTCGATCGCCGTGCAGGCCATGAAGCACGGCGCCTGCGAACTCATCGAGAAGCCGTTCAAGGACCAGGTGCTGCTCGATGCGGTCGGCCAGGCGGTGCGCAGCGATCTCGCCCGGCGCGACGAAGCTTCGACCCGTCAGGCCCTGCGCAGCCGGCTCGACAAGCTCTCGCCGCGCGAACTCGAAGTTGCCCGCCTGATCGTCGAAGGCCTGCCGAACAAGACCATCGGCCAGCGCCTTGACATCAGCGAACGCACGGTGCAGGTGCACCGCCTGCATGTCATGGAGAAACTCGACATCCACTCCTCTGCCGAGCTTACGCAACTGATGCTCAAGGCGGATCAGGAATAGGCCCCGCCTGGCTTCAGGCGCCGCTTGCGCGGCGTCATTCGAGGTAGACGTACAGACCCGGAATCGGTTGTTGCCGGTCGTAGCGGATCGGTGCACGCACCAGCGCGCGAACCGCAAATCCGTGCGTTTCGGCCAGGCGCCGGAGATAGGCCTCGGGATGCGCATAACGCAGGCTGGGCCGAAGCTGCACGCCCAGGCCGCCGGCGGGTTCCTCGACCGTGAAGGCGAAGCAGCCGCCCGGTTGCAGCAGGCGACGCACGGCACGAAACACGTTCTCCAGCGCACCGACATAGATGAACACATCCGCCGCCAGCACCAGGTCGGCACGATGCGCCGCGGCATCAAGAAAATCCCCGAGATCGGCGTGGATCAGCTCGCCATACACCCCGCGAGCGCGTGCCTGTTCCAGCATCGCCGCCGACACATCGACCCCGACGAGCGCGTCGGCATGCGACGCAGCCAGCGCGCCGCACAGTCCGGTGCCGCAGCCGAGGTCGAGCACGCACTGCCAGCGTCGGCTGCCATCAAGCAACGGCCCGAGAAGCTCCCGATGGCCGCAGTACCCGAGCTTGTCGACGAGATGGCCTTCGAAGTCCGGGGCATAGTCGTCGAACAAGGCTTCGACGTAGCGGCGCGGCGGCGCGTGCGGGTTTTCGCCGCGCAGCGAGGCCAGATAGTAACGGTGCAGTTCCGGATCGGCGCCCAGCATCAGCGCCTTCTCGAAGCAGCGCTGCGCCTCGTCGAAGCGTTGCAGTTCGCGCATCAGGGTACCGCGTTCGCTCCAGGCGGGCGCGCATTGCGGGTCGAGCGCCAGCGCCTGGTCGTACGCGCCCAGTGCCGCCTCGGCATCTCCGGCCCGCAAGCGCGCCTGACCGAGGGCAAGCCACAGGCGCGGCGGCTGCGGCGCCAGCTCGACGGCCCGGGCGAACGCCGGCCCGGCCGCCTGCCAGTCGCTGCGCGCCTCGTGGGCCAGTCCGAGGCAGGCCCAGGCTTCCGCATGCTGCGGATCGGCCGCGACGGTCTGTTGCAGCAGGTTAACGGCTTCCTCCCAGCGTCGCAGATGAAACAGCGTGATGCCAAGATTGCCCAGTACCGAAGGGCGTCCGGGCGTCAGCTGCAGGCAGCGTTCGAAACACGCGCGCGCCGGATCGAAGCGCCCGCTTTCGAAATGCCCTATTCCTTCGAAAAATAGCGTGCGCGATTGTTCGAGCGATGAGTCCATCGAAGCGAAGCGTCAGAAGAGCGTGGTGCCCGGGACCGGAATCGAACCGGTACAGCCTTGCGGCCGAGGGATTTTAAGTCCCTTGTGTCTACCAATTTCACCACCCGGGCCGGAGTGGGATTGCGGCATTGTAGTCAATGCCACTGGCGATGAATGATGTCGCGGATCAGGTGCAGGCGGCGATGGAAGAAATGGTCGGCGCCGGCGATCACGGTGACCGGCAGATCGAGTGACTCGGCCCAGGCCAGCACGTTGGCGAGCGGCACCGTTTCGTCCTGCGACCCGTGGATGACGATGGTGTCGGCCGGCACGGCGGCGGTCTCGTAGCGGCGCAAACCCTCGATGAAGCCCGCTGCCGTGCCGACCAGCACCAGCCGCTGCGCGGCATCGCCCGCCGTGGCGAGCTTCTGCGCGAGGCGCGTGACGACATGGGCGCCGAAGGAAAAGCCGGCGAGATAGACGGGCAACGCAGCGCCAAAGCGCTGGCGCGCGTAGGAATGGACGACCAGCAGGTCTTCGGTCTCGGCGATGCCGTGGTCGTGCGTGCCTTCCGAGCCGCCGACGCCGCGGAAGCTCGGCCGCAGCGTGGCGCAGCCGAGTTCGCGGAATGTCTTGGCGAGCGTCGTCACCACCTTGTTGTCCGCGGTGCCGCCATAGAGCGGATGCGGATGCGCGACCAGCGCGATGCCTTGCGGGGCATCGCGCGGTTCGACAAACACCTCGATCCTGCCGGCGGGTCCGTCGAGCAGGACGCGCTCGTGACGACTCATTGATTGTCGATCAGCAGCCGGTCGACAACCTTGCCGTTGATGAGGTGCGATTCGACGATCTCGTCGATGTCTTCCTGATCGACGTAGGTGTACCAGACATCCTCGGGATAGACGACGATCACCGGGCCCTTGTCGCAGCGGTCGAGGCAGCCCGCGTTATTGACGCGCACGTTGCCCTTGATCCGGTCGCCCGCCGCCTTGACGCGCTCCTTGCAGTAATCGCGCATCGCCTGCGCACCGTTGTTGTTGCAGCACATCTCGCCCGGCTCGCGCTGGTTGGTGCAGAAAAAGAGGTGGTGTTGGTAGTAGCTCATTGTTGTCTCCTGCTCTTTGGGGTTGGGGCCGCCAATTTACCAAAGTCGGCGCTGATGGGACGGCATAATGCGGCAATGTCCTCCCCCGCGCTTCCCCTCGATCCCGTCAGGGAAAAGCTGCTGCTGCTGACGCTCGCCGGCATCCAGTTCGCCCACATCCTCGATTTCATGATCATGATGCCGCTCGGCCCGATCCTGATGCAGGAGCTGACGATCGACGCGCACCAGTTCGGCCTGCTCGTCTCGGCCTACACCTTCACCGCCGCGCTCGCCGGCATCCCGATCGCGATCATCGCCGACCGCTTCGAGCGCAAGCGTCTGCTGCTGACGATGTTCGTCCTGTTCGCCCTCGCCACGCTGGCCTGCGGCCTCGCGCCGAGTTATGCGACGCTGCTGGCCGCCCGCGCCCTCGCCGGCGTGTTCGGTGGCATGCTCGGTTCATTGGTGCATACCATGGTCGGCGACCTGATTCCCTTCGAGCGCCGCGGCCGCGCCAGCGGCACGGTGATGTCCGCCTTCTCGCTGTCCACGGTGGCCGGCGTGCCGCTCTCGCTGTTCCTCGCCAATGCCTTTGGCTGGCGCATGCCCTTCATCCTCATCGCCGCGCTCGCGGTCCTGCTGTTCGTGCTCGGCCTGAAGCACCTGCCGAGCTTGCGCGGCCACCTGCCGGGCGCCGTGATCAGCGAGGCCGAACGCGCCCATCCGCTCGCCGCCATCCGGGAAACCCTGGCCAACGCCAACCATCTCCGCTCGCTCGCCTTCATGCTGCTGCTGATGCTGGGCGGCTTCACGGTGATTCCCTTCATCACGATCTATGCGACCGCCAACGTCGGCATCCGCCAGGAGGACATCCCCTACCTGTACCTCGCCGGCGGCTGCGCGACCTTCTTCACCGCACGCTGGATCGGCCGGCTGGCGGACCGGCACGGCAAGGTACGCGTCTATCGCTGGGTCGCGCTCGGCGCGCTGGTGCCACTGTTCGTGCAGACCCACCTGCCGCCGGTACCGCTGTGGGCGATGGTCGCCTGCGCCACGGTGTTCTTCATCTTCGTGCCGGGCCGCATGGTGCCGGCGATGGCGATCATGACCTCGGCCGTCGAGCCGCGCCTGCGCGGCACCTTTCTCGCCCTCAACGGCACGGTGCAGAACCTCGGCTGCGGCATCGCCACCTACATCGGCGGCCTGATGATCGCGATGGAGGACGGCAAGATGGTCGGCTACGGCAACGTCGGCCTGCTGGCGATGGCCGCGACCGCGCTGACGCTCTGGCTGGTCGGGCGCATCCGGCTGTTCGGTGCCGTCCCGCCAGCGCCGACTTTCAGCGCGGCGCCGGATACTTGAGCGCGTTCTTGGCGATCTTGTCGCGCGCGGCGGCGATCAGGTCGATGTCGAGCGCGTCGGCCAGTTCGACCAGATAGATCAGCGTGTCGGCCACTTCGTCGCGGATCTCCGCCAGTTTTTCCGCGGACGGATGGAGGCTCTCCTCAGGCGTCGCCCACTGGAAATGTTCGACCAGTTCGGCCGCTTCGACGATCATCGCCATCGCGAGGTTCTTGGGCGTGTGATATTGCCGCCAGTCGCGCGCGGCGGCGAAGTCGCGCAAAGCGTCGCGCAGGGCGGTCAGGTCGGCGATCTGTGTCGTTGCGGTCATTGCTTGGTCCTTGAAAACATCAGCCAGGGCAGGGCCAGGAAGGGCCAGAGCGCCGACACGAGCCGGGTCAGGCCGTTGAAGTTGAGGAAGTGGCCCTGCTGCCAGACGCGCAGGCTGTCTTCGAGATAGGGGTTGTCGGGCATCAGGTTGGCGAGCACGGTCGCCAGCATCAGCGCCATCGCCGCGATCACCAGCCGTTCGTTGGTATTGCAGCCGAGCGCCAGCAACGCCAGCACGAGGCCCAGCGCGAGCCCGCCCAGCGTGCCCGGCGTCAGCCAGGCGAAACCCATGGCGCTCTGCATCAGCAGCATGATCGCGCCGCTCTTGACGAGCAGCGCTGCGCCGAGCAAGGCCAGGGGCAGCAACACCGGATGATTGCGCGCCAGCCGGTTGCCGATCAGGAAGATCGCCAGCGTCTGCGCGGCCACGGTCGCCATTTCCAGCTCCATGAAATGGCCGGCCTTGAAGTCGAAGGCCGCCGGCAGGCCGAGCAGGCTGCGCAGGTTGCCGTTGCCGAACAGAAAGGACTCCGGATTGAGCTGCGTCAGCAGCCAGAGCGCCAGCAGCACCAGGCCGCGATCGCCGGACACGCCGCGGAGGAAGCGCCGCTCGCGCCAGGCGTGCAGGTGGCCGCCGTCGAGCAGGTGGCGGCCCCAGCGGAGCCCCGCCAGCGCGCCAAGCAGGCCGCCGCAAGTATTGCAGAGCAGGTCGAGATTCGACGGCACGCGGCTGGGCAGGAAGTTCTGGGTGAATTCGACGCCGAAGGACAGGACGCCGCCCGTCAGCGCGGCCAGCATGAAGACGGCGGCGGCCGGCAGGCGCGGGGTAAATACCGTGGCCCAGAGAAAGCCCAGCGGAACATAGGCGAGGCCGTTCGCGACGATGTCGAAGACGGTGAAATAGCGCGGCCAGCCGGCGCCCAGGAACACGAACGGATCGACGCCGGTGTCGCGCCAGCCGCTCAGCGGGTAGAGGCTGCCATACAGCGCCAGCAGCGTGTAGGCAGCGGCAAGATACAGCGGCAGTCGGGATTGCGCTGCCACGGGGCAGAATCAGATACCGTGCGGAGAGGTCGAGCGGGCGCGCAGGCGGTGCAGCAGTTCGGCGGGTGACAGACGTGCCGGATCGAAACGCGGCAGCTCGACGCCGTCGAGTGTGTTCTTCACCAGCAGGCCGAGGTCGGTGTCGCCCTCCATCAGCAGGCGGCGATCGAAGAACAGCGTGTCCGGGTCTTCCTCACGCGCCAGCAGCACGAGGAAGTCGCGCGCCTTGGCTGAAATGGTGAGGTCGGCCGGCGCTGGATCGAAGACCGGATGGAAGCTGCGCCCGTTGTAGCCGAAACGCAGCGTCATGCCCGCGTCTTTCACGCGGATCGTGAAGCGCTTGCCGACGAGCATCTCGAGCGGCTCGCGCGGAATCAGGCGGCCGAGCACGAGGTTGAGGCCGGTCACCAGCGCCAGCGTCGGGGGCAGTTGCGGCAGCCTGTCGCCGAGGCGCGCGAGCGGCGCGGGCAAGGTGAAATCAGGCAGTTTGAAGTTCATCATCATGTCGAGACCCAATCGAGACCCGGACGATCGTACCAGAAGCCGTTGCAGTAATCACCGGCCGGCATCGGTGCCGTCGTACCGTCGAGCAGCGCACGGTAGGCGGCGATCAGCTCGGTCATGCCCTCGGATTGCGGCGAAAGGCGCAGCAGGTCGACACCCGTCGCAGCCAGCTCGGGCAGTTCGCGCTCGAGGTGGTAGAGCCTGGCCGACTGCGTCTGGATGCCGTTGAGGGTCAGGAAGGGCTGGCCTTCGCGCGTCTTCACTTCGAGGCCGTCGGGAAACTCGATGCAGCGGAACTCGCAGGTGTCCTTCTGCAGCCGGTAGCGCCGCGCGGTGAAACAGCGCGCCGAATAGGCGAGCGGGATGCGGCCATGGGCGAACACCTCGGTCTCGACACCCTCCGGAATCTCCTTGTGCAGGCTCGCCAGGGCGGAGCGGCCGCTCTCGGGCGGCATCACCCAGCGCGTCGCGCCGGCATCGGCGAGGATCTTCAGCGTGTGGCTGTTGAAGATGTTCAGCGTCGGGCCGGCGACGAAGCGCTGGCCGCGCTCGGCCAACTGGCGCACCGCGCCCATCTCGTTGGCCTCGATGGTCAGGCGCGGATCGTCCTTGGCGGCATCCATCAGGCGGCGCACGGCCTTGAGGTCGGATTCGGATTCGATCAGCGGCAGCGTCGACAACGCGATTTCCTTGCCGGCATCGGCGAGCACCGTCGCGGCTTCGAGGTAGTCGTCGAGACGCATCTCGTGGCGGCGCGAGCATACCGCCTCGCCGAGATAGATGACGTCGACCGGCTGCTCGGCCATCGCCGCGTAGAAATCCATCACCTGCTGGCGCGGCCAGTAGTAGAGCAGGGGACCTAAAGCGAGCTTCATCATTTCCAGGGGCGGTTGTAAGCACCGAGCGTGGCCGACTGGCCTTCGGAAATCTTGTTCAGTTCGGCCATCCACGCGGGGGTCGGCTTGAAGTGCTCAAGGTCGCGCTTGCAGGCGTCGATCGC
>JAJZSW010000020.1 GCA_021849505.1 Pseudomonadota bacterium
ATCTTTTCCTACGTCGCAGCCAAGATGGTCGAAATCAGGCACAAGTACGGGCCGACCGCGATCCTCGATCAGAGTTATGCCGGCGCCTCCTTCGGCGTGCTGCACAAGTCCGACCAGATCGAGGGCCTGCTCGGCCGTCTCCTCGGCATCTTCGGTTGCCGCACCAACTCGTGGTCGGTGCCAAGCTACCAGGGCACGACCACCAGTTCGCTCTGGACCTTCGGCACCATCAAGGACGGCAACGAAGACGATGCCTACGCCCACAGCAAGTTGATCATCATGTGGGGCTGGAACCCGGCCTACACCTTCCACGGCGGCAATACCTTCTACTACATGCGGATGGCCAAGCAGCGCGGCTGCAAGTTCGTCGTGGTCGACCCGCAGTACACCGACTCGGCTGCCGCCTACGATGCCTGGTGGATTCCGATCAAGCCGAACACCGACGCCGCGATGCTGGCCGGCATGGCGCACTACATCTTCACCAACAACCTGCATGACCAGCAGTTCATCGACCGCTTCTGCCAGGGCATGGATGCTGGCACGATGCCGGGCTGGGCGCAGGGCAAGGAAAACTTCAAGGACTACATCCTCGGCAAGTACGACAACACCCCGAAGACCCCGGAGTGGGCGGAGAAGATTTGTGGCGTGCCCGCCGCCGACATCATCAAGCTAGCCGACATGTACGCGCGCACCAAACCCGCGGCGCTGAAAGCCTCGTGGTCGCCGGGGCGCGCGAGCTATGGCGAGCAATACAACCGCATGGCGGCGGCGCTGCAGGCGATGACCGGCAACATCGGCATCCTCGGCGGCTGCGCCGAGGGGGTCGGCAAGGGCTGGGATGCGGAAGCCGTCGCCTATCCGTACGATCAGTACGCCAACGTCTGGTTCGCCGCGATCAAGTCGGACCGCTGGGCGCACTGCGTACTCAACTACCCGAACGTCAAGCGCGAGGAAGTCGGACTATGGCCCCGGCCCGATCATCTCGATGGCGTGATCCCGAACATCAAGGCGATTTTCTGGCAAGGTTCCGACTGGTTCAACCAGCTCACCAACATCAACAAGGAAATCGCGGCAATCAAGAAGCTGGAGATGGTGGTGTGCATGGACTCGACCATCACTCCGTCGGGCCTGTGGGCCGACGTGCTGCTGCCGATCGCCACCCACTTCGAGCGCCACGATGTCGCCCTGCCCTGGTACAAGGGCCATTACTACATCCACCGGCCCAAGGTCATCCAGCCGCTCGGCGAGAGCAAGACCGACTTCCAGGTCTTCACGGAACTGGCGTGGCGCCTCGGCTTCGGCCCGCTCTACAACCCCCTGGCATCGCGCGATTACTTCTTCAACGACGACCATGTCGACGAGGCCTACCTGCGGATGTGGTGGGAGGGCAAGGTGATGCCCAACCAGGGCGTCACCATGTCCTGGGAGGAGTTCAAGCAGCGCGGGGTATACAAGTTCAAATACGACCATCCGCTGGTCGCCTTCGAAGCCCAGATCAAACATGGGAAGCCCTTCTCGACGCCGTCCGGAAAGATCGAGATTCTCACCACCGAGCTGGCACAGATACAGGACTGGACGCGCACGAAGTACGGCGCGCACATCCCCTACATCCCGAAATGGATCGAGCCCTTCGAGTCGCTCAACCATCCGAAGACGAAGGACTTCCCCTTCCACATGATCACGCCACATCCGCGCTGGCGCACCCATACCATCTTCAACAACTGCAGCTGGCTGCGCGAAACCTACGAGCAGGAGATCACCATCAATGCCAACGACGCCGCCCGGCTCGGGATCAAGACGGGAGATACCGTGGAGGCCTGGAACGAACGCGGCCGCATCGTCCTGCCGGCCTACGTGACCGAGCGCTGCATGCCCGGCGTCGTGGTGGTCTATGAAGGGGTATGGATGGACCTCGACAAGAACGGCGTCGATCGTTCCGGCAACCCGGACTTCCTGACCCTCGACGAGCCAAGTCCCGCCGGCGCATTCGCCTACAACACCATCCTGGTCAACATGAAAAAGACCGCGCTCGAGCACTGGCCGGGCTGGGACAAGGAAGCCACGGCCCGTGCCCACGTCTTCCGGCGCAACTACTAACCGCAAGCTATTGCGAGATTACTCATGGCCAACACACTAGACAAGACCAAGGTCAAGGCGGCGCTCAAGCGCAAGGTGGCGCAGACCTACGAGCCGGTGAAACCCGCCAAGCAATTCGGCTTCGTGCACCACAACGTCGACTGCATCGGCTGCCGCGCCTGCGAGATCGCCTGCAAGGACAAGAACGGTCTGCCGGCCGGACCGCGCTTCCGCCGCGTGATGTACATCGAGGGCGGCCGCTATCCGGATGTCTATGCCTACAAGGTCAACATGGCGTGCAATCACTGCGCCGAGCCGGCCTGCCTGCCTACCTGCCCGACCGGCGCGATCTGGAAACGCGCCGACAACGGCGTGGTCGACATCGACTCGACGCTGTGCATCGGCTGTCGTCGTTGCGAGGCCGCCTGCCCCTACGGTGCGCCGCAGTGGAACCCGCAGGCGCAGATCGTCCAGAAGTGCAACATGTGCATCGACGAACTCGAGGCCGGCCGCAAGCCCTACTGCGTGATGGCCTGCATGATGCGCGTACTCGACATCGGCCCGATCGACCAGCTGCGCACCGGCACTTTCAAGACGGCCGCGGTCGGCGCCGCCGACAAGGTCGTGCGCCAGGTGAAGAACATGGCCAACCCGGAACTCACCAACCCCTCGATCGTCTTCGTGCCGCACAGCAAGGGCCGCGTCGATGGCAGCTGACACTGTCCGGATGTTCGCAGCGGATATCGCGGCGGCGCTCGCCGATGACGCGGAAACCCTGGCACTCATCCACGACCGCGAGCTGACCGCCGCGTTTGTCGAGGAACTCTCCGCAATCGGGTTTCCGCACAACCTCGTGATGCTGCCTGCCGACGTGCGCGCCCAGGAGGCATGGCGTTTCATGGCGGCGGCACTCGCCGACCTGCCGGCAAGACTCGACGCGACGGAGATCGATCATCTGGCCGCCGATTTCGCCGCCATCTACCTGGTTTCGTCCTATGGCGCTTCACCCTGCGAGTCGACATGGATCGACGAAGACCATCTGCTGTGCCAGGACACCATGTTCCAGTTGCGCGAAATCTACCGCGCCGCTGGCCTGGCGGCGGCGGACTGGCGCCGCCGCCCGGACGATCATCTGGTCCTGCAGTTCGCCTATCTGGCACATGCGATGAGGCACGCCGGCAACAACGACGACTGGCGCGCCATCGCCAGGATGATGGACGAGCATCTGTTCCGCTGGTTGCCGGATTTCTGCCAGCGCATCGCGACGCGTTGCGCGACACCTTTTTACGCAGGCCTCGCAATGGTGACCAACGAATGGGCGGAGGGGCTGCGCAATCTCCTGGCCGCGCGACTTGGCGAGCCGCGCCCCAGCCGCGAGGAAATCGAACTGCGCCTGAAGCCGCCGCCAGTCGTCCATACCGCCCCGGTGGCCTTTGTGCCGGGAATCGGACCGGCGATCTAGGTCGTTTCCGCCACCGCGCAATCCTCGTCAGCTTGCCCTGAATACTCCGCACGACGCATTTCCCCGACCAACCGATGAAAGGAAACCCACATGAAGTCAATCACCCCTCTGCTGGCCGTCTCGTGCCTTGTCGCCGTCTCTCCCGCCATGGCGAATCTGGAGCTTGCCAAGAAAAGCAATTGCATGGCTTGTCATACAGTTGACAAAAAACTGGTCGGCCCGGCCTATGCCGATGTAGCGAAGAAATACGCCGGCGACAAGACTGCTGTCAAGACGCTGGCCGCCAAGGTCAAGGCCGGTTCCAAGGGCGGTGTGTGGGGTCAGGTGCCCATGCCGCCGAACCCCAACGTCAAGGATGCCGACATGGAAATCCTGATCAAGTGGATTCTGGCTGGCGCCAAGTAAACAGTCTCCCTTTATTCTCGCTCACCCCCATTCCGGGGGTGCGGTATTCTTTTGCCCATGACGGTTCGTGTTGCGCTTTTGAGCCACCGCCTGCTGCGCGGAGTGTTGCTTGCCGCTGGTGGCGCTTCCGTGTTGTTCGGATTGCTGTTCCTCGGTTTGTATCGGAGCCAGTTGGAAAACGAGCGCGCCGAGGCTTCTCTGCAACTGAACCGCATGCTCCAGGTGACCTGGGAAAACGCCATGCTGAAACGCGATGTCGAAGGCCTGCGCGACATCGTCGGCAAGCTCGGCACGCTTCCCGGCATCCGCGACGTGCTGATTCTGGCGCCGGCGGGCGAAGTCCGCTTCGCCTCCGATGCAGCCAAACTGGGCCGCCAAATGCCCGCAGTGGCACAGGCCACGACGGCCGGCAAACCGCTGAGCCGCTTCGAGACACTCGATAGCGGCAGCGAGGTGCTGCGCTCCATCAATCCGGTGCCGAATCGCGCCCCCTGCACACCCTGCCACGGCGCCGTCGCCACACATCCGGTGAATGGCGTGCTGGTGATCGACTACGACGCGGCGCCGATCCGCGCAAGCGCGATGGCCAGCGCCATCGTGCTCCTGGCGGCGGGCACCGCCGCGCTCGGCCTGACGCTGGCCACGCTCTGGCTGCTGTTGCGTCGCCATGTGATTCGGCCACTGGCGGGGCTGGATGCGGCCACCCGCGCGCTCGCCGCCGGCGACCTTGCCGTGCGCGCGCCCGTTGCCAGCGATGACGAAATCGGCCGTGCGGCGACCAGTTTCAACATCATGGCCGGGCGTCTCGAAACCCAGGTTGCGCTATTACACGCCAACAAAACCTATCTCCAGGAAATCCTCGACGGCCTGCCCGACGGCGTGCGCGTCATCCGTGTCCGCGACAGGCAGGTGGTACTCGCCAATCGCGCGTTCTGCCAACAGGTCGGCCTGACCGCCACGCAAGTGCTGGGGCAGGCCTGCCACACAGCCAGCCATGGCCGCACCGAACCCTGCGTGCCCACCCTGGTCGTCTGTCCGCTCCACGAACTGCACGATAATGGCGCCAGCCTCAAGACCACCCACCACCACCAGAATGCCGAGGGCAGCCAGTTCCCCGCCGAAATTCATGCCATGCGCGTCGAACTGAACAGCGGCGCGGCGCGGGAAAGCTATATCGTCGAATCGGTGCGCGACCTCGGCCAGGCTGTCAGCATCTCGCACGAGCAGCGCCTCTCCGAACTCGGCCTGCTCGCCGCCGGCATCGCCCACGAGATCCACAATCCGCTCGGCTCGGTGCGCCTTGGCGTCCAGGGACTGATGCGGGAAATGCGCGACGGCCGCATCGCGCCCGACCAGATCATCGACTACATGAGACTGATCGACCAGGAGATCGACAACTGCATCGCCGTCACGCGCCGCCTGCTGCTGCTGGCGCGGCCGCCAGCCGGCAGCCTGCAACTGGTCGTCATCAACGAGGCGCTCATCGATATCCTGCAATTGCTCGAGTACGATGCCCAGACTCATGGCATCATCCAGCAGACTGAAATGCCCGCCCTCGCGTTGCGCATCCTCGCCGACGAAGCCGAAATCCGCATGATCTTCCTTAATCTGATCCAGAACGCCCACCACGCCATGCCGAACGGTGGCAAGCTCGCTGCCCGGCTCGCGGCAGACGCCGGCCACGCGCTGATCGAGATCGCCGACAGCGGTGTCGGCATGAGCCCCGAAACCATCGCGCGCATCTTCGATCCCTTCTTCAGCCGACGTGCCGACGGCGTCGCCGGTACCGGCCTCGGCCTCACCATCGTCAAGAATTTCGTCGCGCGCATGGGCGGATCCATCACCGTCGCCAGCACACCCGGTGCGGGGACGCGCTTCACGATCCGTCTGCCGCTGGCCGAAACCGCACTGGAGCATGGTGCGTGAAAAAGAAAACCCTGCTGGTCATCGACGACGATGCCGTCTTCAACGGCCTGCTGCGCCGACAGATCGAGGCCATGGGCTTCGCCTCCGTCGGTGCCGGCTCCTGGGCAGAGGCCCAGCAGAAGCTCGGCGAGATCGAGCCCTCCGCGATCATCCTCGACTTCAAGCTGCCCGACAGCGACGCCGCCAGAATTCTCGGCGAGCTCCGCAACCAGTATCCGGTGATCGTGCTCACCGGCTACGGTTCGATCCCCAATGCCGTCAGCGCCATCCGCGAGGGGGCCACCGATTTCCTCACCAAGCCGGTGAATGTCGACGAACTCGAACTCACCGTGCGGCGCGTGCTCGAAACCGCCGAACTGCGCGAATCGAACCGCTTCTACCGCACGCAACTCGCCTCGCGTCGCCCCGGCCCGCTGGTCTACGCCAGTCAGGCGATGCACGAGGTGCAGGCGCTCATTGACGCCGTCGGCCCGACCGACACCACTGTGCTGATCCTCGGCGAATCGGGCACCGGCAAGGAGATGGTCGCGCAGGCCATTCATGAGCGCAGCCCGCGCGCGCAGCGCGAACTGGTCGCCATCGACGGCTGCGGCCTGCAGGAAAACCTCTTCGAGTCCGAACTCTTCGGCCATGAGCGCGGTGCCTTCACCGGGGCCGACCGCCAGAAGAAAGGGCTGATCGAGGTAGCCGCCGGCAGCACGCTGTTCCTCGACGAGATCGGCGACATCGGCCCGGCCATCCAGGCCAAGCTGCTGCGCGTGATGGAAACCAGCAGCTTCCGCCGGCTGGGCGGCAACAAGACGCTCGCCGCCGACGCCCGCTTCGTCGCCGCCACCAACCGCGACATCGAGGCACTGAGCCGCGCCGGCAGCTTCCGCAGCGACCTCTACTTCCGCCTCTCGCGCTTCGTGATCACCATCCCGCCACTGCGCGAACGGCGCGAAGACATCGAACCGCTGGCGCAACACTTCCTCGCCCTGCTCACGCGCACCGCGCCGATGACGCTCGCCACCGACGCGCTCAAGCTGCTGGTCGCCTACGACTGGCCGGGCAACGTGCGCGAACTGCGCAACGCCATCGAACGCGGCGTCATCCTCGCGCGCCCCGGAAACCAGGTGCGCACCGAACACCTCGCCTTCATCCCGCGTGACCGCGCCGGCGAAGTCGTGCTGCGCTTCGGGCAGGAACCCAACCTCGAACAGATCGAACGCGAATACCTGCGGCAGGTGATGGCCAAATACGGCGGCAACCGCCAGAAAACTGCTGCCGTGCTCGGCGTCAGCGAGCGACACATCTACCGCCTCATCGAAAAATACAGCCTCGCCGACAAGAGCGTCGCGTAGAGAAGTCGGCACTGGCGGGACGGCACCGGGTACCGCACGGGCAAATGCGATAATCGCGGCCTGGCATTTTCCCGATTTCGATGAATCCTCTGCTCCCTCTGCCGACCGCTCCGAAGCCCGGCCATCGTGTTTCCTTGCCTGACTTCGCCGGCTCCTGCGACGCATTGGCCATCAGCCAGCTTGCCGGCGGCAAGCGCCTGCTGGCCGTGATGGCCGCCAGTCCGCTGGAGGCCCAGCGCCTCGCCGAGGAGGTGGGCTGGTTCGCCCCCGCCCTGAAGGTGCATCTGCTGCCCGATTGGGAAACGCTGCCCTACGACCACTTCTCACCGCACCAGGACCTGGTGTCGGAGCGTCTTGCCACGCTGTTCGCCGTGACGCAGGGCCAGTGCGACGTGCTGATCTGTGCCGCCGCCACGGCAGCCACACGTCTGGCACCGCCCGCCTTCCTCGCCGCCCACACCTTCTTCATGAAGAAGGGGGACAGGCTCGACCTCGACAAGCTGCGCGCGCAATTGACGCTGGCCGGCTACCAGCACGTCACGCAGGTCGTCGCGCCGGGCGAGTACAGCGTGCGCGGCGGGCTGGTCGACCTGTTCCCGATGGGCACGCAACTGCCCTACCGCATCGAACTCTTCGACGACGAGATCGAGACGCTGCGCAGCTTCGACGTCGACAGCCAGCGCACCCTCTTCCCGGTGCCGGAGATCCGCCTGCTGCCGGCACGCGAGTTTCCCGCCGGCGAAGCGGGCCGCACCACTTTCCGCCAGCGCTTCCGCGAGGCTTTCGAGGGCGATGCCTCGCGCATCGCGCTCTACAAGGATGTCTCGAACGGCATCCTGCCCGCCGGCATCGAGTATTACCTGCCGCTGTTCTTCGAGGAAAAGGACAGTGGGGCGACCCTGTTCGACTACCTGCCTGCGGACACCACATTGTTGCTGCACGGCGACGTGCCGGTCGCACTCGCCGAATTCTGGACCGACCTCAAGTCGCGCCACAAGATGCTCGGCGGGGACCGTTCGCGGCCGATCATGCCGCCGCAGGACATCTTCCTGCGCGAGGAGGAATTTTTCATCCGGGCCAACGGCTTCGGGCAATTGCTTGCAAAAGTCAGCACCAGCGAGACGGCACTGCCGCCGCTCGCCGTCGACCGCAAGGCCGCCGATCCTCTCCAGGCCCTCAGGCTGTTTCTCGACACCTTCCCCGGACGCGTGCTGCTGCTGGCCGAATCGGCCGGCCGGCGCGAGACGCTGCACGAATACCTCGCCGAACATGGCCTGAGCGCGACACCCTGTGCGGATTTTGCGGCATTCCTGGACAGCGATGCCCGGCTGATGCTGGCTCATGCGCCGGTTTCCGGCGGTTTCCGGCTGGCGGATTATGCCGTCATCACCGAGAACGAGCTTTATGCCGCGACCGCCCGTCCGCGCCACAAGCGCAGCGATGCGCGCCGCGCCAACCTCGAAGGCTGGCTGCGCGACCTCTCCGAACTCAAGATCGGCGACCCGGTCGTCCACGAAAGTCACGGCATCGGCCGCTACCTCGGCCTCGTGCATATGGACCTCGGCGACGGCGATGCGGAGTTCCTCCAGCTCGAATACGCCGGCCAGGCCAAACTTTATGTGCCGGTGGCACAACTCGAAGTCATCTCGCGCTACAGCGGCGTCGATCCGGAAGCAGTGCAGCTGCACACGCTCGGCTCCGGCCAGTGGGAGAAGGCCAAGAAGAAGGCCGCCGAGCAGGTGCGCGACACCGCCGCCGAGCTGCTGCACCTCTATGCCCAGCGCGCCGCGCGCCAGGGCCATGAATTCAAGTTCAAGACGCACGACCTGGAAACCTTCGCGGCCGGCTTCGGTTTCGAGGAGACGCCGGACCAGCTCGCCGCCATCGGCGCGGTGATCAGCGACATGGTGTCGGGCAAGCCGATGGACCGGCTGGTCTGCGGCGATGTCGGTTTTGGCAAGACCGAAGTCGCGATGCGCGCCGCCTTCGTCGCCGTCGCCGATGGCAGGCAGGTCGCGGTGCTGTGCCCGACCACCCTGCTCGCCGAGCAGCACTACCAGAACTTCGCGGACCGCTTCGCCGACTGGCCGGTCAAGGTCGCCGAAATCTCGCGCTTCAAGTCGAAGCAGGAGCAGGCCGAGGCCGTCAGGCTGCTCGCCGACGGCAAGATCGACATCCTGATCGGCACGCACCGTTTGCTGCAGGCGGATGTCAAATTCGAGCGGCTCGGCCTCGTCATCATCGACGAGGAGCATCGCTTCGGCGTCCGCCAGAAGGAGGCGCTCAAGGCCTTGCGTGCCGAGGTCGACGTGCTTACCCTCACCGCGACGCCGATCCCGCGGACATTGGGCCTCTCGCTCGAAGGGCTGCGCGACTTCTCGGTGATCGCGACACCGCCGCAGAAACGCCTGGCGATCAAGACCTTCGTCCACAAGTGGTCGAACGGCCTGGTGCGCGAAGCCTGCCTGCGCGAATTCAAGCGCGGCGGCCAGGTCTATGTATTGCATAACGAGGTCGACACCATCGAGAACATGCGCGACCGGCTGCAGAAGCTGTTGCCGGAAGCCCGCATCGTCGTCGGCCACGGCCAGTTGCCGGAGCGCGAACTCGAGCGCGTGATGCGCGAATTCACGCAGCAGAAGCACAACCTGCTGCTGTGCTCGACCATCATCGAGACCGGCATCGACAATCCCCACGCCAACACCATCGTGATCGCCCGCGCCGACAAGTTCGGCCTCGCCCAGCTGCACCAGCTGCGCGGCCGGGTCGGCCGTTCGCACCACCAGGCCTACGCCTACCTGCTCACCGACGAGAACGCCAAGCCGAGCACGCAGGCGCAGCGGCGGCTCGACGCGATCCAGGCGATGGAAGAGCTCGGCTCGGGCTTCTTCCTCGCCATGCACGACCTCGAGATCCGCGGCGCCGGCGAGGTGCTCGGCGAAAACCAGTCCGGCGAGATCCACGAAGTCGGCTTCGCACTGTATGCCAACATGCTCAACGCAGCCGTGCGCGCCCTCAAGGACGGCAAGGCGATTCCCGACCTGACCCAGCCGCTGGCGATTACGGCGGAAATCAACCTGCACTTTCCCGCCCTGCTCCCCGACGCCTACTGCCCGGACGTGCACGAGCGGCTGACGCTCTACAAGCGGCTCGCCAACTGCGCGAACGAAGACGAACTGCGCGGGATGCAGGAGGAGCTGATCGACCGCTACGGGGAAATGCCGGCGCAAACCCAGGCGCTGATCGAAACCCACCGCCTGCGCCTGCTCGGCAAGCCGCTGGGCATCGCCAAGCTCGACGCCGGGCCGACGGCGATCCAGCTCCAGTTCGTCAAGAATCCGCCGATCGAGCCGCTGGCCATCATTCGGTTGATCCAGACCGATCGCACCCATAAACTGGCCGGGCCGGATAAACTATGCTGGACTCAGGCGACCGCCACGCTGAAGGAGCGCACGGCCGCAATCAAGAACCTGTTCAGCCGTCTCGGCAGTTGCGCCTGATCTCGAAAGGAAAATGCCATGCATCTTGCAAGCCTCCTCATCGTGTTGCTGGGATTGCTGACCAGCCTGACCGCCCGTGCGGCGGGTGAGCCGATCGGCTATGTCAAGACCGCCAGCGGCGAAGCCTTCGTCGTCACCGCGCAGGCCAGCACCCCGGCGCAGCCGGGCGTTCCGGTCTACCTCGGCAGCCGCCTGAAGACCGGCCCGCAGGGCAGCATCGGCGTGACCTTCAAGGACGAGACCGTGGTGGCCTGCGGCCCGGATACCGAGCTGACCATTGACGAATATCTCTATCAACCGAGCCAGGGCAATCTCGCGCTGGTCACGAATCTGCTCAGGGGCAGCCTCAACTACGTTTCCGGGGTAATCGCCAAACTGAAGCCCGACGCGGTGTCGGTGAAGACACCGACCGGCACCATCGGCATCCGCGGCACGCATTTCGTCGCCAGGGTCGAACCTGAGGCGAAGCCATGATCCAGCGCAAGCTGATCCTGCCCGCCGCCCTCGTCATTCTCCTCGGTGCCTGCGCCAGCCCGCCCAAGCCGGATTCCTACGCGGCCCTGCTGGAAAATCCGGACGGCAGCACCGGCAGGATCGTCGTCCGGGGCAGCAAGGGCGAACAACTGATCGACCAGGCGAGGAGCGGTGCGCCGCTCGACGGTTCGCAGCCGGCCGCGCCGGTCAGCGCGGAAAAGCTGCAACGGGACTTCGGCGCGGCGCTGGCCGCGCGTCCGCCGCTGCCCGAACGCTTCCTGCTCTATTTCGACAGCGGCGGCGTCGTGCTGACCGCCGAATCCGCGGCCCTGCTGCCGAAGATCATCGACAGCGTGACGCGGCGGCCCGGCGTCGACGTATCGATCATCGGCCACACCGACACGCTCGGCAAGGCCGAAGCGAACGCCATCCTGGCCCTCAAGCGCGCCCAGGCCATCGCCGACCTGCTCAAGGAAAAAGGGCTCAGGGCCGCGGCCCTGAGCATCGAATCGCACGGGGAATCGAACCTGCTGGTCAGGACACCCGACGAGACGCCGGAGCCGCGCAACCGCCGCGTCGAGATTTCGATCCGCTGACCGGCCCAAGCTGCCCGACCGCTGCCTGCAATGTCTGAACGTCATGGCTGAAGACAGTCTGCCCCGCGAGTACTTCCCGGCCGGCCAGGTGATCTGCGCCGCCGGCGAACCCGGCGAGTGTGCCTATGTCATCGAAGTGGGCAGCGTCGAGGTGCTGTCCGCGACGGAACAATTGATCGCCACGATGGGTCCCGGCGAACTGTTCGGCGAAATGGCCCTCCTCGACCAGCTGCCGCGCACCGCCACCGTGCGCGCACTGACCGCCGCGACGATGCTGCGCATCGACCGCGCGCATATCCAGGAATTGCTGAGGCGAACGGATCCGGTCATCCGCCACCTGTTGACCCTGCTGCTGGACCGCTTCCGGCAGCGCACCGCTTCCGGGGCCGCCCCCGAGCGGTTGCCGGGCAAAGCGCCGCAGGACCACGACGAAACCTCGGCCACGCGGACCTTGATGCTGGCCCAGGAACTGGCCTATGCGCTCGACAATGACGGCCTCGATATCGTCTATCAGCCGATGGTGGGGCTGGCCAGCGAGGAGGTTGCCGGCTTCGAAACCCTGATCCGCTGGCAGCACCCCCTGCTCGGCAACATCACGCCCGACAGCCTCATCAGCCTCGCGGAGAAGACGGGACTCATCCACCGGGTCGGGCACTGGGTGCTGGAGCAGTCGTTTGCCGACTGGCCCCAGCTGCGCGCTGCCTGCCAGGCGGCCGGCCAGCAACGGCCCATCCTCAGCGTCAATCTGTCGGCCGTCGAATTGATCAGGCCGGATATCGTCGGCAAGCTCGGTCAGCTGCTCGCCGCGGCAGGCATGGAACCGCGGGAACTCGAGGTCGAATTGACGGAAACCCTCGTGATCGAAGACTTCGACCAGGTCATCTGCGTGCTGCGGGACCTGGCCGCGCTTGGCGTTTCGATCGCGCTGGACGATTTCGGAACAGGCTATGCCGGTCTCGACTATCTCAACAAGCTGCCGATCTCCTGCCTGAAAATCGATCGCAGCTTCGTCCAGGAATCCGGGTTTCTCACGCGCGGCCTGGAGATCGTCAATACCGCGAACAACCTCGCCAAGACCCTCGGCATGACCACCATCGTCGAAGGCATCGAAACCGCGTACATCGCCCGACAAATGCGGGAGATGGGCTGCGATATTGGCCAGGGCTATTTCTTCGGGCACCCGATGCCGCTCAAGACCGCCCTTGCCTGGATCGCGAATCCGCGCTATCGAAAACACCTCGAGGATTGAGCGCGCAGCGCCGCGGTCATTTCTCGTGCATCACGATCAGGTCGCCCTGCTCGCCCGCCGCGAGGCGGCGCCGATGCAAGGCGACCAGCGGATCGTCGGGATATGCCGCCGCCAGCCGTTCAAATAGCGCTGCCGCGGCGGGCCGCCTTTCCTGCAAGGCGGCAAAGGCAGCCCGATATTCATCCAGCGGTGCATAGCGCTGCGCAAACTCCGCCACGAATGGCTCGTACACCCTGAGCGCATTGGTCTTGCCCTTGAGTACCAGCTGACCGACCGGGCGCACCTGGACATTCGGACAGGCCGCGAGGATCGCCTCCGACACGCACAGGCGTGTGCCGAGATGCTTGTTCACGCTTTCGAGCCGCGCCGCGGTGTTGATCGGATCGCCGAGCGCGCGATAGTCGAACATCCTCGAGCCGCCGAAATTGCCGACGGTGACGGCGCCGGCATGCACCCCGATGCGCGTCCAGCCGAAGGCGATGCCCTGCGCCTGCTGTTGCGCGGCAAAGCGGCTGGCGAAGGCATCCATCTCGATCGCGCAGGCCAGGGCCCGGTGCTTGTGATCGCTCTGCCGCACCGGCGCAGAGAACATCACCACCAGTGCGTCGCCGACGATGCGGTCGAGCGTGCCGTCGTGGCGGAAGACGATCCCGATCATCTCGTCCAGATAGGCGTTGAGCAGAGACACCGCCTTGGCCGGATCGAGATGTTCGATCAGGGTGGTAAACCCCTGGAGATCGGTGAAGATGAAGCTGCATTCCTGCCGCCGGCCGCCGAGCTCCATCGCCTCGGGATGCCTGACCAGATAGTCGACGCGGTTCGGCGAGACATAGCGCGCGAAGGCCGCCTTGATCCAGCGCTGCTCGCGCTCGCTGGTGAAATGATGCGCGAGGCTGCAGACGCTGAAGGTCAGCAGGATGCCGAACGCCGGCGTAACGACGTCGAGCAGCAGGCCGTGTGCCGCGAAGGCGTGCCAGCCGGCGCCGAACAGCAGCGCGAGGCCCAGCGCACAAGCCGCCGCCGCGGCCAGTGCCTTCGCGCGCAGGGCGAGGAAGCCGATGGCGAGTCCGCCCAGCATCAGGGTCAGGGCTTCGATGCCGCCGGCCCAGCCGGGCCGGTTCAGGAAATGGCCGGCGAGAATCTGCTCCAGGGCCTGGGCGTGGGTCTCGACGCCGGGCAACGGGCCGAAGGGGCCGAAACGCAAGTCGCGCAGGGCTTGCGCCGAACTCCCGACGAACACGATCTTGCCGGCGAGGCCGGCGCGCGTGGCCGGATCCTCGAGGACCTTCCAGGCCGGGACATAGCGCGCCGCCACCGGGGGCGTGTAATGCAGCCAGATTTCGCCGGCCGGCGTGGTCGGGATCGTGCGTGCGCCGATGCGCACGGCTGCCAGGCCGGCATCCGCGTCAGCCCACTGCAGGACGATGTTGCCCGCCTGCTCCGCCACGCGCAGGGTCTCACTCGCCAGCGTCGGCACCTGTGTCTGAGCCATTTTCAGCACCAGCGGGACGCGGCGGACGATGCCGTCGCCGTCCGGCACGAAATTGATCGCGCCCAGCCCGGCCGCGGCGGCGGCCAGCGGCGGCAGCGCAAGCACGGCCCCGGGAAAACCGTGCAGCGCGGCGGCCTGCCGCGCCCCGACATCGACGAAGCGGACCGGCAAGGCGGGCGGCGGCGCGGTTTCGGCGGCGGCGGCAAAGCCGAGCACCGCCGGCGTCCCCGCCAGCGCCCGTGCGAAAACGGCATCGTGATCGGGCAGCGCTGCGAGCGCCGCCTGCAGGCCGCCCTCCAGCCGCCACTGCCGGGCCATGGATAGCGGCGAGGTGCGGTCGGGTTCGGCGAACAGGATGTCGAAGGCGATGGCGCGCGGTGCCGTCTCGGCAAGACTGACTTTTGCGAGCAGCTCGGCGATGCGTGTGCGCGGCCAGGGCCACTGGCCCAGACGGGCGAGGCTGTCCTCGTCGATATCGACGATGCGCACCGGCGCATCGACATACGTGCGCGGTTGCCAACGCTGGTACTGATCGAACAGATGGTTGCGCAGCACCTGCTGCAACGGGGTATCGGCCACGAGCAGCAGCAGCCCGCAGGCAACGGAAAGGAAAGGCAACAGCAGCATCCAGCGCCAGCCGGTTTTGGTTTTCATGCGGACAATTCGGGTAAATTCCCGGTTTGACTTGACCGCCACCATTCTCCCATGCAGCAGACCGAAAACCTCAACATCGAAGCCTTCGACGCCATGCCGACGCCGGAGGAGATCCATGCGCGCGTGCCGCTCACCGAAACCGCGGAAAAGACCGTGCTGGCGGGGCGGCGCGCCATCGAGGCGATCCTCGACCGCCGCGATCCGCGCCTGCTGATCGTCGTCGGCCCGTGCTCGATCCACGATCCCGTCGCCGGCCTCGACTACGCGCGCCGCCTGAAGGCGCTCGCCGACGAGGTCGCCGACACCCTGCTGCTGGTGATGCGCGTCTATTTCGAGAAGCCGCGTACCACCACAGGCTGGAAGGGCTACATCAACGACCCGCGCATGGACGACAGCTTCCATATCGAGGAAGGCATGCAGAAGGCCCGCGAGTTCCTGCTCGCCCTCAACGAGCTGGGCATGCCGGCCGGCACCGAGGCGCTCGACCCGATTTCGCCGCAATATCTCGGCGACCTGCTCGCCTGGACCGCCATCGGCGCGCGTACCTCCGAATCCCAGACGCACCGCGAATTGTCCTCGGGCCTGTCGACGCCGGTCGGCTTCAAGAACGGCACCGACGGCTCGGTGGAGACCGCCGTGAATGCGATCCTGTCCGCCTCGCGGCCGCACAGCTTCCTCGGCATCAACATGCAGGGCCGCACCTCCGTCGTGCGCACCCAGGGCAACCGCTATGGCCACCTCGTGCTGCGCGGCGGCGGCGGCCGACCGAACTACGATTCGGTCAGCGTCGCGATCGCGGAGCAGGCCCTGGCGAAGGCGAAACTGCCGCAGAACATCGTCGTCGACTGCTCGCATGCCAACAGCTACAAGAATCCGGAACGCCAACCGCTGGTGATGCATGACGTCGTCAACCAAATCCGCCTCGGCAACAAGTCGATCATCGGCCTGATGATCGAAAGCAACCTCGAGGCGGGCAACCAGTCGATCCCCGCAGACCTCTCCCAGCTCAAGTACGGCTGCTCGGTGACCGATGCCTGCGTCGACTGGCTGACCACCGAGCAGATGCTGCGCGAAGCCTATGCGATCCTGCGCGGCCCATTGGCTGGACGTGCCGGCCGGACCGAAAGGAAGACCGCCTGATGCTGACCCTGATCAAGCCCTTCCGCGGCTTGCGCCCCGCGCCGGGGCGCGCCGCCGAGGTCGCCGCGCCGCCCTACGACGTGCTCTCTTCCGAAGAAGCACGCGAGCGTGCTGCCGGCAAGCCCTGGTCCTTTCTGCATATCTCCAAGCCCGAGATCGACCTGCCGCCGGAAACCGACCCCTACGACCCGAGCGTCTATGCCAAGGCCGCCGACAACCTGGTGCGCATGATCGAGGCGGGGGTGCTGACGCGCGATCCCGCGCCCTGCTACTACGCGTATCGCCTCACCATGGGTGCGCACGTGCAAACCGGCCTCGTCGGCGTCGCCGCCGTACCCTGCTACAACAACAACCGCATCAAGAAGCACGAGTTCACGCGCCCCGACAAGGAGGACGACCGCGTCCGCCAGATCGAGGCGCTCGATGCCCAGACCGGCCCGGTACTGCTGGCCTATCCGGCCGCGCAAACCGCCGACGATCTGATTGCCGCCATTGTCCGGGGCGAACCGGCCGCCGACGTCACCGCGGTCGACGCCTACAACACTGTACGCCACCAGATCTGGGTCTGCACCGATGCCGCGCAGATCGACGCGATCACGCGCTGCTTCGACGGCATGGAAGCGCTCTACATCGCCGACGGGCACCACCGTTCGGCCGCCGCCGCGCGCGTCGCCGCGTCCCGCCGCCAGGACGATGTCGAGCTGTCCTCGGATTATTTCCTCGCGGTGATCTTCCCGCACAACCAGATGCAGATCCTCGACTACAACCGCGTGGTCAAGGATCTCAATGGCCTGAGCCCCGACGAATTCCTCGCCCGCCTTGGCGAGAAGTTCCTTGTCGCGCCGAGCGACGTTGCCGTCAAGCCCACCGCGCCCGGCGAAATCGGCCTCTACCTGGCGGGGCACTGGTATCGGCTCGGCATCGATCCCAAGCTGCTCAGCAAGGACCCGGTCGCCGGCCTCGACGTTTCGCTGCTCTCCGACCACGTGCTCGGGCCGATCCTCGGCATCACCGACCTGCGCCGCGACAAGCGCATCGACTTCGTCGGCGGCATGCGCGGCCTCGCCGAACTGGAGAAGCGTGTCGATGCGGGCGAAATGGCTGCGGCCTTCGCCCTGTATCCGACCCGGATGGACCAGCTGATGGCCGTTGCGGACAGCCATCAGGTCATGCCGCCGAAGTCGACCTGGTTTGAACCGAAGCTGGCCGACGGATTGGTTTCGCATATACTGGACTGAATCTTTAGCCATCTAGTCGGGCTTTAGGCGGAAGCGCCCGGCCGGTCCGCGATCACGATACAGGAGGGAAGCGCATGGCCGCAGGGCCGCAGGCGCAGCAGGAGCTTGAACGGCTCCGGCTGGAACTTGGCGAGCGCGAAAGCGAGATCGCCCTGCTGCTGGACACGGCGCGCCTGATCGGCAGCGAACTCGATCTCGATCGGGTATTCGAAGCCATCGCGGCGCGCGCGCGCGTGCTTATCAAGGCCGAGACGGTGCTGGTGCCGCTGCTGACGGCAGACCACAGGGCCTACACCTACCGCGCTGGCGCAGGGGGGAATGCCGACGAGATCGTCGGCCAGACGTTACCGATCGAAGTCGGCCTGTGTGGCTGGGTGCTGCGCCACCAGCGGCCCTGGTGGCTGGGCGCGCTCGACGAACTCAATGCCGAGGAGCGCAACCTCTGGGAGCATGAGGCAGGCGCCGTCCTGCTCGTGCCGCTGGTGGGTCGCCACAGCTTCCTTGGCGGACTGGCAGGCATCAACAAGCAGGGCGGTGGCAATTTCACCCGGCGCGACCTCAATCTCCTGCAGCTTTTCGCGGCGCAAGCGGCCATTGCCATCGAGAACGCCATGGCGATGGAAAAGGTGGAGCAGGCGCGGCGCGAGGCAGAGAACCACCAACTCGAATTGCACCGCCTCAACAAGCGTCTGAATGCCGCCAACCGCCAACTCGAGCAGATGTCGCTGTTCGACCCCCTCACCGGCCTGCCGAACCGCTCCCTGTTCCGCGACCGCGTCCAGCACGAAATCGAAGCATCCAAGGCGACCGCCGCACCGCTGGCGATCCTGCTCATCGACCTCGACAAATTCCAGGACGTCAACAACGACTATGGCCAGGAGACCGGCGACGCGCTACTGAAGGCGATCGCGGCACAGCTCAGCGGCCTGCTCAAGCCGGGCAGCACCTTGAGTCGGGTATCGGGGGACGAATTTGCCGTCCTGCTCTGCGCTGCGGACACCGACGAAGCACTCGCGCTGGCACAGGCAATGAACGCACAGCTTGCCGCCGGCATCAGCGTCAGGAAGGAACGCATCGCCGTCAGCGCCAGCATCGGCATCGCCGCCTACCCCGTTCATGGCAGCAATCTCAGCACCCTGATGAAAAATGCCGATCTCGCCATGAGCGGCACGAAGCGCGACCGAGCCGGAGTGCATGTCTTCGATCCGGCGCGGGATGCGGCGACGGAAGGCCGCTACGCCCTGATCCAGCATTTGCGCGAGGCGCTCGACCGGGAAGAATTCACTCTCTTCTATCAGCCCAAGCTCGATCTCGCGAGCGGCCGCATCACCGGCTGCGAAGCGCTGGCACGCTGGCTGCATCCGCAGCGCGGCATGGTGCCGCCGGACATGTTCATTTCCGCGCTGGAGCAGACCGGCCTGATCCTGCCCTTCACCCGCTGGGCGATCGACACCGCGCTGCGGCAGCGTCAGGCCTGGCGCAAGCGTGGCTGGAACCTCGACATGGCCGTGAATGTGCCGCCCGGCGTGCTGATGAATCCTGAGTTCATGGCCTTCCTCGACGCGCATGAAACACTCGACGGGGTGACGCTCGAAATCACCGAAAACGTCTTCCTGGGCGACCTCGAGCGGCTCGCCGCCGTCGTGGCCAGCATCCGTGCCCGCTACGTCAGCCTCTCGATCGACGATTTCGGCACCGGCTATTCGTCGCTGCAACGCCTGCGGCAGACGGCGGTGAGCGAGATCAAAATCGACCGTTCGTTCGTCAAGGACATGCTGGACAACAAGGACGATGCGGTGATCGTCCATTCGACGATCGAACTCGCCCACAACCTGGGCTTGCGTGTGATCGGCGAAGGCGTCGAGAATGAGGCAACGCTGGCGCGTCTCAGCTCACTGGGTTGCGACAGCGTGCAGGGTTACCACATCTGCCGGCCGCTGCCACCGCCGGTACTCGAGGAATTCCTCGGACGCTCGGCCTGGCCGCCGCGACTCATCGCGACGACGCGCGCGCAGGCCTGAAAACGCAACGGCAGCCGGCGGACACCGGCTGCCGTTCGAATGTGGAATCCGCTCAGAGCACCTTCAGCGCGGCAGCGTAATCCGGTTCGTCGGCGATCTCCGGCACCAGCTGGCTGTGCAGCACCTTGTTGTTCTCGTCGAGCACCACGACTGCGCGGGCGGTCAGGCCGGCGAGCGGGCCCTCGGCCATTTTCACGCCCCAGGCCGCCATGAATTCGGGATGGCGGAAGGTGGACAGGTGGGCGACGTTCTTGAGCCCCTCGGTGGCGCAGAAGCGGCCGGCCGCAAACGGCAGGTCGGCGGAAACGACCAGCACGACGGCGTTGTTCAGGCTGGCGGCCTTCTCGTTGAACTTGCGCGTCGAGGTCGCGCAGGTCGGCGTGTCGAGGCTGGGGACGATGTTCAGCACCTTGCGCTTGCCGGCGAAGTTGGCGAGCGTGACATCGGCGAGTTCGCCGCTGGTCAGGGTCAGCGCGGGAGCGGTGCCGCCTGGCGCCGGAAGCGTGCCATCGACGCGGAAGGGGTTGCCTTTCAAGGTGACGGTGGTCATGGGTTTTCTCCAGTTGTGGGTATGAATTCATTCAGGCGCGGCAGCACGGCGCGCGCGTTCCGGGTGGTCGCTGCCGCGATTTCCGCGAGTGGCAGCTGGCGCAATTCTGCCAGTGTTGCCGCAATTGGCAAGAGGTCGGCCGGGGTATTTCTGCCGCCGTTTTTCCACGCCGGCGGAATGTCGGGGGCATCGGTTTCCAGCACCAGGCTGTCGAGCGGCAGCGTGGCCGCCAGTACGCGGATGCGCTTCGAACCTGTGAAGGTCATCGCCCCGCCGCAGCCGAGCTTGAAGCCGAGCTTGATGAACTCTTCCGCCTGCTGGCGGCTGCCGTTGAAGGCATGCGCGATGCCTCCCCGGACACGGTTCTCGCGCAGGTGTTTGAGGATCTGGTCGATGGCCTTGCGCACGTGCAGTAGTACCGGCAGATCGAAGGCACGTGCGATCTGCAGTTGTTCGACGAAGTAGTACTCCTGCCGGGCGTCGTCGCGCGGTTCGACATGGCGGTCGAGACCGATCTCGCCAATGGCGACCGCCGGTTCGCGCGCCAGCGTTTTAGCCAACGCATCGAGGTCCTCCGGCCGGGCACGATCGACATACATCGGATGAATGCCATAGGCCGGCGCGCAACCCGGATATTCGCGGCAGACGCTGGCGACCGCGCCGAAGTTGGCGCGCTCCACCGCAGGCACCACGATAGTTCCTACTGCCGTCCCGCCAGCGCCGACTTTCGCGGCAGCCATCAACTCGTCGCGGTCGGCATCGAACTCGGCCGCGTCGAGATGGCAGTGCGTATCGACGAGGATTATCTTTTCCGCCACGGCGCGGTGGTCAGCCCGAAGCTCTTCCAGACCTGCATGCCGCCGCGGTACCACTTGAGCTTGTGGGCCGGATAGCCGAGTACCAGCAACTGCCTGATGTTGGTCGGCGACTGGCCGCACCACGGGCCGTTGCAATAGAACACCAGCGTCCGGGCATGCTCGAAGTTCCACAACGGGCCGTCGCGGCTGGCGCCGAAGTCCAGCTCGACAATTTCCGCGATGGCGTCCGGTTTTGCATGGCCGGGATGCAGGCGTTCCCAAGGCAGATGGATCGCACCGGGGATGATGCCGGAGCGCACCAGCCAGTCGGCCTCGCGCGAGTCGATGACGAGAATGCCGTCATCGCCGCGCGTGATCTTCTGCAGGTAGGCGAGCAGCTCCAGTTCGCCGACGGTCTCGACGCCGGGCGCGAGATGCATCGGCTGGATGCAGTACGGGGGACAGGGGCGCGAAGTCATCGCGAAGTCCGGCTCGATCTGGGCGAAGCTGTCCGGATCGCGCTGGATGCGCACGAGCTTGCCTTCGTGCATCACGTCGAGATAGGGCTGCTGCGCGGTGATGCCGACCGGCTGGTCGGCGGCGAATGTCGTGGCCGCGAACAGCAGGAACGTCAGCGCAGCGGAATTACTCGACTTCATCGATCCAGGCTTGCTGGATGGCTTCGAGCTTCTTCTCGCCGCAATGGCTCTCGTTTTCCTCGAAGCCGGGCAGTTCCATCACCCAGCGCATCAGGTCGACGAAATTGAGCCGCTGCGGGTCGACGTCCGGATGGCGCTCGGCGAGTTCGATCGCGATGTCGAGGCTGTCGGTCCATTTCATTTTTTCGAATGCCCCTCCTTGGCCATGTTGATCGTGTATTTCGGGATTTCCACCACCAGCGGGGTTGCGCCCACCAGCGCCTGGCAGGAAAGCCGCGAGGTCGGCTCCAGTCCCCATGCCTTGTCGAGCAAATCTTCCTCCACTTCGTCGGCTTCATCAAGCGATGCGAAACCCTCGCGGATCACGACGTGGCAGGTGGTACAGGCGCAGGACTTCTCGCAGGCATGTTCGATCTCGATATCGTTCTCGAGCAGCGCATCGCAGATCGAAGTGCCGGGTGCGGCTTCGATCACGGCACCGGCCGGGCAAAGCTCCACATGGGGCAAAACAATGATTTGCGTCATAACTGATCCATTTCCTCGATTTTCTTGCCGGCCAGCGCACGCTGGACGCCTTGGTTCATGCGCCGCGCGGCGAATTCGGCGGTACCCTTCGACAGTGCGTCCAGCGCGGCGTCGATGGCGCGACGGTCGTCGCCGACCAGCACGCTCTGCAGCTTCGCGAGGCAGTTGTCGACATGGGCGCGCTCCAGCGTCGAGAGCAGGTGCGCATCCTCCTTGAGCGCCGACTGCACCGCCTCGACGAGACGTTGCGCCTCGACCTGCGCCTCGCGCAGCGCGCGGCGGAAGGCGTCATCCGAGGCATGCGTGAAGCTGTCCTTGAGCATCGCGGCGATTTCGTCATCGCTCAGGCCATAGGAAGGCTTCACCTCGATGTGCGCCTCGTGGCCGGTGGTCTGCTCGCGCGCATTCACCGACAGCAGGCCGTCGGCGTCGATCTGGAAGGTGACGCGGATGCGCGCCGCGCCCGCCACCATCGGCGGAATGCCGCGCAGTTCGAAGCGCGCGAGGCTGCGACAGTCGGAAACCAGTTCGCGTTCGCCCTGCACCACGTGCAGCGCCATCGCGGTCTGGCCGTCCTTGAACGTCGTGAATTCCTGCGCGCGCGCGATCGGGATCGTCGAGTTGCGCGGAATGACCTTCTCGACCAGCCCCCCCATCGTCTCGAGGCCGAGCGAGAGCGGAATCACGTCGAGCAGCAGCCAGTCGTCGCCGGATGCCCGATTGCCCGCCAGCAGATTGGCCTGCGTCGCCGCGCCGAGCGCGACGACCTTGTCCGGGTCGAGGTTGTTGAGCGGCTCGCAGCCGAAGAAGTCCTCCACCGCCTTCTGGATCTGCGGCATGCGCGTCGCGCCGCCGACCATCACCACGCCGGTGATTTCGTCGGGCGACAGGCCGGCGTCGCGCAGCGCCTTGCGGGTCGGCCCCAGGGTCTTATGGACGAGGGTGTGCGTGATCTCGTTGAAGATCGCCGTGGTCAGCTTGAGGTCGACGAACTCGCCGGTCGACAGCCGGGCGACGATCGGCGCTTCGCCGTGCGAGGTCAGAAACTCCTTGGCCTCGCGCGCGCGGATCTGCAGCAGGCGCGCATCCTGGTGCGAGAGGGGAGCCAGCTTGGCCTGCTCGATGATCCAGCAGAACACGCGATGGTCGAAGTCGTCGCCGCCGAGCGCGGAGTCGCCGCCCGTCGCGAGCACCTGGAACACGCCTTTCGACAGCTTGAGGATCGAGATGTCGAAGGTGCCGCCGCCGAGGTCGTAGACCGCATAGATGCCTTCGGCCGCGTTGTCGAGGCCGTAGGCGATCGCCGCCGCGGTCGGTTCGTTGAGCAGGCGCAGGACGTTCAGGCCGGCGAGCCGCGCGGCATCCTTGGTCGCCTGGCGCTGGGCATCGTCGAAGTAGGCCGGCACGGTGATCACCGCGCCCGTCAGCGCGCCGCCGAGGGAAAGCTCGGCGCGCTCGCGCAAGGCGCGCAGGATGTCGGCCGAGACCTCGACCGGACTCTTGATGCCCTGCGCCGTGCGCAGCTTGACCATGCCCTCTGCCTCGACGAAGTCATAGGGCATGCTCTCGGCGTGTTCGATGTCCTTGAGCCCGCGGCCCATGAAGCGTTTGACGGAGACGATGGTGTTGCGCGGGTCGGCCGCCTGCTGCGCCTGCGCGTCGTAACCCACCTGCGTCGCGCCATCCGCGCCATAGCGGACGATCGAGGGCAGCAGCGGACGGCCGAGTTCGTCGTTGAGCACGACGGCCATGCCGCTGCGCACCGTGGCGACGAGCGAGTTGGTGGTGCCGAGGTCGATGCCGATCGCCAGCCGATGCTCGTGGGGGGCGGCCGATTCGCCGGGCTCGGATATTTGTAGCAGTGCCATTATTGTTGTGTGTAACACGCTCCCGCGGCGGGAGCAATCAGGTTTCCAGAACTTCCAGTGCGTCGCCGATTTCGTGGAGCAGCTTTTCCTGGAACATGAGTTGCCGCACCAGCTCGCCGGCGCGCGCGTGATCGCCCGCATCGAGCGCGGCCTGCAGCGTCGCGTGTTCGGCGCGGATTTCCTTCTTCAGGCGGCGCTGCAGGTCATCCAGCGCAGCGCTGTCGCCCCCTTCCTTCGCCGCCACCACTGCCTCGCGCAACTCCATCTGCGCCACGAGGAACTCGACCGGCATCGCGGTATTCGTTTCCAGATGGACGTCGTGACCGGCCAGCTCGAGCAGGTAGCGCGCGCGCCTGAGCGGATCCTTGAGCGTGACATAGGCCTCGTTGGCCTGGGTCGCCAACTGCATGGCCAGCCGCTTGTCGGCATCGCCGGCGTGGGCGAACTTGTCCGGATGGACGCGTCCCTGCACCTCGCGGTACAGCCGCTCCAGCTCGGCGACGTCAATGGCGAAGCGGCGCGGCAGCCCGAACAGCGCGTAGTGATCCTGGGTCAAGTCCATCAGACGTTGAAGCTCTCGCCGCAGCCGCAGGCATCCTTGACGTTGGGGTTGTTGAACTTGAACCCTTCGTTGAGGCCTTCCTTGGTGTAGTCGAGCTCGGTGCCGGCAAGATAGGGCAGGCTCTTGGGATCGACCAGCACCTTGACGCCATGACTTTCGAAGACGATGTCCTCGGGATTCGCCGCATCGGCGAACTCGAGCTTGTAGGCCATGCCCGAGCAACCGGAAGTGCGCACGCCGAGGCGGATGCCGATCCCCTTGCCGCGCTTGGCGATGAACTTGGCGATGTGGTTGGCGGCGGCTTCGCTCAAGGTGACCGGCAGGGCACGTTCGGCGCCCTGCCAGGCGGCGGGAATCGCCTGGGCCTTGGCGGCGGCTTCGGGAGTGGGAGCACAGGCAGCCATCGCGCTTACTCCCCGTGCTTCTTCTTGTAGTCGGCGACGGCCGCCTTGATGGCGTCCTCGGCGAGGATCGAGCAGTGGATCTTGACCGGCGGCAGCGCCAGCTCCTCGGCGATCGCGGTGTTCTTGATTTCGAGGGCCTGATCGAGCGTCTTGCCCTTGACCCACTCGGTGACCAGCGACGAAGAAGCGATCGCCGAGCCGCAGCCGTAGGTCTTGAACTTGGCGTCCTCGATGACGCCGTCCTTGCCGACCTTGAGCTGGAGCTTCATGACGTCGCCGCAGGCGGGCGCGCCGACCATGCCGGTCGCCACGCCTTCCTCGTCCTTGGCGAATGAACCGACGTTGCGGGGATTTTCGTAGTGGTCGATGACCTTGGTGCTGTAAGACATTGTTGCGACTCCTTTAGTGTGCAGCCCACTGCACGGTGTTGAGATCGATGCCGTCCTTGTACATCTCCCAGAGCGGCGAGAGTTCGCGCAGCTTGCCGAGCTTGTCATGGAGCAGCTTGATGGTGAAGTCGATTTCCTCTTCGGTCGTGAAACGGCCGATGGTGAAGCGCATCGAGCTGTGCGCCAGTTCGTCCGAGCGGCCCAGCGCGCGCAACACGTAGGACGGCTCGAGTGAAGCCGAGGTACAGGCCGAGCCAGAGGAGACGGCGATGTCCTTGACCGCCATGATCAGCGACTCGCCCTCGACGTAGTTGAAGCTGATGTTGAGGTTGTGCGGCACGCGCTGCTCGAGATCGCCATTGACGTAGGTTTCCTCGATGTCCATGACGCCCTTGAGCAGGCGGTCGCGCAGCATGCGGATGCGCTCGTTCTCGGTCGCCATTTCTTCGCGCGCGATGCGGAAGGCTTCGCCCATGCCGACGATCTGGTGCGTCGGCAGCGTGCCGGAACGCATGCCGCGCTCGTGGCCGCCGCCATGCATCTGCGCCTCGAGGCGCACGCGCGGCTTGCGGCGCACGTAGAGGGCGCCAATGCCCTTCGGGCCGTAGGTCTTGTGCGCCGAGAAGGACATCAGGTCGACCTTGAGCTTGTTCAGGTCGATCGGCATCTTGCCGGTCGCCTGCGCGGCGTCGACGTGGAAGAGCGTGCCGTTGGCGCGCGCGATCTCGCCCAGTTCGGCGATCGGCTGGATCACGCCGATCTCGTTGTTGACCGCCATCACGGAGGCGACGACGGTGTCCTTGCGCAGCGCCGCCTTGAACTGCTCGACGGTGATCAGGCCGTTCGGCTGCGGCTCGAGGTAGGTCGCCTCGAAGCCCTGGCGCTCGAGTTCCTTGACGGTGTCGAGCACGGCCTTGTGCTCGGTGGCGACGGTGACGATGTGCTTGCCCTTGGTGCCGGCGTAGAAATGCGCGGCACCCTTGAGCGCGAGGTTGTTGGACTCGGTGGCGCCCGAAGTCCAGACGATCTCTTTCGGATCGGCATTGACGAGGGCGGCGACCTGTTCGCGCGCGTCCTCGACGGCCTTCTCCGCCTCCCAGCCGAAGGGGTGGGAACGCGAGGCGGGATTGCCGAATTTCTCGACGAGCCAGGGAATCATCTTGTCGGCCACGCGCGGATCGACAGGCGTTGTCGCCGAGTAGTCGAGGTAGATGGGCAGTTTCAGCATATTGTCATACTCCGGTTCAGCCTTCCACCGTGTGATGCAGGGCGGTCAGCGATTGCAGTTGAGATACCGTGGCGGCCAGCGCACGCAAAAAGCCCGCGACATCATCCGCCGTGTTTTGCCGGCCCAGGCTGACGCGCACGGCCCCGCGTGCCGTTTCAGGTGCGACGCCCATGGCCAGTAATACATGTGAAGGTTCGGGGTTGGCGGCGGAACAGGCCGCGCCGCTCGCCACGGCGAACCCGGCCCGGTCCAGCCTGGCGACCAGTGTTTCGCCATCGATCCCGGGCAGTGAAAAAAATACGGTGTTGGGCAGACGCTCCGCGTGGGCAGCGAAGACCGTCGCGCCCTGGGCGACCAGTCCGCGTTCGAGGCTGCCGCGCAACTGGCGCAGCCACAGGGGCGCCTCCTGCAGAAGATTGACGGCTTCCTCGCAGGCCACACCGAAACCGACGATGGCCGGCACGTTCTCGGTGCCGGAACGCAGGCCGCGTTCGTGGCCGCCGCCGTCGATCAGCGGCGCGAGGTCGACGCGCTTGTCGACGATCAGCGCCCCGGCACCCTTCGGTCCGCCGAGCTTGTGCGCCGAGACCGTCATGGCATGAACGCCCGCCGCGTTGAGCGAACGGAAATCGACGGGCACCTTGCCCAGCGCCTGCACCGCGTCGGTGTGGAACCAGACACTACTCCGTGTTTCCTGCGCCGCTTGCGCCGCCAGTGCGGCGACGTCCTGTAGCGCACCGGTTTCGTTGTTGGCGAGCATGATGGAAATCAGCGCCGGCTGTTCTGCGAGCGCCGCATGAAAGTCGGCGCTGGCGAGACGGCACTCGGCATCCACCGCAAGCTCGCGCAGCCGCCAGCCGCGGCGACGCAGGGCCCTGGCCGGTTCACGCACGCAGGGATGCTCGATCGCCGAAATGGCCACGATGCCCGCTGGGAGGTTTGCCGCCGCGCCCTTGATGAACAGGTTGTTCGCTTCCGAGCCGCCGCTGGTGAAGATCACCTCGGTCGGATGCGCCCCCACCGCGTAGGCCACGCGCTGGCGCGCCTCGTCGATCGCCCGGCGCGCCGTCCGGCCGTACTCGTGCCGGCTCGACGCATTGCCATGCTGCTGCGCGAAGAACGGCAGCATGGCCTCCAGCACGGCCGGAGCGACCGGCGTGGTGGCGTTGTGATCGAGGTAGACGGGCTGGAACATTGCGGGCTGGAGCTTGCCGAAGACGTTCAGGCGGTGGCCATCACCGGAATGCGCCGGCCGGTGGAATTCTTTCTGATGGCCACGGGCCGCACGTCGTCGGCGCATCCGTTGATGCCCTGCTGGCGCACGAGATCGTCGAGATTGACCGAGTTCAGGTACTCGTGCATGCGCATGTTGAGGCTCATCCACAGGTTGTGCGTCATGCAGGGATGCTCGTCGTGGCAGTTGCCGCGGCCGCCGCAGCTGGTGGCGTCGAGCGGCTCATCGACGGCGCTGATGATGTCGGCCACCGACACCGCCGCAAGGGGCTTGGCAAGGGTGTAGCCACCGCCCGGCCCGCGCGTGCTTGCCACCAGATGGTTGCGGCGCAGCTTGCCGAACAACTGCTCCAGATAGGAGAGGGATATTTTCTGGCGTTCGGCAATGCCGGCCAGCGTCACCGGACCTGCATGCTGGCGCAGGGCCACATCGATCATCGCTGTTACCGCAAAACGCCCTTTGGTCGTCAGTCTCATGGGGATACCTCGTCAGGATCGCTTGTTCGTTAAAGGAAGGACAGTCAGCTTTCCGACTGTTGATGCGAAGATATAGTTCCTGATTAAATTAGTCAAGTATTCAATCCACGATTTTCGACAAATGGTTGGGATCGAACTTGTCGGCCGTGGCGACATCGTCCTCGAGCGACACGCCGGCGCGCTCGATGGTCTTGAGCAGCGCGGCCAGGCGGCGATCGGTCTCGACGGCGTGGTCGAGCAGCCCGTGGATCGCCTGCGCGACCGGATCGTCCCCGCTTTTCGTGACGGCATAGGCCGAGAAGCCGAGGTTTTCTGCCTTCTCCTGACGCGCCTCGGCCTGTCCCGCTTCGGCGATGCGCGCCGGGATGCCGACCGCCGTCGCCCCGGGGGGCACTTCGCGCACCACCACGGCGTTCGAACCGATCTTCGCGCCCTCGCCCACCGTGATCGGGCCGAGCACCTTGGCGCCCGCGCCGATCACCACGCCGCGCTCGAGGGTCGGATGGCGCTTCCCCTTGTTCCAGGAGGTGCCGCCCAGCGTCACGCCGTGATAGAGCGTGCAACCCTCCTTGATCACGGCCGTCTCGCCGATCACGACGCCCATGCCATGGTCGATGAAGACGCGCCTGCCGATCGTCGCGCCGGGGTGGATCTCGATGCCGGTGAGGAAGCGGGTGAAATGGGAAAACAGCCGCGCCAGCCAGCGCAGCCGATGCCCCCACAGCCAGTGGGAGAAGCGGTGCAGCGTCAGGGCATGGAAACCGGGATAGCAGGTCAGCACTTCCCACGTGGAACGGGCGGCGGGGTCACGCTCGAAAACACAGGCGATATCTTCACGCAGGCGGGAGAACATGGAATTCGCTGAAGCCTTAAATATTTTGGGGGAATTCTAGAATTCCCGATAACACCGGTCAACTTAATATCACTAATGGCAATATCAAGTGCCGCTACTGAGCGCGATGCCGCTTTCCGGTCGGCTGCCGGAAAGAGGCCAGCAGGCCGCGCAGGATGTTCACCTCCTCCTTTTCCAGCGCAGCGCGCGCGAACAGGCGGCGCAGGCGCAGCATCAGCCGCCCGGGCTTTTCCGGATCGAGAAAACCGCTCGCGAGGGCCTCGCCTTCCAGATGCGCGATCAGCCCTTCGATTTCGTCGTGCGTCGCGGGCGTGCCGGACGCGGTAAAGGTCGGCGCAGGCGGGACGGCATCCAGTGTCAGACGCAGTTCGTAACAAACGATTTGCACGGCGGCGGCGAGGTTCAGCGAACTGTACGCGGGATTCGCCGGAATCATCGCCCAGAGGTTGCACAAAGCCAGCTCCTCGTTCGAGAGCCCGGAGGTTTCGTTGCCGAACACCAGCGCCACCTCCCCTGTTGCCGCCGCCATCGCAACTTCGGCCGCGCCGTCGCGCGCCCAGAGCGGCGCGGTCGCAAGGTCGCGGCGGCGCGCGGTGAGCGCGAGCACCAGCGTCACGCCCTGCAAGGCTTCGCCCAGGCTGCCGACGACCCGCGCATCAGCCAGCACGTCGCCGGCGCCGGAAGCCATGGCCTCCGCCTGCGGATCGGGGAATATTTTCGGATTGACCAGCACGAGGCGTGCAAAACCCATCGTCTTCATGGCCCGCGCCGCAGCGCCGATGTTGCCCGGATGGCTGGTATGCGAGAGCACGATGCGCACGCGCTGAAAGCTTTCGGGCGGCGGCAGGGCCGACGGTTTAGAATTCATTCACTTTTCCAACAAGAATCTGCCATGCATCCCATGCTCAACACGGCCATCAAGGCCGCCCGTCGCGCCGGCAGCGTCATCGGCCGCGCCAGCCTCGACCTCGGCCAGATCAAGGTCAGCGTCAAGCAACAGAACGATTTCGTCACCGAGGTAGACCGCGCCGCCGAAACCGCCATCATCGAGACCCTGCGCGAAGTCTATCCCACGCACGCCATCCTCGCCGAGGAGTCCGGCCACAGCGGCAACAACGATTCCGCCGAATACCAGTGGATCATCGACCCGCTCGACGGCACGACCAATTTCATCCACGGTTTTCCGCAATACGCGGTATCGATCGCGCTGGCGCACAAGGGCGTGCTGACCCAGGCGGTGGTGTTCGACCCGAACCGCAACGAACTGTTCACCGCCAGCAAGGGCGCGGGCGCCTTCCTCAACGACAAGCGCATCCGAGTCAGCAAGTGCGTCAAGCTCGACGAAGCCCTTCTCGGCACGGGATTCCCCTATCGCATGTTCGACCATGTCGAACCCTACCTCGCCATCTTCAAGGAAATGACGCGCCGCAGCGCCGGCGTGCGGCGCCCCGGTTCCGCCTCGCTCGACCTCTCCTGGCTTGCTGCCGGCCGCATCGACGGCTTCTGGGAGTTCGGCCTCGCCCCGTGGGACATGGCGGCCGGCGCCCTGCTGATCCAGGAAGCGGGCGGCCTCGTCAGCGACCTGTCCGGCGAGGGCAACTACCTCAAGACCGGCAACATCGTCGGCGGTACCCCCAAGGTGTTCGCCCAGCTGCTGCAGGCGATCCAGCCCCATCGCACACCGGCCCTACAGTCCTGATGCTTGTTGCCGTAAATTCCATGGATTAGGACATACAACTTTCGCCCTGCTCACATGCCGGGTAAGGGACGGAAGGGAGGAATCATGGAGTATCACGACAGCATCGAGAAAAGCGCGGAATACCTGCGCCTGGCCCTGCCGCTGATGACCAGGCAGGCCGCTGCCCTGCACCCGGTCAGCTATGCCGTCTGGTACGAGTATGTCGCCGGCGTCAATCCGGCGCTGCGTCAGCGCATCGACGCACTGACGCAGGATGATCGGGTACTCGACGAACCGGCGGTACGGCAGCTTTATCGCGACCACATCGCCGAAATCGACGAGACCGTAGCGCAACGCGTCAGCCAGGACTTCGAGAAAGTCATGGCCAGCATATCCGCCACCACCGCGCAGGCGGCCGACGAAGCCGGCAGTTTCGGCCAGGCACTGGAACGCTGGTCCGCCGACATCGCCGCGGGCAAGTTCACCACCACCCTGTCGCACGGCATCGCCGACCTGCTCCGCTATTCGCGCGACATGCAGCAGACCGTCCGGGCACTGAATGAGCACCTCGATGCCAGCCGGCGCGAAGTCGAAGCGCTGCAGCAGGAAGTCCGCCGCGCCCGCGCGGAGGCGCTCATCGACGGGCTGACCGGCCTGGCCAATCGTCGCAGCTTCGACATCGCACTGGCGCAATGTCTCGCCGCCAGTGCGCCCGACCAGCCCGGACCCAGTCTGCTGATCGCCGACATCGACCACTTCAAGCGCATCAACGACAACTATGGCCACCTGTTCGGCGACAAGGTGATCCGTTCGATCGCGACGATCCTGCGCGACAACATCAAGGGCAAGGACCTCGCGGCGCGTTACGGCGGCGAGGAATTCGTCGTCGTCCTGCCGGAAACCCCGCTCGATGGCGCCCGTTCGATCGCCGAAAAGCTCCGCAGGGTGGTCGAGAACTGCCGGATCAGGCGCATCGGCAGCGACGAAACCGTCGCCAATTTGACGATCTCGCTCGGCGTCGCCTGCCGGCTTCCCGGCGAATCGGACCAGCAGCTGATCGCACGTGCCGATGCGGCGCTCTACCGGTCAAAACAGCAGGGCCGCAACCGCGTCACGCTCGCCGCGGTCTGCGCCTGAGGAAATTGAAGCACACGCGTTGACACGCCGCATTCTGTTGGTAGAATGCGCGACTTCCTGCGGGAGTAGCTCAGTTGGTAGAGCGCAACCTTGCCAAGGTTGAGGTCGCGAGTTCGAGACTCGTCTCCCGCTCCAGAATTACCCGAAAGGCCCATGTTTCCTGGCTGAAACGGTCGCCCCCCCGGTGAATCAAGCCCCTGAAAAGGGTTTTGATCACTTAGACCGATTCCGAAAGGAAAAACCATGCAAAGCCTTAAAAGCGTTTTGGACGCCTTCACGGCGTCGCGTGAATTCGACCGCGCTACCCTGGGCCGCCTGGCCTGGTGGAACGAGCAGCTCGGCGAGCGCGCGTTCACTGAAATCACCCCCGACGACGTCGACGCCGCCCTGGTGCGCCTCGCCCAGCGCGGCAAGCTCAAGCCCATGCGCGGCCAGGCGCCCATCCCGACCGGCCAGCCGCTCGGCGGCGCGACGCTGAACCGCTACATCACGACCCTGGGCAGCGTCTACGCCTTCGCCCGTCGCACGCGCCTGACCCCGCGCAATTTCGTTTCGCCGGTGCGCGGCGTCGAGAAGGCCCCCGAAAAGCCCGATCCCGATCGCTACCTGCGCCCCGAGGAGGTCGAGCGCCTGATCAAGGTCGCGCGCGCTTTCGATACCCGCTGGGGCCGCCTCGCCGCCCTGATCGTGTTCCAGTTTCATACCGGCCTGCGCATCGGCGACACCCTCGCCCTGCGCTGGCGCGACGTGGATCTGGCCGCCGGCACCGCGACGATCCTGCGCACGAAAAACGGCGATCCCCACACCGCCGCCCTGACCGACCGCTGCATCGCCGAGCTGGTCAAACTGCCGAACCGCAGCCCCGATGCCTGGGTGTTCGCGAACAATGCCGGAACCCGGCCTTATGCCGTGCGCCGCCTGTGGACGCGCGTCACCAAGATCGCCGACCTGCCGGGGCGAGGCTTTCACCAGCTGCGCCACGGCTGCGGCACCGCCCTGGCGCTGGCTGGCGTCAATCAGGCCTCGATCATGTCGGTCATGGGCCACAAGACGCTGGTCGCCTCGGCGCGCTACATGCACAGCAACGTCAGCGACCGGCGCGCCGTGGTCATGCGCGTGTTCGCGGAGGCGGCCTGATCATGCGCGCCGCCACCAACCCCACGGCCGCCCAGCGCCGCGCCGACAATGCGCTGATCAAGCGTGCCATCAAGGTGCTGGAAGAACGCCTCGAATACCCGAAACCTGCCCTCTCGTCGCCGAGTGCCGTGCGCGACTGGCTGCTGATCGCGCTCGCCCCGCTGCCGCATGAAGTGTTCGTCACCCTCTGGCTTGATGCGCAGAATCGCCTGATCGAGAGCGAGGAGATGTTTCGCGGCACCCTGACGCAGACCACCGTCTATCCACGCGAGGTCGTCAAGCGCGCCCTCGCCGTCAATGCGGCTTCCGTCATCTTCGCGCACAATCACCCAAGCGGCATGCCCGCGCCATCGGACATGGACCGGGCGCTGACGAACACACTGAAACAGGCGCTTGCCCTGGTGGATGTGCGTGTCATCGATCACTTCATTGTCGGCGGCGCGAAGCCGCCGTTTTCGTTCGCCGAAAAGGGGCTGCTATGAAAAAGGGCGCGGTCGATGTCGCCGCGATTACTGCTGACGACTTTGCTGACGCCAGTAGCGCGCTCATTTTGCAAGCGACCGACGCGCACCCCTTCCCCTTCGGCCCAGCCCCTGACGGGATGGATCCGAGCGACTGGGAGCGGATGACAGCGCGTCGCCAGCAGGCGCTCGCGCGCGACCCGGAGGATTGTGCGCGAATCATGGTCGAGTACGCCGAAGCCAATGACGACCAGGATGCGTGGAAGTTTGTCTGCGCCGCGCTGGACTGGCACTTGGCGCACGGGAAACCGCCCCCGTTGCGGCTGCTGCGCGGCATCAACGAGGCCTTCGCGCGCTGGCGCGGCGGCGAGTCCATCGCGGTGGTATTCGGAGAGAAGGCTGGCCCCAAAAGGCCGGGGCGGCGGCGCTCTAGTTGGATAAAACACGAGATGGCCAGATCGGATGCCGTGATGATGCTGGTATATACCGGTCAAGGGATGAGTGATGATGCTGCCGCCCGGAAGGTTGTCGAGCTTCACGAGCGCATGTCGCCAGCCGGTGCAACGCCGGTTGGCCGCTCGCCTACATCGGTAAAGCGTGCTTTCAGGAAGTTTTTCAAGAAGTAGGTATTTTTTGAAAAGACGGTAGCGCTACGCATTGCGACCATTTGAAACAATTCGCCGGGGGGCGATTGTTTCGAAAGGAGTAAGACGACAATGCGTGACACGAAAATAACCAGCCTGCGGGACTTGCGCCAGGCTACTCGCTGGAGAGAGGAAAGCGCCAGCGAGGTGTTCAGAACGAACAGCGCCTGGGAGTGGTTCAAGCGCAACCACCAGGGCGAATTGGTCGCCGCCGGCGCGTTGATACCGGGGCGGGGCCGGCGCGGTGATTTAGTCACCAATTCCATCGATGAGGTTGTCGCCAGCATCTTGCTTCGGGAAAGCGGAGCAAACCATGGCTAAGCGGCAATCCACCTGCGTTGTCTGCTGCCAGCCCTTTGATGGCAAGCAGAAGGCCGGGGAGATAACCATCCGCTTCGGTGCACTGGGCGGTTCTTCCATGGTGCTCTCCGGCCCAGTTTGTCCTGGTTGCGTAGAAAAATCCTCATCCAGTCCGGATGTCGCGTTGGACCAGATGAGACAGGCGCGGGCATTCCTGCTTGCAGACAATATCGGGGCTGGATCATGAGCCGGGGGCGCAATCGTCGCGCCTGGGTTGCGATGGCGAATCGCAAGCGCAATCCCGAAGCGTGGTTCCCTGGCCCGGTCGCCGTGAAAAAGGCCCGCAAGAACAAGGTATGGGCGTTGCCGCCGAAGCCGAAAGGCGAAAGGGGGAGCGGTGACTGACGCCCTCGATCAATTTGCCGCCGCGCTGGCGGTACGCGGACTGCTGCCCGACCGTATCGAGGCCGATGGGCTCAGGCATCGCTGCAAGGTCGACGGCGGAAAATCTGGGCGCCTTGATGGCGCCTACGCGCTTCATCTCGACGACCATCCTGCCGGCTGGTACATCAACTGGCGCGATGGGCTTGGCGTGCAAACCTGGTGTGCAACATCAGATCGCGTGCTGAGCCGAGAGGAAAAGGCGGTAGCACGGGCCCGGATGGAGGCGCTACGCCAGGTGCGCCAGCAAGAAGAAGCACAGCGGTACGCCGAAGCCGCAGCACGCGCCGCGAGTCTTTTGGCGCGCTGTCATCCCGCCACCAGTGCGCACCCCTACCTGCGACGCAAGGGCGTGCAGGCGTATGCATTGCTTCAGCTACGCGACCAGTTGGTCATCCCCGTGCGCGACGCGACCGGCGCGCTGTGCAGCCTGCAATTCATCTCGCCGGATGGCGCGAAAAAATTCCTGACCGGTGGAAAAACCCGCGGCGGCTATTTCGCCATCGGCAAGCCTGAGCGCGTAATGTGCCTGGCGGAAGGCTACGCGACGGCCGCCAGCGTGTTCGAGGCGACCGGCTATGCCACGGCAGTGGCCTTCCATGCCGGCAACCTGGAGCCGGTGGCGCGGGCGCTGCGTGCCAAGTTCCCAGGCCTGACCATCATCATCTGCGCCGACGACGACAGCGAGACGCCGGGCAATCCCGGCGTGACGTGCGCGCTGGCGGCGGCGCGTGCCGTCGGCGGCCGCGTGGCGGTGCCTTCCTTCTTGGGGGTGGCCGCATGAGCCCGAAGAAGCCGACCGACTTCAATGACATGAAGGCGCTCGCCGGGAAATCCGCCGTCGCCGAGGCCGTGAATGCCGCGCTGCCGGCCGAATTTGCAGATCCAGAAAACTGGCAGGAACTCTCGATTCCCGGAGGGAAGCCGCCTACGTCGCTCACGCCCGACCTGTTGTCGGGATGGCTGGGCGACATGGCGGCAGCCGTGGCCTACGCGACCGAGACGCCGTACGACATGGCGGTGATGTTCTGTCTCGGCATCTTGGCCCTGTGTCTGCAGGGGCGCTATGTGGTCGCGCCCAAGGGTGATGACTACGAAGAAACGCTGGCGCTTTTCGTCATCGTTGCGATGCTGTCTGGCAGTCGCAAATCTGGCGTGGCCAATCTGCTCAAGAAGCCGCTGGACACCTATATGCAGGCGGAGCGTGTGGCGATGCTGCGTGCCGTGATCGAGCGCGGGCACGA
>JAJZSW010000097.1 GCA_021849505.1 Pseudomonadota bacterium
ACCCGATGTCATTCCCACCTCTTGCGTCGGCGCCCTGCTGTTCGCCGGGCAGCGCGCCGCCGGCCAGCAGCGCATCACCCCCGCCGACAGGAACACCCCGGCGAACTATCTGGAAGGAACGAACCTGACGGAGTTTCTCGCAGCAACGAACGGCTTCAGCGGTCCCGACCTGTTCGATCGTGTCGGCGCCGGACAAACCGCCAGCCAGGACATCGTGCGCTGCATTCCCGTCGGTGGCAGCTTCACGCCCGTCGGCTCGCCGACGCTGGCTGCGCTGGGTTTCGGCCAGCTCGTCGCCTACGATCCCGGCTCCCGCACCCTGACGCTGGGCAGGGAAAATGTCGTCACCGGCACCGTCGGCAGCGCCAACGCCGCCGCCCTGTTCGGCTGCGCCTGGACCGACAGCCGGCCGCTCGGTGACGGCTTGCGCGCCTATTTCAGTTTCCGCTTCAGCCAGCTGGGCACGAACGTGGGGAGCAACGGCTTCGTCTTCGCCCTCGCCGACGCTGAATCCGTCAGTCCCGTTGCTTGCGGCGCGGCGGGCAGCCACCTCGGCTTTTCCGGCCACAACGGCGTTACCCAGAATGTGGCTTGGCCGAAGATCGGCATCGAGTTCGACCAGGGACGCGACGCCGGCTTCCCGGGCACCGCCGGGGAGACCGCGCTGAATGCCGGCCGCAACGACCCCTGCGGCACGTCCGGCTGCGGTGGCACGGCCGGCTTCAACAGCCATGTCGCCATCCTGTACTGGGGCAACGCGGCAGCCAATGCAGCCGACGCCGTCACCCAGCCCGACTACGACGACAACGTGCATGGCTTTCCTGCCGTGCCGCCGGCCTCCCGTCCACCGCCGTCGAATCCCGCCTACCCCTCTTCGGGAATTGCCTTCAAGGACCTGCGCGGCCAGACCAGCCAGGGTGGCGACAGCTACCTGTATCACGTGCGTGTCGAAGTCACCCCGACGCGCATGGTGGCCACCGCGGCGCAGGACAACATCACCAGTGTCGACACCCGCGTCTGGATCCTGGCCGACAGCACGGCCGTCGGCAACCAGATCGCCGCGATGAGAAACACCACGCGGCCGCTGAGCCAACTTTACCCGGGCTTCGCGCCCCATCTGCAGGACAGCGCGACGCTCCATGACATCGGCACCGAGCGCGGCGGCTGCGGCACCTGCCAGAGCGGCGAGACATGCGGCACCGACAATATCTGCTATCGTCAGGCATTGCGAAGCTTGCGCCCCGGCTTTACCGGCGCGCAACGTACCACCGACCAGGAAGTGCGCATCTCGGATTTCTTCACGACATGGATTCCCTGAAACCTGCCATTCACTTAGCAAAGGGGCCAGCGCCGACTTTCGTCCGGCAGTCCGGCTTCACGCTCACCGAGATGGCGGTGGTGCTGGTGATCGTCGCGCTGCTGATCGGCGGCATGATCCTGCCGCTGTCGGCGCAGCAGGACATCCGCTACACCGCCGAGACGCAGAAACAGCTGGACGACCTCGGCGAGGCGCTCTACGGCTACGCGGCCAGTCATGCCGACGGCAACGGCCGGCCGTTTCTGCCTTGCCCGGACACCGACGGCAACGGCACCGAAAACCGGAGTGGCACCGCCTGCACGAGCCAGGAAGGCACGCTGCCCTGGGCCGACCTGGGGCTGGCGCGCCAGGATGCCTGGGGCAATGCATTCCGCTACCGGGTCGCCGCCGCCTTCTCGAACAGTGGCACCGGTTTCACGCTGATGTCCGCCGGCGACATCCGCGTCTGCACCAGCGCGGCATGCACCGCGACACTGGGCACTGCCCTCCCCGCCGTCATCCTGTCCACCGGCAAGAACGGCGCGAGCGCGACGGCCGATACCGACGAACTCGAGAACCTCGACAGCGACACCGACTTCGTCCAGCGCACCGGCAGCCCCGGCGGCTACGACGACATCGTCACCTGGCTGCCACCGAGCCTGCTGCTCCAGCGCATGGTGAATGCCGGACGGCTGCCCTGATGGCGGTTGTCAGTCCTCCGCCGGGCACTTACAATCCGTCCCACGCGGGCGTCGTATAACGGCTATTACCTTGGCTTCCCAAGCCAAAGACGTGGGTTCGACTCCCATCGCCCGCTCCACCCTTTAGCATGTCCGAATTCGCCACCCGCCTGATCGCCTGGCAGCGCCGCCACGGCCGCCACGACCTGCCGTGGCAGAACACCCGCGACCCCTACCGCGTCTGGCTGTCGGAGATCATGCTGCAGCAGACGCAGGTCGCGACGGTCATTCCCTATTACGAACGCTTCCTCGCCCGTTTTCCGACGCTCGCAAGCCTGGCGAACGCACCAGCGGAGGAAGTGATGAGCCTCTGGAGCGGCCTGGGTTACTACGCGCGGGCGCGCAACCTCCACACCAGCGCACAGCTTGTCGTGACACAGCATGAGGGCAGTTTCCCCCATGACCCGGCAACGATCGCAAGGCTGCCCGGCATCGGCCGTTCGACGGCGAATGCGCTCGCCGTGTTCTGCTTCGGCGCGCGCGCGCCGATTCTCGACGGCAACGTGAAGCGCGTGCTGTGCCGCTTTCTCGGCATCGAGGGCTTTCCCGGTGCCCCGGCGATCGAGAGTCGGCTCTGGCAGTACGGCACGGATCTGCTGCCCGCCAGGAATGTCGCGACCTACATCCAGGCGCAGATGGACCTGGGCGCGACGCTCTGCACGCGCAGCAAGCCACGCTGCGACGCCTGCCCGCTGGCCGACCTCTGCGTGGCGCACCGCTCTGGCCGCACTGCCGAACTGCCCACCCCGCGGCCCAAGCGTGTCATGCCCGAGAAAGAAGTCACGTTGCTATTGTTGCGGGACGGCAAGCGCATCGCCTTCGAACAGCGGCCGCCCGCCGGTATCTGGGGCGGGCTGCTTTCGCTGCCCGAACTGCCGGACGCTGCCGAGGTGCACAGCCATTGCGAACGGCTGTTGGGAGTACGGCTGGGTGCCGTCCGGCCAGCGCCGACTTTCACGCACGGCTTCACGCATTTCCGGCTGCGGATACGACCGCTGGTCTGCGCGGTCGCCGCCCACGTCGGCGTCGCCGAAGCCGGCCTGCGCTGGATCGGTCAGGACGAACTGGCGCAGGCGCCTCTGCCCGCGCCGGTCCGGAAGCTGCTCAGCGCGATTCCTTGATCAGCCGGTCGTACGCCGGCTGGATCGGCCGCGCATTGTGCGGATAGAGCCGCGCGAAAATGCCGATCTGTTCGGGCGAGACCATCACCGGCTCCTTGAACACCATCCACAGCACGTTCTCCGTACACGGCGGCGTCGTCAGCGAGCCCATGTAGGTGAAGTACTCGCGCCGCTCCGGCAGCAGTTTCGCCAGATCGACGGTGGTGTTCGGCGGTTCGACGGAGAGGCCGGTGTCCAGCGGCATGTGGTTCCACAGTTTCTGGAGCACCGGGTGCTCGGTCCCGCGCTCCATCAGCACGGAGACGATGGCGAGGTTGTTGGCGTAGTCGCGATGCACGAACTGGGCTGACATCTCGTAGGTCTTGCCATTGACGCGCTCCTCGGCCGGACGGCGGAACTGGATGTGCGTCAGCTGCCAGTTGCGTCCCAGGACAGTGATGAGATTGCCCTCCCCGACGTCGACCTGCACGGTATGGCCGGTGTCGGTGATACGGAAGAGGGAAGGACGGTAGTCGAACACGATCTGCTCCAGATCGACCCGGATGCCGCCGCGGATGTCGATCGGCGACTGGCGCTTGCCGTTGCCGCAGAGCGCATTGCCCGGCAGCTTCGCCCAGTTTTCGGGGGCACCGAGGCCGCTGTAGCCCCAGCGCACATTCGAAAAATCCTGCACCGCGGGCTTTTCGACGACTTCGGCCTTCGGCTTGACGATCACTTTCCGCGGACCGGAGGTCGCCAGCATCAATTCACGCTGCTGGCGGGTCAGTTCCTGGGCAGCGGACAGTTCGGGCATTTTCAGCACCGGGCGGGCAGCAGGCGCGGCGGGTGCTGGCGCGGCGGGCTTCGGTGCCGGCACAGCCGTAGCCGGCTTGGCAGGCGGCGGCGCGGGCGGTGAGCCGTTCTTGTAGGGATCTTCGGCCTTGGACTTGTCGATCACCGGCATCTCGAACATGCGCGGCCGCGGTGGCGGCGCTTCGGCAGCAGGCGCGGGGGCAGCTTGACTGCGCGCATCCGCGACTTTCACCGCGCGGCCCGGCTTCGCATCGCCGGCCGTCACCATTTCCGCATGCATGATGCGCGGACGCGCCTCGTCGTCGGCCATTACGGTCACGGCAAACATCGCGCTGAGCGCAACAACGGAAAAGTGGCTCGCTCCTGACATGACACTTCCTTTAGTTCTTTGCATTTGCGTAATTACGGCATTTTATTCATGTACTTTATAGCTGCGTTCCCCGCGCGGTTGCTTTCAAAGGCCAAATCCAGTAGTTTCGCGGGCTGACCAACGGAGTCCCCAACATGAATGCCAACGATAAATTCGTCGCCGCCCAAGCCCAGGTCGATGGCGCGGCGATCCAGCCCCTCCCCAACTCCCGCAAGATCTACGTGACCGGCAGCCGGCCCGACATCCGCGTGCCGATGCGCGAGATCAGCCAGTCCGACACGCCCACCAGCATGGGCGGCGAACAGAATCCGCCGCTCTGCGTCTACGACTGTTCCGGCCCCTATACCGACCCGGCGGCGCAGATCGACCTGCGCCAGGGCCTGCCCGCCCTGCGCGCGCGCTGGATCGAGGAACGCGGCGACACCGAGCGCCTGCCGGCGCAGTCGTCCACCTACGGCCGCGAACGGCTCGCCGATCCCGCGCTCGCCAGCCTGCGGCTGGCGCATGTGCAGCAGCCCCGCCGCGCAAAGTCGGGAAAGAACGTCACCCAGATGCACTATGCCCGCCAAGGCATCGTCACGCCGGAGATGGAGTTCGTGGCGATCCGCGAGAACCAGAGGCTCGAAGGGCTCTCCGAACTGCTCAAGACCCAGCATCCGGGCCAGAGCTTCGGCGCGAGCATCCCGCAAGTCATCACCCCCGAATTCGTGCGCGACGAAATCGCCCGCGGCCGCGCCATCATCCCCAACAACATCAACCATCCCGAGTCCGAGCCGATGATCATCGGCCGCAACTTCCTGACGAAAATCAATTGCAACATCGGCAACTCGCCCATCGTCTCCTCGATCCAGGAAGAAGTCGACAAGATGACCTGGGCCATCCGCTGGGGCGGCGACACGGTGATGGACCTGTCCACCGGCAAGAACATCCACGAGACGCGCGAATGGATCGTCAGGAACTCGCCGGTGCCGATCGGCACCGTGCCGATCTACCAGGCGCTGGAGAAGGTCGATGGCAAGGCCGAGGAACTGACCTGGGAGCTGTTCCGCGACACGCTGATCGAGCAGGCCGAGCAGGGTGTCGACTACTTCACGATCCACGCCGGCGTGCTGCTGCGCTACATCCCGATGACCGCCAAGCGCATGACCGGCATCGTCTCGCGCGGCGGCTCGATCCTCGCCAAGTGGTGTCTCGCGCACCACAAGGAGAACTTCCTCTACACGCACTTCGAGGACATCTGCGAAATCATGAAGGCCTACGATGTCGCCTTCTCCCTCGGCGACGGCCTGCGCCCCGGCTCGATCTACGACGCCAATGACGACGCCCAGATGGGCGAGCTGGCGACGCTCGGCGAACTGACGCAGGTGGCCTGGAAGCACGACGTGCAGGTGATGATCGAGGGGCCCGGCCACGTGCCGATGCACATGATCAAGCACAACATGGACGAGCAGTTGCGCCTGTGCGGCGAGGCGCCGTTCTACACGCTCGGCCCGCTGACCACCGACATCGCGCCGGGCTACGACCACATCACCAGCGCGATCGGCGCGGCGATGATCGGCTGGTACGGCACGGCGATGCTCTGCTACGTGACCCCGAAGGAGCATTTGGGCCTGCCCGACAAGAACGACGTCAAGGACGGCATCATGGCCTATAAGATCGCCGCCCACGCCGCCGACCTCGCCAAGGGCCACCCGGGCGCGCAGGCGCGCGACAACGCGCTCTCCAAGGCGCGCTTCGAGTTCCGCTGGGAGGACCAGTTCAATCTCGGCCTCGATCCCGACAAGGCGCGCGAGTTCCACGACGAGACCCTGCCGGCGCAGGGCGCCAAGCTGGCCCACTTCTGCTCGATGTGCGGGCCGCACTTCTGCTCGATGAAGATCACCCAGGACGTCCGCGAATACGCCGAAAAAGGCATGGCCGAGAAGTCGGTCGAGTTCGTGAAGCAGGGAGGCGAGGTCTATCACCGCACCTGATTCCTCGCCGGCGACGCCCACACGACTGCGGCGCCAGCGTCGCGTCACCTGGCTGCATTTCTGGCAGGGTCGCCTGCTGGTCTGGGCGGGTGCCGTCGGCGTCGGCCTGCTGGCCGTGCTGTTCGCCGAACTCTCCGAAGGCGCGGTGCAGGTATTCCGCGACATTTCCGAGCAGCACTGGTGGTGGCCGCTGTTCATTTGTCCGGCCGGCGGCGCGGCCGTGGTCTGGGCGACGCGACGCTGGTTTCCGGGCAGCGAGGGCAGCGGCATTCCGCAGACGCTGGCGGAGATCCAGATCGACAAGCAGCCGCCGGCCGGCTGGCGTCCCCTGCTGACGCTCAAAATCGCCGTCGGCAAGATCAGCCTGGGCGCCGCCGCGCTGTTCGCGGGCTTTTCGATGGGCCGCGAAGGGCCGATGGTGCAGATCGGCGCCGCCGTGATGAACAGCCTGCACGGCCACCTGCCGCGGCGCTTCAACATCCAGCGCCGCCACCTGATCGCCGCCGGCGGCGCGGCGGGCATCGCCGCCGCCTTCAACACGCCGCTGGCCGGCATCATGTTCGCCATCGAGGAGCTCAACCGCGGCCTCGACCAGCGCATGAGCGGCCTGCTGATCGTCGCCATCGTGCTCGCCGGCGTGGTGTCGCAAGCCTTGCTCGGCAACACCGCCTATTTCGGCTGGGTCAGCTTCGCCGGCCTGAAGAGCCATCTGCAGATCGTCTGGGTGCTGCTGATCGCCGTCGCCTGCGGCCTGGCGGGCGGCGCCTTCGCACGCCTGATGCTGCTGACCACCGCGAAGAATGGCCCCTTTTTCTCCGCCTTCCGCAGCGCCCATCCGGTCCGCTACGCGGCGATCTGCGGCCTGCTGATCGCCGTGATCGGGCTGCTCTCCGACTACAGCAGCTTCGGCACCGGTTTCGTCGAGACGCGCGCCCTCTTCGAGCTCAACGCCGAGCTGCCCTGGCATTACGGCATCGACAAGTTCTTCGCCACGCTGCTCTCCTACGCCAGCGGCGTGCCCGGCGGCATTTTCGCCCCGGCCCTGGCGATCGGCGCCGGCATCGGCAACAACATCGCCATGCTGCTCGGCGACCAGCTCAGCACCGGCATGGTGCTGGTGCTGTGCACGGCGGGCTTCCTCGCCGCCGTCACGCAGGCGCCGATCACCGCCTTCGTCATCGTCATGGAAATGGTCAGCGGCTACGGCATCGTCATGGAAATGATGATCGTCGCCCTGCTCGCCTCGGCCGTCTCGCGCGCCCTGTGCCCGCCGCTCTACCGCACGCTGGCGCAGCGGATGCTGAACACGCCCAGGCCCGGCTAACGCCAGATCGG
>JAJZSW010000098.1 GCA_021849505.1 Pseudomonadota bacterium
GATCTGCGGCTCCTTCTCCCTGGCATCTTTCAGCGTGATTCCCAATTCGTTGGGAATCAGCTTGGCGAACTGGTCGACGAAGTTGAAGCCGAGGTCGAGCACGCGGCCGACGTCGCGGATCACCGCCTTGGCGGCCATCGTGCCGAAGGTGGCGATCTGCGAGACGGCGTGCTGGCCGTAGCGCTGGCGCACGTAGTCGATAACCCGGTCGCGGCCTTCCTGGCAGAAGTCGATGTCGAAGTCGGGCATCGAGACGCGCTCGGGGTTGAGGAAGCGCTCGAACAGCAGCTCGTAGCGCAGCGGGTCGAGGTCGGTGATGCCGAGGCTGTAGGCGACCAGCGAGCCGGCCCCCGAGCCCCGGCCGGGGCCGACGGGCACGCCGTTGCTCTTGCCCCAGTTGATGAAGTCGGCGACGATCAGGAAGTAGCCGGGGAAGCCCATCTGGATGATGGTTTTGATCTCGAATTCGAGCCGGGTGCCGTACTGCGGACGCCGACTTTCGCGCTCGGCCGGATCGGGGTAGAGATGTGCGAGGCGTTTCTCCAGGCCGGCACGCGCCTGCTGGTCGAGATAGTCCTCGATCGACTCGCCGTTGGGCGTCGGGAATTCCGGCAGGAAGCTCTTGCCGAGCGGGACGGACAGGTTGCAGCGCTGGGCGATCGCGACCGAATTGGCCAGGGCTTCGGGCAGGTCGGCAAACAACTCGGCCATCTCGTCCTGAGTCTTGAAGTACTGCGCCGGGCTGAAGTTCTTCGGGCGGCGCTTGTCGCCCATCACGTAACCTTCGGCGATGCAGACGCGCGCCTCGTGGGCGCGGAAGTCGTCGGCGCGGATGAACTGCACGGGATGCGTCGCGACGACCGGCAGGTCCAGTTCGGCACCCAGCCGGAGCGTCGCGGCGATCAGGCGCTCCTGCGCCGGATTCTCCTGCGTGCCGTCCGGGCGCAGGATCTCGAGATAGAAGCTGTCGGGAAACAGCCCGGCCCACTGGCGCGCGCTGGCGGCCGCCTTGTCGACCTTGTCGGCGACCAGCCACTGCCCGATTTCGCCGAAGTGCGCGCCGGAGAGGGCAATCAATCCGCTGTTGTCGCCGTGAAAGGCGCTGCGTGGGATCTCGGCGCGGCCGTGGCGGCGCGGCCGCAGGTAGGCGGCGGAGAGCAGTTCGCACAGGCGCAGATAGCCGCCGCGGTTCTTCGCCAGCAGCAGCAGGCGGCTGGTGATTTCGCGCGTCGGATCGGGTGCTACGCCCTCCTCCTCGGCGATCCATACATCGCAGCCGATGATGGGTTTCAAGCCACAGCCGCGCGCCGCACTGTAGAACTTGACCATGCCGAACAGGTTGGCGAGGTCGGTCAGCGCCAGCGCCGGCATGCCGTCCGCCACGGCCTGCGCCACGGCGTCGTCGAGCCGGGTCAGGCCGTCGATGATCGAGTATTCGCTGTGGAGGCGGAGGTGGACAAAGCGGGGGACGGACATCGTGCCCGATTTTAACCCTGTGCCCAGATCAGCAGCCCCTGCGCGTTGAGGTCGATGTCCATGTCCCAGAGCGCGAAGAACTCGGCGTCGCTCAAGGTGACGCCGTGCGCGCGCGCCTCGGCGAGCATGAAGGCGGCGAGTTTTTCCTTGAGCAGCGGCAGCGGGTCGGCGGGTTGTGCCTTGCGGGCTGCGAACGTCAGGCGGACGAAGTCGTCCAAGCGGCGCAGCATGACCTCGGCCAGCGGGCGCGGCGGGGCGAGCCGGCTGAAGTGCGTCGGATAGACCGCCTCGGGCGCGAGCGCGATCATGTGCTCGACCGAGTCGCGCAGGTCGACCGGGTCGAACTGCGAAGGCGTCGTCGAGGGCATCAGGAAGGGTTTCCCCGCGACATCGCATTCGCGGTAGCTGATGCCGAAGGTGTCGCCGGTGAAGATGCCGCTGGCGGCGCGGTCGTGGATGAAGACGTGGTGCTTGGCATGGCCGGGCGAATCGTAAAACGCCAGCTCGCGCCTGCCGAGCGTGAGCACCATGCCGTCGGTCGTCTCGATCACGCGCGCGGCAGGAACCGGCAGCAGTTCGCCGTAAAGTTCCCTGGCCCGTTCGCGTCCATAGACTTCCTCGGTGGCCGCCATCAGCCTGGTGGGGTCGATCATGTGGCGCGCGCCGCGCGGATGGACGACGAGCCGGGCGTTGGGGAAGGCGGCCATCATCGCCCCCGCCCCGCCGGCGTGGTCGAGGTGGATGTGCGTGAGCAGCACGTAATCGACGCAGTCCGGCGCGAGGCCCAGTCGGGAGAGCGCATCCAGCGCATTCGGCAGGCTCGCGTTGCTGCCGGTATCGACGAAGGCGGCGCGGCCCTGATCGACGATCAGGTGGATGGCCGCGAGCTGGTGGCGGACGTAGCCGGCATCGAAGGCGTGGATGCCGTTCTGGAAGTCGAACAGTTCGGGTGGCATGGCGCTCTGGCAGGAAAGGTCGAGCCCCGCATTCTACGGAGTCGGTGCCGTGCTGCCAGCGCCGACTTTCCAGGTCTTACATCGCCTCGATTTCGAGCACGGCGACGCTGATGTGACGGCCGAAGTTGAGATCGAAACCGACCCAGCCGGTGAAGCGGGCAAGCCTTTCCCGGATCGCCGGCTTCATTTCGTAATCCTGCTTGCCCTGATCGTATTGCGCCCGCGCGGTGTCGAACAGGGTGGCGAGGTAGTCGCGATAGGCGGCGACGATCTCGCGGCCGCCGGTCTGGCCGTGGCCGGGGACGAAGACCGTGGCCGGCACGGTCAGCGCGCGGTCGCAGGCCGCGATGCTGCCCTGGAAATTGCCTTCGTCCATGCGGCCGAAGCGTCCGTTCATGACGTTGTCGCCGAGGAACAGCACCCCGGTTTCCGGCACGTGGATCATGATGTCGGTGCCGGAATGCGCCTTGGGCGCCGCGAGGATGTGAAAGCTCAGGCCGCCGACGGTGAAGCTCTGGTCGTCAACGATCGGCACGGTGGGCAGCACGATGCGGGTGCCGACGGTGAAGCCTTGCGTCAGCCGTTCCATCAGGTCGCGCCAGCTGGCCGCCATGCCGTTTTGAGCGGCGAGGATCATGCTCGGATGGGCGAGGATTTTCGCGGCGGGGAAGGCGTCGTGGATGGCGTGGTTGCCGAGCCAGTGGTCGCCATGCACATGGGTGTTGATGACATGCGTGACCGGCTGGTCGGTGACCTTGCGCACCTGCCGCAGCACCATGCGGCCGGCCTGCACGCTGGAACCGGGATCGATGACCACCACGCCCGCCGTCGTGACGACGAAGGCCGGGTTGTTCATGAAGCCCTGGTTCTCCACGGAAGGGTCGCCCAGCGGACCGTGGATCACCCAGGTGTGCGGCGCGACCTGCACCGCTCCATGGTCGCGCACTTCGGCAGCCAGGGATGCCACCGCGTGCAGGAGCGCCAGCAGCGCCAGGGCGAGGCCGCGCATGCTCAGGCCAGCCCGGGGTTGCCTGCGACGCCGATCAGCTTCGGGGTGTTGAGCTGACGCGGCGTCACGGTCTTCTGGTTGCGCAGCCACTTGCTCACCACATCCCAGATCGGCTCGCCCTGCGCACCTTCGGCGACCGGCGCCCAGCCGGCGACCTTGTACTTCTTGCCGGCGTCGAGCGGCTTGCCGCCATGTTGCCCCATGAGCCGCATGTCCTGGATGCGCTTGCCCATCTTCTCGTTCGGCGCACAGGCGTAGGCCAGCCCGCCGACGCGCACCATGTCGCCGCCCTGCTGCTTGTAGGGATCGGGGTTGAACAGGTTGTCGCAGACGTCTTCGAGGATCTCCTTGATCTGCGCTCCCGTCATCTCGGTCAGCGTCGACATCGGATAGGTGATCGCGGTCTGGTCCATGACGTGTTCGAAGGTGATCGTCTGGCCCGGCAGGATCGAGGTGCCCCAGCGGAAGCCCGGCGAGAAGGCGAGGTCGGCGCCCTTGACGTCCATCATCGCGTCGAGGATCAGCTGGTCCCAGCTGCCGTTGAAGTTGCCGCGGCGGTAGAGCAGTCCTTCGGAGACGGCAAGCTTTTCTTCGAGCTTGCCCTTGTAGGGCGCGCGGATCTGCTCGATCAGCGCGGCCATCTCCGCGTCGGGCGCGAGCAGGTTGGAGAATACCGGCAGCAGCTTGTAGCGGAAGTCGGAAACCTTGCCGCCCTTGACGTCGAAGTCGAGCACGCCGAGGAACTTTCCGTTCGATCCGGCGTTGGTGACCAGCGTGATGCCGCTCGCGTTCTTCACCTTGACCGGCTGCGGGACGCCGTCGTGCGTGTGGCCGCCGAGGATGGCGTCGATGCCGGTGACGCGGCTGGCCATCTTGAGGTCGACATCCATGCCGTTGTGCGAAAGCACGACGACCACTTGCGCGCCGGCGCCGCGTGCTTCGTTCACGACCTTCTGCATCTCCTCGTCCTGGATGCCGAAGGTCCAGTCCGGCACCATCCAGCGCGGGTTGGCGATCGGCGTGTAGGGAAAGGCCTGGCCCACGACTGCGACTTTCACGCCGTTCATCTCGCGGAGCGCATAGGGCTTGAACACCGGGTCGCCGAAGTCGTTGGTCTTGACGTTCTGGGCGAGGAATTCGATCTTGCCCGCGAAGTCCTGCTCGACGATCTGCTTGACGCGTTCGTGACCGAGCGTGAATTCCCAGTGCGGCGACATCATGTCGACGCCGAGCAGTTTGCAGGCATCGACCATGTCCTGGCCCTTGGTCCACAGTGCCGTGCCGGAACCCTGCCAGGTATCGCCGCCGTCGAGCAGCAAGGCATTAGGCCGGCCGGCGCGCAACTGCTTGACCAGCGTGGCGAGGTGGGCGAAGCCGCCGACCTTGCCGTAGGTCTTCGCGGCCTGCGCGAAATCGAGATAGGTGAAGGCATGCGCTTCCATGCCGCCGGGCTTGATGCCATAGGCTTTGAGCAGCTTCTCGCCGACGATGTGCGGCACTTTCCCAACGGCCTCGCCGATGCCGATGTTGACGTTCGGTTCGCGGAACCAGATCGGCAGCAGTTGCGCATGGCAGTCGGTGAAGTGCAGGAAATGCACGTTGCCGAAGCGCGGCAGGTCATACAGCTTCTGCCCGCCCTGGGCGGCGAGCAACTCCCGGCTGTTCAGCATGAAACCGGCGGCGGAAGCGGCCGCAAGAATCTGCATGAACTCGCGACGGTTCATGGACATGGGTTTCTCCTCGGGAAGGAAAACGCCTGACCGGGTCAGGCGTTTCCGTGCAACGTGTTATTTATTGACCGGCGACTCCGGGTCGAGCAGCAGGGCGACCAGATCCTTGATCTGCTCGGGCTTGAGCGCGTCGACATGACCGAAGCGCGGCATGTCGGAGCAGGCGTTGTAGGCCTTCGCGTTGAATATCTTGACGTAGGTGTATTTCTGGATTTCCGGTGAATTGCCGCGCAGCTTGCCATACTGCAGCAGGCTTGGGCCGACGGTGCCGAAGGCTACTTCCTTCGGACTGATCTGGTGGCAGTTGTAGCAATTGCCGCCGACCGGCAGGCCGGGGTTGTCGGTCCAGGTGAAGCCGCGGCCGCTCTGCGCCAGGCTTTCGCCCTTTTTCCAGTCGCCCATCAGCTTGCCGTCTGCCGGGTATTTCACCTTGGCCAGCTGGTCGGCCTCGATACGTTTGGCGTTCTCCGGGGAGGGGTTGTTGGCGGTGCGGTTGCAGAGCGCCTGAACGAAATCTTCGGCGAGGCGGTCGAGATCGGCCTGGCCGCGTGGCTTGAAATCGCGCTTGATGGTTTCGATTGCCTTGGCGCTAGCGCTCGCATCGGCGAAGGCCGGCAGGGCAAGGCCCAGGCAGGGAATCGCCGCAACGGCGAGGATGAGTTTCTTCGTCATGTCGGTCTCCTGTTCAGCGCTTAATGCCGGGGCCCTTGTAGAGCTGGCCGTTGGCGGTGGCGGTCATGTAGGTCAGCAGGTAGGTGACCGTGTCCGAGGCGTACTTCGGCTCGGGGAAGCGCTGCTGCCGGAAGCAGTCGTTCATGCGCCATTGCGAGGTGAGCATCACGCCGCCGGTCATGCGGTAGCCGGGCCAGCCGAACACGCCCTTGATGGCGCCTTCGGGCTTCGCGAGATTCGGCAGATTCTGCATGCGGATGCGCTTGCCGTCCGAGCCGTGGCAGGTGTTGCAGGAAAAGTCGTAGGGGCCGGCGCGATAGGCGGCGATTTCCTTGCCGATCTCCCAGGCTTCCTTGACCTTCGGATCCTTGATCGGCACGGCGAACTTCATGTTGCGCGAATGGCCCGCGACGAAGGTGACGAGGCTGGTGATGTCGGGCGTGTAGTTGCCGGACGCGAAGGGGCGCTTGGCGATCTCGTCGAAGCTGAAACCCTGCTTCTCGGTCATGCACCAGACGATGCGGCGCTCCGCGTCCATGACCTTGTCGGCATCGGCGAAGTAGCGCGGCATCTTGACATAGGCGCCGTCGAGCTTGCCGATGCCCAGACCCATGTCGCAACTTTCGGCCAGCGAGACGTTCTTCGGTCCGCGTTTGGCCTTCCAGAGTTCCTCTCCCTTCATCTCGAACAGTTCGGCCGGGTTGCTGTCCTCCATCTCGGCGCGGAACTTGGCGAACTCGGCGTCCGCCTTGGCGTGATCGACGCCGTCGCTTTGGGCGAACGCCATGCCCGTAGCGGCTAGCGCCGCCGCAGTGCAAGCCGCACCGATGATGCGCAGTTTTCTCATGGTCTCCTCCTGTGGCCTATTGTGATTTACGCGACGGTGGTTTCGTCGGTGCGTTTGTCGCCCTTGTTGTCGACCCAGGAGACGGCGACCTTGTCGCCGGCCTTGGCGCCCTTGACCTTGAAGCCGAAGACGGGGTTGCGCGAGACGGAGCCGGCGGTCTGGCCGGAGACGACGGTCTTGCCGTTGAGGGCGACGGTGAGGTTCTGGATGAAATGGGCGGGGACGGTCTTGCCGTCGGCGTCCTTGCGCTGGCCGGTCTCCATCGGATGCGACATCAGCACGCGGATTTCACAGACATCGCCCTTCATCTGGGCACGAATCTTCATCGGATCTGCCATGGTGGTTTCCTTTTCCTTGTCCTGTGGGGATCAGCCGCCGCAGCCGCCGACGGTGACCTTGACTTCCTTCTGGGTGCTATAGACCTTGCCGTCGGCCTTGGCGACCGCGCGGATGATCGAAGTCTCGGCGACCTTGAGGCGCACGGAGACGTCGCCCATCGCGCCGCTGGCGAACTCGAACTGCGAGGACAACGGGAAGGGGTTCTTGAGCACCAGGATGGCGATCATGGTGGTGTTGGGGATGTTGCTGGTGACGTCGATGGGCACCACGGCGCCGTTCTCGGCGATCTCGGGGGCCTTCATGACCAGCGCGGGATTGGCGGCGGCGCCCTCGGCGCCGAGCCCCTTGAGGGCGGCGTCGAGCTCCTTGGCCTCGAAGGCGGCCTTGTTCCAGTCACTGGCGTAGGCCAGCGTCGGCTTGAGCACGCCGGCCGCCAACAGCCCGGCCAGCACGCCGCTCGCACCAGCGCCCTTCAGCACCGTCCTGCGTAGTAAATCCATTTGTTTGGTCTCCTCTG
>JAJZSW010000099.1 GCA_021849505.1 Pseudomonadota bacterium
GCGGCGGCACCGACCACCCCCGCCCAGCCGCTCTCCTGCACGGCACGCATCAGGGCGATGGCGTAATGGCTGGCGGAGCTGCCTTCGAGACCGTGGAACAGCACCAGCAGCGGGGCCGGCAGCGGCGCGTCGATCCAGTCGGCATCGATGAAGTCCCCGTCCGGCGTGTCCCAGCGCTCGCGCCGGTAGGCCGGCCGCGGCGGCTTGATCAGCAGCGGATAGAGCGTCTGCGCATGCCCCCCCGGCAGCCAGGCCGGGGGGTGATAGGGCGACGGAGCGGCTTCAATCAAGAGGGGGCGTGACGCCTCACTCTTCCAGCAGGCTGCGCAGCATCCAGGCGGTTTTCTCATGCACGTCGAGGCGCTGGGTCAGCACGTCGGCGGTCGGCTGGTCGTTGGCCTTGTCGACCAGCGGGAAGAGTTCGCGGGCCGTGCGCGCGGTCGCTTCCTGCGCGGCGACGAGCAGCCTGATCATCTCGGTGGCCTTCGGCACGCCTTCGACCTCCTTGATCGACGCCAGCTTGACGAACTCGCGGTAGGTGCCGGGGGCCGGATGGCCGAGGGCGCGGATGCGCTCGGCGATGATGTCGAGGGCGTTCCACTGCTCGGTGTACTGGGCCATGAACATGGTGTGCAGCGTGTTGAACATCGGGCCGGTGACGTTCCAGTGGAAGTTGTGCGTCATCAGGTAGAGCGTGTAGCTGTCGGCAAGCAGCCGGGAGAGGCCTTGCGCGATCCTGGCGCGATCGTTGTCGGAAATGCCGATGTCGATGGCGGCGGGCTTCCTGGTCTTGGCTTTCATGGTGTTCTCCTTTCGATGTCCCGTTGCGATGTGTGGATTTTGCGCCGGAGCAGGCGATTGATCCAGCGGATTGTTTCAATGGATACTATAGGCTTTGGCTATTTGCAGACCTTGGTACCGGGCAGCTTGCAGTCGAGCAATGCCTTGCGCAGCAGGTCGATGGCCTGGAAGCGCGGGAAGCTCGCGCGCCAGACCATGCCGACGCGGCGTACCGGCGTCGGCTCGGCGAACGGTCGCACGCGCAGCAGCGCATCGTTCTTCGGCAGCTCGTCCACCGCCGAGGCCGGCATGACCGTGATGCCCATGCCCGAGGCGACCATGTGGCGGATGGTTTCGAGCGAGGAGCCCTCGAGTACCTGCGGACCGCCCGCGCCGGCGCGCGTGCACAGGTCGAGCACCTGGTCGCGGAAGCAGTTGCCGCGGCCAAGCATGAGCAACTGCTCGTCGAGCAGCCGGCCGGCTTCGATCGTCTTCTCCTTCGCCCAGGGATGCTGGGCCGGCACCAGCACGCGGAAGGCTTCGTCATACACGGCCTGCGCGACCAGCCCCGGTTCCTCGATCGGCAGCGCCAGGATGGCCACGTCGAGCTCGCCGCTCTTCAGCGCCTCGATCAGCTTGGCGGTGAAGCTCTCCTGAATCATCAGCGGCATCTTCGGCGCGCGTTCGCGCAGCAGCGGCACCAGCTTCGGCAGCAGGTAGGGGCCGATGGTGTAGATGGCGCCGAGGCGCAACGGGCCGGCGAGGGGATCGCCCGCCGTGTCGGCGATCTCCTTGATGCGCGCCGCTTCGGCCAGCACCTTCTCGGCCTGGCGCAGGATCGGCTCGCCGGCCGGGGTCACGGAGATTTCGTTCTGGCCGCGCTCGAAGAGGATCACGCCCAGTTCGTCCTCGAGCTTCTTCACCGCGACGGACAGGGTGGGCTGGGCGACGAAGCACTTCTCGGCGGCGCGGCCGAAATGCTTCTCGCGGGCGAGAGCGACGATGTAGCGCAGTTCGGTGAGGGTCATGCGCCGATTCTACGTCGCGTAAAATGCGAATGAATAAATCCGGGGGAGGAAAACATGAGCGGCCCGTGTGCAGCCAGTTACGGACTCGAAGCCGCGGTGCTCGTCTCCGCCCAGTCCATCATCCAGGGTGCCAGCGAGATCGCCACCGGCATGGCGGAAGCGGACCGGCAGGCCGCCGCGACCCGCCGCCAGCGCAAGGAAGAACGCCAGCGCATGCGTGCCGCGGAGCGCGCCGGCACCGCACAGCAGCAGCGCAGGGCCGAGACGCGCGCGGCGCAGGCGCGCCTTGCCGCGCTGCTCGCCGACTCGCAAGCCGACACTGCCGCGCAGGCTGCGCTTGCCGCCCGTCTTGGGGAACTTGCCGCCGCCGGCGCTTCCCTGCAGCAACAGATGGCCGCCTTCCTGGCGCAGGCCAGCCAGGCCGCCACGGCCGACCTCGCCACCGCGCGCCGCATACTCGTCGCCCGCGTGCTCGAACGGCTGGAACTGGCTCCGGATGCGGCGTTGCCCCCGGCGCTGGAAGCGATCGCCCGGCAGGTCATCGCCGCCCCCTCGGCCGACCGTGCCGAAGCACTGGTCACCGAATTGCGCCTGCAGGTCAAACGACACAACGACGCGCGCGCCGCCGCCGTCGAACAACAGCAGTTGCAGGAAGCCGCCGCCATCGTGCTCGAACAATCGCTTCGGGATCTGGGATACGCCATCGAGGAGATCGAGGAAACCCTGTTCGTGGAAGGCGGCGTCGCGCACTTCCAGCGGCCCGAATGGGGCGACTACTTCGTCCGCCTGCGCGTCGATCCGAAGCGCAACGGGATGAACTTCAACGTCATGCGCGCCGGCACCGTCGGCGAGGACCGCAGGCATGAGGACATGCTGGCCGAGGAGCGCTGGTGCAGCGCATTCCCGCAGTTGTTCGACACCCTGAAGGCACGCGGCATCCCGATCACCATCGCGCGCCTGCTGCAGGCCGGCGAAGTACCCGTGCAGGTGGTCGATGCCGCGAGTCTGCCGGCGCGCAATGAAGATACACGGCGCCACGCGCCACCCAAGGCGAGGAGCATCGAATGAACGCCGATTTCACGCCGCGCTGGCTGCGCGACATCGACCGCCTGCTGCCGATCCGTTCGCAATACATCGTCTCGGGCAACATCCGCGACAGCCTGCTCGCCCCGGTCGGCGGCAATCCGGTGCCCATCCCCGTTCCGCTGCTGCGCGGCCTGTGGGAACACCTCAGGCGCAACGATTACCGCTACCTGCTGATCTACGACCCGGCCGACGGCGTGCGCGTCTACCCCAACGAGCCGGCGGTCGTCGAACTCGCGACGAAGGTCCACGAGCTGAAGCTGCAAGAGGGCGTGATGCCGATGGGGCTGGAGTCGCTGACGCAGCTCATGAAGAAACTCGTCGCCAGCCGCGAGGCGCGCTGCGCGCTGGTCCTCGACTTTGCCTCGCGCCTGGCCCGCGCGCCCGACCACCTCGACGCCGGCGAGCACCGCTTCTTCCTCGCCGCCGAAAAGCTCTCGCTCTCTGCGAGCCCGGTCATTCCGGCCGGCAGCACCGCGCAACCGCTGTTCAATCCGATCCTCTGGCTGGTCAATCGGCCGCAGGACCTGCCCTCATGGTTCGCGCTCGACTCCGAGCGCATCGCCTCGCTGATCGTCGGCAGGCCCGACTACGAGACGCGCGAAGCCGCGGCCCGCCAGCTGATCCGCCTGTTCCCGGGCTTTGCGGAAGCGGATGACGCGCAGCAGGCCGAGGCGGTGCGCCGCTATGCCGACGGCACCGACGGCCTGACGCTCACCGCGCTGGCCGACATCGCCCAGCTCGCCGTGCGACAGGTCATCTCCATCGCGGGCATCGAGGACGCGGTGCGCAGCTACAAGGTCGGGGCGACCGACAATCCCTGGCGCAAGGATTACCTCAAGGAGAAAATCCGCAACGCGCGTGCCGCGCTCGAGGACCGCGTCAAGGGCCAGCACCAGGCCGCCACCAAGACCGTGGATATCCTCATGCGCAGCGTGATGGGCCTGACCGGAGCCCAGGCGCGGGCCGGCTCCGGCCGGCCCCGTGGCGTACTCTTTTTCGCCGGCCCCACCGGCGTCGGCAAGACCGAGCTCGCCAAGACGCTCACGCAACTGATGTTCGGCGACGAGCGCGCCTACATCCGCTTCGACATGAGCGAATTCGCCGAGGAGCACACGGGCGCGCGGCTGCTCGGCGCGCCGCCCGGCTACATCGGCTACGACGCCGGCGGCGAGCTGACAGACGCGGTGAAGGAGCGTCCCTTCGCCGTGATCCTCTTCGACGAGATCGAGAAGGCCCACCCGCGCATCCTCGACAAGTTCCTGCAGATCCTCGAGGATGGCCGCCTCACCGACGGCCGCGGCGACACCGCCTATTTCAGCGAGGCCGTGCTGATCTTCACCTCCAACCTCGGCATCTATGTCGACGACGGGCACGGCAACCGCGTGCAGAACGTCAAGCCCGACGACCCCTACGAAGTCGTCGAGGCGCGCGTCCGCGAAGCCATCGCCGACCACTTCAAGTACCGCCTCGGCCGGCCCGAAATCCTCAACCGCATCGGCGACAACATCGTCGTCTTCAACTTCATCCGCCCCGACGTCGCCGCGCTGATCCTGAATGGCATGCTGAAGAACGTCACGCGCCGCCTCGCCGAGGAACACCAGCTCGAACTCGTCATCCCCGACGCGATCCGCGCGCAACTGCTCGACCTGTGCACGCGCGACCTCGCCAACGGCGGCCGCGGCATCGGCAACACGCTGGAGTCGGTGTTCATCAACCCGCTCGCCCGCGCGCTGTTCGCGCTCGATCTCGAAGGCCGCGCACAGGTCACGGTCGCCGCGATCGAAGAGCAGGACAAGGTGTACTCGGTCGCACTGCAGTAAGTGCCGCCCCGCCGGCGCCGACTTTTAGTGGCAGACGGCAACAACCGGCCAGAAGCAGTAGTTGCCTGCACTGCGCAGATTGCTGGGAGCCAGGTGAAAGTCAGCTTCCGCCTGCCGGCACTTGTATCGCCTGATTTGACCAAATCGAACGATTCGTCTAAATTGGTCATATCCGTAGCCGTTGGAGGGCATGACCATGCAGACCTATACCGCCAATGAAGCCAAGACCCGCTTTGGTGAGTTTCTCGATCGGGTACAGCGCGAGCCGGTGCGCGTGATGCGCCACGACCGCGTGGTCGGGGTGATGGTCAGCGCCGAGGATTACGAGGCGATGCGGGTCTACTACGCCGACCGGCTGCGTCAAACCTTGAAAGAGAGTGCCGCCGGCGCCGCGGCAGCCGGCCTGACAGAGGAAAAGCTGGCCGAACTGCTGGCCGATGAAAGCTGAGTTCGACAGCGCGCATTACGCGCGGGTCGTCGTCGACACCAACGTCATCCTGAGCGCTGCCCTGGTGCCGCATGGCGTTCCCGCGCAACTCCTCGATCGTCTGCTGCAAGTTGGCCGCCTGGTATTTTCCAGCGCCACCTTCGCCGAACTCGAAGCACGCATCTGGCTGCCCAAGTTCGACCGCTACCTGCCGATCGAACGCCGCCGCCGCTTGCTGCACGAAGCCAACGCCAGCGCGTTGTGGGTCGACATTCCCGCTGGGCTTGCATCACGACGCCATTCGCGCGACGCGAAGGACGATATGTTCATCCATGCCGCACTGGCTGCGTCCGCGGACCGACTCGTCAGCGGAGACGACGACTTGCTGTGCCTGCATCCGCTTGAAGGCATCTACATACTTTCGCCACGCGCGGCACTGGACGAACTCGCCAAGCTCGGCGGGGCATGATGGACATCCTCCTCAACAAGGCCCACTTCCCCGTCACCGTGCTCGGCCCGGGACGGCGCATCGGGCTGTGGCTGCAGGGCTGCACGATCCGCTGCAGGGGCTGCGTGTCGCAGGACACCTGGCCGGCGGACGCCAGCAAGGCGCTGCCGGTCAAAGCGCTGCTCGACTGGTGCAAACGCGTGGCGAAGGACGGTTTCGACGGGGTGACGATCAGCGGCGGCGAACCCTTCGACCAGCCGAGGGCGCTCGCCGCGCTGCTCGACGGGCTGCTCGCCTGGCGCACGGCGGCCGGCCTCGACTTCGACATCCTCTGCTACAGCGGCTACCCGCTCAAGACGCTGGAGCAGAAGCACGCCAAGCTGCTCGCGCGACTCGACGCGCTGATTCCCGAGCCCTACGCCGATGGCCGGCCGCTCGGCGCGCTCTGGCGCGGCTCGGACAACCAGACGCTGGTGCCGCTGTCGGCGCGCGGCGAAGCGCGCTACGCGGCATCGATCGCGGTACCGCAGGCGGAGAACGACAAGCGCATGCAGCTGAGCGTCGAGGATGGCAGGCTCTGGATGATCGGCATTCCGCAGCGAGGCGACATGGCGGCGCTCGAAGACCTCTGCCGCCAGCGCGGCCTGACGCTCGGCGAGGTGTCGTGGCGATGAACGCAATCCAGGACTACGTCCGCCTCTGCCCGGTGTGCGGCACCATCGCCGCGCCCGACGCGGCGCAGTGCGGCAACTGCGGCACGCTGCTGCTCGGCGTCGACCTGAGCCTGCGGCAGGAGGCACCGACGCCGGCCGCCATCCCGGCAGCGGCGGTGGAGGGACTGCAGTGCCCCTACGAGGATTGCGGCGCGATCAACGCGCCCGGCAGCGCGACATGCCTGTATTGCGGACGGCCAATGACCGCAGCGGATGCCGTCCCGCCAGCGCCGACTTTCGCCTACCGGCTGCCGCAGGCGCTCGCGGCGAAGTTCCGCATCGCCGAGGTGCTGCCGGCCGGCGGCGCCGAAGCCGAGATCATGATCCTCGCCGGCCTCGCCAACCCCGCCGTGAGGGTCGTCGCGAAGCTCTACCGGCCGGGCATCGCGCCGCAGGCCGACGTGCTCGAACGCGTCGGCCAGGCGGGTTTCGGCCACGTCGTGCGGCTCATCACGCACGGCGAGTCGGAGGGCGTGCATTACGAAGTGATGGAGTACTGCCCGGAAGGTTCGCTGCGCAAGCTGATGAACGCCGGACCATCGCACCCATTACGCCGTGACGAATTGCGGCTGGTCGTTACCGAACTTGCCGAAGCGCTGGCCGCCCTGCACGGCATCGAGGTCATCCACCGCGACCTCAAGCCCGAGAACGTCCTGATCCGCCGCCGCGCGCCGCTCGACCTCGTGCTCACCGATTTCGGCATCGCCTCGATCGTCGACGCGACACAGCACTTCACCGGCATGGCGCGCACCGTCAAGTACGGCGCGCCGGAAACGCTCTCCGGCGTGCTCGACCGCGCGGCGGACTGGTGGTCGCTCGGCATGATCCTCGTCGAGCTGCTGACCGGCCGCCATCCCTTCGAGGGGCTCTCGGACGCCGTCATCACGCACCGGCTCGTCACCGCCGGCATCGACCTTTCCGGCGTGAGCGATCCCGACTGGCGCAAGCTCTGCCGCGGCCTGCTGCTGCGCGATCCGAAACAACGCTGGGGTGCGGCCGAGGTGCGGCGCTGGCTGGACGGCGACGCCAACCTCCTGATGCCGCAGGACGACGTCGCCATGCCGGGCGCGGCTGCCGGCCTGCCCTACCGCCTCGGCGATGCCCTCTGCCACACCCCGGAGGAACTCGCCGCTGCGCTGGCCACGCACTGGGACGCCGGTCGCAAGGACCTGATGCGCGGCGAGATCACCGCCTGGGCGCGCGAGGAACTGAAAGACCAGAATCT
>JAJZSW010000100.1 GCA_021849505.1 Pseudomonadota bacterium
CGGCAGGCGGTAGATCTGCGGGCTGCCCCCGCGGTCGGAGGTGAAGTAGATGAACTCGCCGTCGGGCGAGAACTGCGGCTCGGTGTCGATGCCCGCGGAAGTGGCGAGGCGCGTCAGGCCGCTGCCGTCCACATTCACAAGGTAGAGCTGCGAGCCGCCGTCCTTGGTCAGCACGACGGCCAGCTTGCGGCCGTCGGGCGACCAGGCCGGCGCGGAGTTCGAACCCTTGAAATTGGCGACGACGTGGCGGCGGCCCGTGGCAAGGTCATGTACCCAGATGATCGGCTTTTTCTGCTCGAAGGAAACATAGGCCAGCTTGCCGCCATCGGGCGACCAGGCCGGCGAGATGATCGGCTCGCGCGAGGCGAGGGCGGATTGCGCGCCGTTGCCGTCGGCGTCGGCGATCTGCAGTTCGTAGCGGCCGGCGCTCTTCACCACGTAGGCGATGCGCGTCGAGAAGATGCCGGGCTCGCCGGTCAGCTTCTCGTAGATCGTGTCGGCGATGCGGTGTGCCGTCGTGCGGATCTGGTTCGAGGTGTGCGCCAGCGCCTGGCCGGCGATGGCGGCCTGCTTCTGCGTGTCGTAGAGGCGGAAACGGGTTTCGTAGCGGCCGTCCGGCGTGCCCGTCAGGCTCCCGGCGGCAAGGGCATCGGCGCCGCGGCTTTTCCAGTCGATGAAGTTCGGCGCGGTGTTCTCGTTCATCGGGACGGCGCCCGGATCTACCAGCTGGAAGCGGCCGCTGCGCTCGAGATCGGAACGAATGACGGAAGTCAGGGCCTGGGAAACCACGCGCTCGCCGGCGAAATCGGCGATGGCGACCGGCATGCGCTGGGCGCCCGCACCGGTGATTTCGATCGACAGCTGGGCGAGGGAGGCGGTGGCGATGCTCGCCAGCAAAACGCCGCCGGCCAAACAGGAAATGAGCTTTTTCATAGGCTTGAAATTATACCCCGCTGGAAAAGTTACTCTTCCAGGGGGCGGAACTTGAGTTCCAGAACGCGACTGAACAATTCGCTCTGGGCGGGCTTGGGCAGCGGGCTGGACTTGAGGATCGCGCGCTCGGTGGCATTGTCCCAGGCGGAGTTTCCGGAGGATTTCTTGAGCTTGACATTGAGGACTTCGCCCGAAGGCAATTGAGTGACCTCGAAAACCGCCTCCGGGTTCCCCTTGATGTCGCCCGGCAGCACGATATTGCCGCGCACCTTGCCCTTGATGCGGGCGATGTAGTCGGCGAGCGCGTTCGCCTTGGCGGAGCCGGCCTGCTGGGCCTTGAGGCTGGCCTGTTCCTGCGCGGCGGCTTCGAACGCCTTGCGCTGCTCCGCCTCCTTCATTTCGCGCTCCATTTGTTCCTTGAACGGATCCCTGGGTGGCTCGGGCTTTGGCTCGGGCTTCGGTGGCGGCTTGGGTTTTTCCTTCTGCACGATATCGGGCTTGGGCGGGGGCTTCACCGGTTCCGGTTTCGGTACCGGCTTCGGTTCGGGCTTGGGTTCGGGCTTCGGTTCGGGCTTGGGTTCCGGCGCGGAAGTCGGCGCTGGCGGGACGGCACGGACGAGATCGACCTCGACCACTTCGGGCGCCTGCGTCTGCCAGTGGATGCCGTAGACGATCAGAACGGCGAGCACTACGTGCATCAGCACGGCGAGTGCGAAGGAAATACGCTTGCCCGGCGCCTTGCGCGGTTGGGCGGGCGCCTCCGTCATCGCGTGCCGCCTGCCTTATGCTGCACGAGCAGGCCGATCTTCGCGACCTGTGCGCGCTGCAGTTCGTCCATGACGTTGAGGACCGCTTCGTATTTCGCGTTCTTGTCGCCGGCGATCAGCACCGGCTGGTCGGGATGTTTGGCCTGGGCTTCCCTGATGCGCTGCGCCAGCTCCAGGCGGCCGACGGTGACCGTCGCGCCGCCGAGCGCGCGATCCCGCATCTCCATCGCGCCATCGGCCTTGACGGTGATTTCGAGGGGCTCGACCGGCGGCGTCGAGGCCTTGCCGACGCTGGGCAGTTCGATACTGGCCGGCGGGACCATCGGCGCGGTGACCATGAAGATCACCAGCAGCACCAGCATCACGTCGATGTAGGGCACGACGTTGATTTCGTGCTTGAGTCTTCTCGGGCGCATGGACTTACTTCATCTGGCGCTGGAGGATGTTCGAGAATTCTTCCATGAAGCTCTCGAAGCGCACGGAGATGCGGTCGGTGTCGTGCGCGAAGCGGTTGTAGGCGACCACGGCCGGAATCGCCGCGAACAGGCCGATCGCCGTGGCGACCAGCGCCTCGGCGATGCCGGGCGCGACGGCGGCGAGCGTCGCGGTGCTCATGCTGGCGAGGCCGCGGAAGGAGTTCATGATGCCCCAGACCGTGCCGAACAGGCCGATGTAGGGGGCCACCGAACCGACCGAGGCGAGGAAGGACAGGTGTGCGTCGAGATCGTCGATCTCGCGCTGGCAGGTCGCGCGCATGGCTCTCCTGACGCCGTCGATGGCGGTCCCCGGGTCGAGCGTGCGCTGGCTACGCAGCTTGGTGAATTCGCGGAAGCCGGCCTCGAAGATGCGCTCCATCGCGCCGCTGTGCTCGCGGTTGCCGACGGCATCCTGAAACAGGGTGTTCAGGTCGCCGCCGCTCCAGAAATCGCGCTCGAAGGCATCGGTCCTGGCGCGGGCGTCGCGCAACTGGAACCACTTGCGGAAGATCCAGTACCAGGACAGGACAGAAAGATAAACCAGCAGGGCCATCACCAGCTTGACGACGAGGCTGGCATTGGCGATGAGCTCGACGATGGCGAGATCCTGGGAAACGTTCATGTGGATGGGTTCGGTAATTTGAGTTTGTCGTGGAGCGGCTTGGGCATCGCGGCCGCGCGCCCCCTGGCGAGATCGAGGCAGGCGACGCGTACCTTGGCGGTCAGCAGCGGTTCCTCCCCGCGCGTGATCGTTTGCGCGAAGCCGACCTGGGCGCGACCCAGCGCTTCGACCGCGGTCGTGACGACAAGTTCATCGTCGAGTACCGCCGGTTTCAGGAACTCTGCCGACAACGAGCGTACGGCGAAGGCGAGCCCCGTTTCCCGCGCGAGTTCGCGCTGCTCGACGCCGAGGGCGCGGATGAACTCGGTGCGCCCACGCTCGAGATACTTGAGGTAGTTGGCGTAATACACGACGCCGCCGGCATCGGTGTCCTCATAGTAGATGCGGACGGGGAGTCTGCCGATCATTCGTTGTTCCAGAGTTCCCGGTTGAGGCTGCCCGGCACGTCGAGTCCGAAATGCCGCCAGATGCTCGCGGTCGCCATGCGGCCGCGCGGCGTGCGCTGCAGGTAGCCCTGCTGGATCAGATAGGGTTCCAGCACGTCCTCGATCGTGTCGCGCGCCTCGCCGATCGCGGCGGCGAGGTTGTCGACGCCGACCGGACCGCCGCCGAACTTCTCGAGCATCGCGCCCAGCAGTTTTCTGTCCATCACGTCGAGGCCGAGGTGGTCGACGTCGAGCATCGTCAATGCGGCATCGGCAATGTCCTGCGTGATCGCGCCATCATGCTTGACCTCGGCGAAGTCGCGCACGCGGCGCAGCAGGCGGTTGGCGATGCGCGGTGTGCCGCGGCTGCGGCGGGCGATCTCGATGGCGCCGGCCTCGGCGATCTCGCAGTTGAGCAATTGCGCCGAGCGGCGGACGATCAGGCCGAGTTCCTCTGGCGTGTAGAACTCGAGCCGCGCGACGATGCCGAAGCGGTCGCGCAGCGGGTTGGTGAGCATGCCGGCGCGCGTCGTCGCACCGACCAGGGTGAACGGCGGCAGGTCGAGCTTGACCGAACGTGCGGCAGGCCCTTCGCCGATCATGATGTCGATCTGGAAGTCCTCGAGCGCCGGGTAGAGGATTTCTTCGACGACCGGCGAGAGGCGATGGATCTCGTCGATGAACAGCACGTCGTGCGGTTCGAGATTGGTCAGAATCGCCGCGAGGTCGCCGGCGCGTTCGAGCACCGGGCCGGAGGTCTGGCGCAAATTGACGCCCATCTCGTGCGCAATGATGTGTGCGAGCGTCGTCTTGCCGAGCCCGGGCGGGCCGAACAGGAGTACGTGGTCGAGCGCTTCCTTGCGCTTCCGGGCGGCCGTGATGAAGATCTCGAGTTGGGCACGGATCTTCTGCTGGCCGACATACTCGGCGAGTTGCTTCGGCCGCAGCGCGCGCTCGATGGCATCCTCTTGCGGCGTGGTCTTGTCGGGGGCGATCAGGCGGTCCGTCTCGATCATGTCGTCCGCTCCGGGGAGGCGGCGATCCAGCCCTGGATCAGCGTCACCGCGAGGGCGAGGATCACCGGGCCGAGGAAGATGCCGACGAAGCCGAAGGCCAGCACGCCGCCGAACACGCCGAGCGCGACGACCAGGATCGGCAGGCTCGCATGGTGGCTGATGAGGATGGGCTTGAGGAAGTTGTCGACGCTGCTGATGACCGTGAGACCGTAGATCGCCATGAAGATCGCCCAGCCGGTCTCGCCCTGGCTGTAGAGCCACCACGCCGCGCCGCCCCAGATCAAGGGCGGGCCGACCGGCACCATCGAGAGGAAGAAGGTTGCGGCGGCGAGCAGCAGCGCGGCCGGCACGCCGGCGATGAGGAAGCCGATCAGCGCGATGAGGCTTTGCGCCGCGGCCGTGCCGACGATGCCGATCATCACGCCCATGATGGTGCTTTGGGCGAGGCCCAGCATGCGGCCGCCGAGTTCGCCGCCGATCTTGTCGGCCAACTGGGCGAGCTGCGCGGCGAGTTTGCCGCCATCGCGATAAAAGAAGAAGGCGATGAAGACGACCAGCGTCAGTTCGAGCAGGCCCTGACCGATCAGGGTGGCTGCCGAGGTCAGGAACTTGCGGGTTGGATCGAACAGCTGCCTGCCGAGGTTGGTGAGTTCGGTCTGGCTCGCCGCCAGCTTCCGCCAGTAGGCGTCAAGCTGCTCGCCGACGAGCGGCAGCCCGGCAAGCCAGTCGGGCGGGGCATGGTCGGCGGATTCGAACCAGGGGCGCAGCAGCGCAATCAGTTGCGTGACGCCGTCGGCGATGGTCGCCGCGAGGTAGGACATCGGCACCAGCACCGTCAGCGCGAGGACCAGCGTGGCGATCAGCGCGGCCAGCGTGCTGCGGCCCTTGAGTTTCCCTTCGAGCCAGGCGAACAGCGGCCAGGTGCTGAGGCAGAGGATGGCGGCGAACAGCAGGGCGGCGAGGAAGGGCGCCAGCACCCAGACCGTGCCGACGAGGATCAGCGCGGCAAGGGCGATGCGGGCATAGGCGCGGGTGCGTTCGTTCATGTCCGGCGGATTCTACCCGCTGCGGACAGGGACCCGCCCGATCCGGTCTATCCTTTAGCGAGGGATTTCAGGGCCAATCGGATGCCATCCGAAACGCTGGCGTCGGCCGGCAAAGCCTTCATCGCGCCGAGCGCCTCGCGTTCGTTGTAGCCGAGCGCCAGCAGCGCATTGAGGATGTCGCTCATCGTGTCATGCACTTCGGGAGCTGCCGTCCCGCCAGCGCCGACTTTCGCGCCGGCGACACCCGTCACGGGCAGCTTGCCCTTGAGTTCGAGCAGCAGGCGTTCGGCGGTCTTCTTGCCGATGCCGGGAATCTTCACGATGCGGCCGGTTTCCTGGAGGGCGACGGCCTGCGCCAGTTCCGCGACCGACAGGCCGGAAAGCACCGCCAGCGCGGTGCGTGCGCCGATGCCGGAGATCTTCAGCAGTTGGCGGAACAGCGCGCGTTCGGCCTCGGTGAGGAAGCCGAACAGCAGGTGGGCGTCCTCGCGCACGACGAGGTGGGTGGCGAGTGCGACCGGCTCGCCGATGTTCGGCAGGTTGTAGAAGGTGCTCATCGGCACGTCGAGCTCGTAGCCGATGCCGCTCACATCGACAAGGATCTGCGGCGGATTCTTTTCCAGCAGCGTGCCGGCAATGCGACCGATCATATGAGCCTCCCGTTGCGCACGCGGAAGCCGCGCGTCGCGATGTTACCCAGGCCCTGGCCGCCGTGGGCATGGCAGATCGCGCAGGCGAGCGCGTCGGCGGCATCGGCGGACGGCGCGCCGGGCAGCTGCAGCAGGCGCGTGACCATGTGGCCGACCTGGTCCTTGGCGGCCTTGCCGTGGCCGACTACGGCCTGCTTGATCTGCAGCGCGGTGTATTCGGCGACCGGCAGCGCCGCGAGCACCAGCGCAGAGATCGCAGCCCCGCGCGCCTGGCCGAGCAGCAGCGTGGATTGCGGATTGACGTTGACGAACACCTTCTCGACCGCCGCCTCGTTGGGTGCGTAGCTGGCGATCACCTCGCCGATACCGTCGAGCAGGGTCTTCAGGCGCAGGGGCAGTGCGTCCTTTTCGTTGCTCTTCACGCAGCCGCTCGTCACGTAGGAGAGCTTCTGGCCGGTCTTGTCGATGACGCCGAAGCCGGTGATGCGCAGGCCGGGGTCGATGCCGAGGATGCGGACGGTATTCATCGCCGCGAAAGATACACGCCCCATACCGCAAGCGCCATGCCGGCGAGCGCGAGCCCAGTCAGCGTTTCGCCGAACAGCAGCCAGGCGAGCAGCGCCGTGGTGGGCGGCGTGAGATAGAACAGGCTGGCGACGTTGACCGCGCTGCCATGGCGGATCAGCCAGTTGAGCAGCGAGATCGCGCCGACCGAGAGCACCAGCACCAGCCAGCCGAGCGCGAAGGCGAACTCGCCCGTCCAGTCGATGCGGAAATCGTCGGTGGCGAGGACAACGATTCCCGTGACGATGGCGGTGGGCAGGAATTGCGCGACGGAGCCGGTACGCCAGTCGAAATGCTGGCAGAAACGTTTCTGGTAGAGCGTCCCGACGGTGATGCCGACCAGTGCAACGCAGGCGGGAACCAGTGCTGCCATGTCGAAGCCGCTGCCGAGCTTGTGCGACACCACGAGCGCGACACCGGCGAAGCCGAGGGCGAGGCCCAGCCATTGGCGTGGCAGGACCGACTCGCCAAGCAGTCTTCCGGCCAGCGTGGCGGTCAGCAACGGCTGCATCCCGACGACAAGGGCGGTGATGCCCGCCGGCAGGCCGGCCTTGATCGCCATGAAGACGCCGCCCAGGTAGAGCCCATGCACGAGCAGGCCGCTGACGCCGATGTGGAGCCACTGGCGGCTGTCGCGCGGCCAGGGGGCGCGCAGAACGACGGCGATGCCGGCCATCAGGGCGATGACCAGCCCGTAGCGGACGAACAGGAAGGCGAGCGGCGCGGCGTGCGGCAGGCCGTACTTGGCGCCGAGGAAGCCCGTGCTCCAGAGGAAGACGAACAGGAGGGGAGCCAATCGTGCCACGGGGGCGAGCAAGCGCAAAGTGCCCTAGGCTTCGTCCATCACCGCGGTGGTGTAGACCTCCTGCACGTCGTCGAGGCCGTCGAGCGCGTCGAGCAGCTTCTGCATCTTCGCGGCATCCTCGCCGGCGAGTTCCGTCTCGTTCTCTGGCTTCATGGTGACCTCGGCGTATTCCGGCTTGA
>JAJZSW010000021.1 GCA_021849505.1 Pseudomonadota bacterium
CTCGCGCAGCACGTAGCAGACCGGCCGCGCCGGATCGACGCCGACGGACGTGTCCGGATAAATCCGCAGGCGCACCCACAGGTGCAGCAGGCGTCGCGCCAGGTTCAAGATGCCGCCGGAAGCCATGATTGGCCGCCAGTATAATTCGCCGACCTTCACGAATGCCGCCCCGGCGCGTTTTCTTCCCCACCGCATGAGCATAACTTCGCCGCCTTCCGCCGAGGAGCTTGCCCGCCATACGCCGATGATGCAGCAGTACCTGCGGCTCAAGGCGGCGCATCCGGACGTGCTGCTGTTCTACCGGATGGGGGATTTCTACGAGCTGTTCTATGCCGATGCCGAGCGCGCGGCGCGGCTGCTCGACATCACGCTGACGAAGCGCGGCCAGTCGGCCGGCCAGCCGATTCCGATGGCCGGGGTGCCTTACCACGCCGCCGAGCAGTACCTCGCGCGGCTGGTCAGGCTCGGCGAGTCGGTGGCGATCTGCGAGCAGATCGGCGATCCGGCCACCAGCAAGGGGCCGGTCGAGCGGCAGGTCGTGCGCATCGTCACGCCCGGCACGCTGACCGACGCCGCGCTGCTCGACGAGCGCAGCGACAGCCTGCTGCTGGCCATGGCGACGGAGCGCCAGCGCGTTGGACTGGCGTGGCTCAATCTCGCGAGCGGCGAACTGCGCCTGCTCGAAACCGCCGCGAGCGCCCTGCCCGCGCAACTCACCCGCCTCAAGCCGGCCGAGATCCTGCTCGGCGAAAACGTCAATCCCGTGCTGCCCGAGCAAAAGTCGGTTCTGGTCAGACGGCCCGACTGGCATTTCGACGCGGCCGGCGCGGAGCAGCTGCTGAGCGCGCATTTCGGCACGCGCGACCTCGCCGCCTTCATTCCCGACACGGAAGATGCCGCGTTGGCGCTTGGCGCCGCCGGCGCATTGCTGCGCTACGCGCAGGCGACGCAGCTGCAGGCGCTCGCGCACGTCACCGGGCTGACGCTGGAGCGCGAATCGCAGTGGCTGCGGCTCGACGCCGCGACGCGGCGCAACCTCGAACTCACCGAGACGCTGCGCGGCGAGCCCGCGCCCACCCTGCTCTCGCTGCTCGACACTTGCGCGACGGCGGCCGGCACGCGCTGGCTGCGCCACTGCCTGCACCACCCGCTGACCGACCGCGCGCTGGCTGCGGCACGCCACGGCGCCATCGCGGAACTGCTCGGCGCAAACAACGACGGCCCGCTCGACCGGCTGACGCATGCGCTCAAAGGCAGCGCCGACGTCGAGCGCATCGGCAGCCGCATCGCGCTCAAGAGCGCGCGGCCGCGCGAACTGGCCGCGCTGCGCGACACGCTCAAGCAGCTGCCCGAAATCGCCGGGCTGCTAACCGGTTGCGCAGGGCTGCTGCACACCCTGCGCGACGACCTCGCCATCCCCGTCGACTGCCTCGACCGGCTGGAGCGCACGCTGGCGAGCGAGCCGCCCGCCCTGCTGCGCGACGGCGGCGCGATCGCCCCTGGCTTCGACGCCGGGCTCGACGAGCTGCGCGGCATCCAGAGCAACTGCGGGGCCTTCCTGATCGAGCTGGAGGCGCGCGAGAAAGAACGCACGCAGATCCCCAGCCTCAAGGTCGAATACAACAAGGTGCATGGCTTCTACATCGAGGTCACCCATGCCCACGCCGGCAAGGTGCCGGACGACTACCGCCGCCGCCAGACGCTGAAGAACGCCGAGCGCTACATCACGCCCGAGCTCAAGGCCTTCGAGGACAAGGCGCTCTCCGCCAACGAGCGTGCGCTGGCGCTGGAAAAGCGCCTCTACGAAGAACTGCTGGAAGCGCTGACCGCGCACATCGCCGCGCTGCAGCGCATCGCCCGCGCACTGGCGCAGCTCGACGGCCTCTGCGCCTTCGCGACGGCGGCGCGGCGTTACGACTATTGCCGGCCGGAATTCGTCGAGCATCCCTGCCTCGAGATTCGCGGCGGACGCCATCCGGTGGTCGAGCGTCAGGTGGACTCATTCATCGCCAACGACCTCGATTTGAACCCGAACCGCCGCATGCTGATCGTCACCGGCCCGAACATGGGCGGCAAGTCGACCTACATGCGCCAGACCGCGCTGATCGTGCTGCTCGCCCACTGCGGCAGCTTCGTGCCGGCGGCGGCCTGCCGGCTCGGCCCGATCGACGCGATCCATACCCGCATCGGCGCCTCGGACGACCTCGCTTCCGGCCGCTCGACCTTCATGGTCGAGATGACCGAGGCGGCGGCGATCCTCAACGGCGCGACCGACAAATCCCTCGTGCTGATGGACGAGATCGGGCGCGGCACCTCGACCTTCGACGGCCTCGCGCTGGCCTTCGCGATCGCGCGCCACCTCGTCGAGAAGACGCGCGCCTGGACGCTGTTCGCGACGCACTACTTCGAGCTCACCCAGCTCGCCGCGGACCACGCCGAATGCGCGAACGTGCATCTCGGCGCGGTCGAGCACGGCAAGACCGTGGTGTTCATGCACGCCGTCGAGCCGGGGCCGGCCTCGCAGTCCTACGGCATCCACGTCGCGGCGCTGGCCGGCATCCCGCCCGCGGTGCTGCGCGAGGCGAAGCGCCGCCTCGTCGAACTGGAGCAGCGCGCCGTCGCCGCCGCGCCGCAGCCCGATCTCTTCAGTGCCGTCCCCCTGTTGGCGCAGGCCGGCGATGCCGTCCTGCCAGCGCCGACTTTCGAACCGGAAGAGCATCCGGCTATCGCGGCGCTGCAGACGCTCGACCCGGACGAGCTGAGTCCGCGCGAGGCGCTCGACCGGCTCTACGCGCTCAAGCGGCTGGCGGACGCCTAGCCTCGTCCCACTTGTCGCGGTAGGCCTCCAGCCGCGCCTTCGGCAGCGCCTTGCCGACCAGCCATGGCGTGATCAGCGTCGTCACCACGCCCATCAGCACCAGCGTCGAGAACATGTGCGGACCGATGAAGCCACGCTCGTAGGCGATGCTGGCGACCACGAGCTCCATGACCCCCCGCCCGTTCAGCATGCCGCCGAGCGCCAGGGATTCGCGCCTGTCCATCTTGAGCAGGCGCCCGCCCCACCAGCCAGCGAGGATCTTGGAAAAGATCGATACGAGCAACACCGCCGCGACGAAGCCCCAGTCCTGAATCGCGTCAAAGTCGAACTTGAGGCCGAGATAGGCGAAGAACACCGGCGCCAGGAAGCCGCCCGTCACGGAATCGAGCGTGAGCTTGAGTTCGTTGTAACGCGATGCGAGGAAATGGCGCTTGTCGAGCAGTAAGGCGCCAAAAAAAGCGCCGATGACGAAATGGAAACCCAGCACCTCGCTGACCGAGCCGAACGCCAACACGAACAGCAGGACGATGCCGAACAGCGCCTCCGGACCGAGCCAGCGCACCAGCCGTTCCGGGATCACCTGGACGGTATAACCTCTCTTCTCCAGCATCGCCAGGCCGCGGTTGAGCATGATCACGAGGGCGGCGAGCGCCAGGAGTTTCGCCAGCGCGGTGCCCGTCGACACGCCCACCGCCGCGAAGCTCGGCTGCGGCGGCAGGACGAGCACGACGCCCAGCACGAGCATCGCCGCGACATCGTTGATGATCGCGGTGGAGATCGCATAACGTCCGATCGGCGTGTTCAGCAAACCCAGGTTGTCGAGAATCTTCGCCGCCACCGGCAGCGCGGTAATCGAGATGCACAGCCCGAGGAATACCGTGCGCATCGCATCGAGTTCGAACCAGAGCGCGACGGCAACGCCGGCGAAGAACGGTATGAAAAAACTGAGCAGGGCGACGCGCAAACCGGCCCCTTTCATCGCGCCAAGGACCTCCTCGAAGCGCATTTCGAGTCCGGCGGCCAGGATCACCAGGAACACAGCCAGCTCCGATATCCCGGTGAGCGATGGCGTTGGCTGGACAACATCCAGAACGGCGGGTCCCAGCAAGATGCCGCCGAGCATCTCGCCGATCACGGCAGGCTGATTCAGGCGCGCGAAAACCTGCCCGAGAAGACGCGCCACGATGATCAGGATCAGCAGACTGGACAGCAGGGACATAGGCGGCCAATTCTAGCCGAGGCGACAAGTGTCCCCGACCTGATTACAATAGCATCGACGGTCACCAAGAACCGCACCGTAAACACGGACGCAAGGGGAATGTCATGAGGAAGTTCTTCTGCACGCTGTTGTTTGCCTGCTGGCTGCTGCCCTGCTGGATGGGCATTGTGCACGCCGCGAACGAACTGGTCTTTGGCGTATATCCCTACCTTTCATCGAGCCAGATTGTCGAGCAGTTCTCCCCGCTCGGCGACCACCTGGCGCAGGCCCTCGGCAGGCCGGTAAGCCTGCGTTCCGCCCCGGACTTCGAAAGATTCATCGAGCGCACCCGGGCGGAGGAATACGACATCGTCTTTACCGCGCCGCACATGGGTCGCCTCGCCGAAAAACGCAATGGTTACCAGCCGCTCGCCCAGACCGGCTACGCGATCGTGGTTGTGGTCCTGGCACGCAAGGACGGCCCCATCAAGAAACTCACCGATCTCAAGGGGCACACGCTGGCCACCGGTGCCAAGCTGTCGATGAGCTACCAGATGGTCGATCGCGAACTGGAGAAACATGGTCTGACGATCGGCCGGGACGTCAGGTTCGTCAATACCGCGAGCTTTTCCAACGTGCTCGAAGCCCTCGTGCGCAATGAAGCCGATGCCGGCGCGACTGGCACCCTGCTGTGGGACAAGACGTCCCCGGACAAACACCAGGTCCTGCACGCCGTCTGGCGCTCGCAACCCGTGCCCGGCTTCCTCGTGCTGGCCCACCCGCGCATCGGCGCGGCGGCAATCGAGCGCCTGAAGCAGGCCCTCCTCGGCTTCGGCAAGACACCGGCGGGCAAGACCTATTTCGAGAAGACCCAACAACTCGACTTCCGCCCGATCGACGCGGCCACACTGAAACGCATCGACCCCTACACCGCCGTGTTCGACAACCCCTGATCGGTCGCCGAAGCCTTCCGGCTAACGGACGAGGCAGGCAGGAATTAACGGGCGTTTTCGCGACATGCCGTTACAATCGTTCAGGATGGCCGTCGATAACCACCCTCGAACGACAAGAGGAACCATGACGAAGTCCTGCCTCAAACTGCTGTTCGCCTGCTGGCTACTGCCCTGCTGGACCGGCATGGTCCACGCCGCGAATGAACTGGTGTTCGGCATATACCCCCTGCTCTCGCCCAGTCAAACCGTCGAGCGGTTCGCCCCGCTCGAGGAACACCTGAGCAAGGCCATCGGCGTTCCAGTCACGCTGCGCTCGGCACCCGACTTCGCCAAGTTCATCGACCGCACGCGCGCAGGCGAATACGACATCATCTTCACCGCTCCCCATATGGGACGACTCGCGGAAAAACGGGACGGCTACCGGCGCATCGTCATGACGGGCGATGTCACCGTCGTCACCCTGGCACGCAAGGACGGTCCGGTGCAAGCGCTGGCCGACCTGAAGGGCCGTACGCTGGCGGTCGGTTCCAGGCTGTCGATGAGCTACCAGATCGTCAATCATGCCCTTCGCAAGCACGGCCTGGCCATCGAGCGCGACGTCAGGTTCATCGATCCGGCCAGTTTCTCCAACGTTATCGAGGCAATCATGCGCGGCGAGGCCGATGCCGGGGCCACCATCAGCCAGCTGTGGGATGCCGCGACGCCCGAGCAACGCGAGGCCCTGCGGGAGATCTACCGGGAGGAGCCGACGCCCGGCTTCCTGATTCTTGCCCACTCCCGTCTTCCCTCCGGGATCCTCAAAAAACTCAAACTGGCGTTCCTCGATTTCAAGAACACCGAGGCCGGCAAGGCTTACTTCAAGAAAACCCAGCAGGTCGATTTCCGGCCGCTCGACGCCGAAACCATGAAACGCATCGATCCCTACAGCGCCGTGTTCGACAACCCCTGACCCGTACCCTATGCCCGTCAATCCCTCCGCGGCGATTCCCTGGCACCGGTCGATCCGCTTCCGGCTGGCCGCCGCCGCCATCGTCGTCCAGATCCTGATGCTCGGCCTGCTGCTCGCCAACAGCTACCGGCTGGTCACCGAGGCGCTCGAAACCCAGACCCGGGTACGCCTCGACGCGCTGACGCCACTGCTCGACGCCGCACTGGCCGGCCGGGTTTTCCAGCGCGACCACAGCGAGATCGCGGCAATCCTGCACCAACTGGTCGGCGAACGCCCGACCGATCTGAAATACATCGTCGTTTTCGACCCGCGGGGTGAAGTCCTCGGCGCGGCCGGCAGCGTCCCCTCCGAGCCACGCAAAGACCTCGACGTGCTGGCGACGCTCGCCGACCTCACCTACGACACGCAAATCCAGCTCACCCTGCCGGGCAACCTGCAGGTCGGCACGGTGCAATTCGGTCTCTCGCTGGCCGAACTCGCCTCGCTGCGCGGCAACGTGCTGAGACAAAGCCTCGTCATCGTCGGCATGGCAATCGTGCTTTCCATGCTGCTGCTGATTTCCATCGGTTACCTGCTCACGCGCAACATCGCCAGCCTGGTGGCCGCCACGCATCGCGTCACGCAGGGCGACTTTTCCACTTCGATCGCCATCCAGGGCAAGGACGAAATCGGCGCGCTGGCCGACAACTTCAACCAGATGGCAGCTGCGCTCGCCCGGGATGTCGCCGACCGCAACCGTTACGAGCATGAACTGGAGTTCCTGGCGCACCACGATCCGCTGACCCAGCTGCCCAACCGCGTACTCCTCGCCGACCGCCTGCAGCAGGCGATCGCCCAGACGCAGCGGGCGGAGTGCCTGCTGGCGATCGCCTACCTCGACCTCGACGGCTTCAAGGAGATCAACGACAGTCACGACCACAAGACGGGCGATCAACTGCTGGTGATGGTGGCGCAACGCCTCAAGGAACACATCCGCGCCGCCGATACCGTCTGCCGCCTGGGCGGCGACGAGTTCGTGCTCCTCCTCGGCGACCTCAACGAGATCGGGGAATGCATCCGCACCATCGAGCGCCTGCTCGGCGCGCTGGCCATGCCCTACCCGCTCGCTCCGCAGCCGCTCCTCATCACTGCCAGCATCGGCCTGACGATCTACCCTTTCGATGATGCCGATGCCGATACCCTGATGCGCCATGCCGACCAGGCGATGTACATCGCCAAGCAGAGCGGCCGCAATCGCTACCATCTCTTCGATGCCGAGCAGGACCGTCAGGTACAGGCACGGCACAGCAACCTGGCCCGCCTCGAAGCCGCCCTGCGCGACAACGAGTTCGTGCTCCACTACCAGCCCAAGGTGGACATGCGCAGCGGCAAGGTGGTCGGTGCCGAGGCCCTGATCCGCTGGCAGCATCCGGAGGAAGGCCTGCTGCCGCCGAGCCGCTTCCTGGCGGAGATAGAGAACAGCGATCTCGCCATCCCGCTGGGCGAATGGGTGATCGCCACGGCCCTGGCCCAGATGGCACGCTGGCAGGCGGCCGGACTCAAGCTTGCGATCAGCGTCAATATCTCCCCGCGCCACCTGCAAGTGCGGAACTTTCCGGAGCGTCTGGGCGAACTGCTGCACCAGCATGCCCACCTGCCGCCCGCCTCGCTCGAACTGGAAGTGGTCGAATCGGCCGCCCTCGAGGACGTGGTGCGCGTCGCGGAAATCATCGATGCCTGCCACGCGCTGGGGGTCGGCTTCGCGCTGGACGACTTCGGCACCGGCTACTCGTCGCTCTCCTACTTCAAGCGCCTGCGCATCGATGTGCTCAAGATCGACCAGAGCTTCGTGCGCGACCTGCTGACCGACGACGAGGATCATGCCATCGTCGAAGGCGTGATCAGCCTGACGCGCACCTTCAAGCGGCAGGTGATCGCGGAAGGGGTCGAAAGCGCCGAGATCGGGGTCGCCCTGCTCCAACTCGGCTGCTCGCTCGCGCAGGGCTACGGCATCGCCAGGCCGATGCCGGCGGCCGACCTGCCCCACTGGATCGCCCACTGGCAACCCTACCCGCAGTGGCGCAGCTAGAAAGTCGGCGCTGGCGGGACGGCACTACGGTGCCGGCGCATGCGTCTCGTAGCGCCGGTGGGCGCTGGCCAAGTAGTCGTGCGAGCGCATTTCGACCAGCCGCGACACGGTGCGCGCAAACTCCGTCGCCTGCGGACCGTTGACGTAGAGTTCCTCGGCCGGTACCGCCGCGGCAATCACCAGCTTGACGCGATGGTCGTAGCAGACATCGACCAGCCAGGTGAAGCGGCGCGCCTCGTTGGCCATCTCCGGCCCCATGCGCGGCACGCCGGAAACGATGAACGTGTGGAAGCGGTGTGCGAGGTCGAGATAGTCGTTCTGCGAGCGCGGGCCGCCGCACAGCGCCGCGAAGTCGAACCAGGCGACCCCCGGGGCTCGATGGACGACCGCAATCTCCCGGCCGAGCACCGCCAGCGGGCGCCCATGGCCCGCGCCATGCACCAGCTGCGCGAAGGTGCGCATCAGCAGGGTTTCCGGATCGCCGTCCGCGGGCAGCAGGTAGACCGGCGCCTGCTCGAGCGCGCGCAGCCGGTAATCGATGCCGGCATCGATCCTGATGACATCGAGTTTGTCGTTCAATAGCGCAATGGTCGGCAGCAGGCGTTCGCGCTGCAGGCCGTCGGGATAGAGGCCGGCGGGCGGATAGTTGGAGGTGATGCAGAACACCACGCCCGCGTCGAACAGCGCCTGCATCAGGCGCGCGAGGATCATCGCGTCGGCGATGTCGGACACGTGGAATTCGTCGAAGCACATCAGGCGCGTTTCCTGGGCGACCTGCCCGGCGACCTTCGCCAGCGGATCCTGTTCGTGTTTCATCCGCTTCAGGCGTTCGTGGATCTCGCGCATGAAGGCGTGGAAATGCACGCGCCGCTTGCGCCGGTAAGGCAGCGCATCGAAGAAGCAATCCATCAGGAAGCTCTTGCCGCGGCCGACGCCACCCCAGAACCAGACGCCCTTCGGCAGCTCGGGATGCACCAGCAGCTTGCGCAGCCGGGTGCGCCGGGCCACCTTGAAGGCGATCAGCTCGTCATGGAAGCGCTGGAGGCGCGCGGCCGCCGCCTGTTGCGCCGGGTCGGCCTCGATGCCGCGCGCAGCGAGAGCGGCGTCGAAAGCCCGGATCATGCCGTCCCGGTGAGCTTCGAGCATTTTATTCATCATTGCTTGGCCTGGCTCGCGGCGAGCGCCGCCACACCGAGGCGGGACGACCGTCCGCTATCCGGATTCAGCGCAGCTTGCGGCCGCGCCCCCCACGCAAGCCGCGTTTCTCACCGCCGGCCTTTTCCACCAGCGCATCGAGGGCGTCATCGAGCGTTGGCCGTTGCTCGCGGTAATAGAGGCCGACGGCCGGGGCCTGTTCGTTCTTCATCGCTTCCCCCATCGCCGCCAGCTTGTCGGCCGGATCGTGTGTCGCCGGCAGGGGGTGCACTTGCATCCCGAGATTGACGTAGGTGCGGTGCGTCTTGTCGAAGGTGACGCAGGGCGACAGGATGTGCAGGTAGGAAAAGCCGCGATGTTCCAGCGCCTGCCTGACCATCGAGCGCAGGTGCTCCGGATCGCCTGCATAGGACTGGCCGACCCAGCTCGCGCCATAAGACAACAGCATCAAGAGGGGATTGAGCGGGCGATCGGGATTTGCGTAAGGCGAGGTGGGGGTCTTGAAGCCGATCGCCGAGGTCGGCGACGTCTGGCCCTTGGTCAGGCCGTAGATGCCGTTGTCGAACAAGAGATAGGTGATGTCGAGGTTGCGGCGTGCCGCATGCGGCACATGGCCGCCGCCGATGGCGAACCCGTCGCCGTCGCCGCCGACCGCGACGACCGTCAGGGCGGGATTGGCGGTCTTCACGCCCAGTGCCGAGGGCAGTGCCCGGCCATGCAGCGTGTGAATGCCATAGGTATTGATGAAGAACGGGAAGCGGGAAGAACAGCCGATGCCGGAGACCATCACTGCGTTTTCGTTGGGAATCCCGAGCTCGCACAGGGCCGTGGCGACGGCCTCGACAATCGAGAAGTAGCCGCAGCCCGGACACCAGGTCGGCAATGCCTTAGAGCGATAGTCGAGGCGACCGCTGTCCTCGACTTCCTTGAGCTTGTCCTCCAGATAGACCGGCCGAATCTCACCCATTGCACCTCTCCTCAAGCGGCTTGCGGTTCGACGACGCGACCCGCCAGGCGACGAATCTCGTCAAGTATTTCCTCGACGCGCATCGGCGCGCAGGGAATCCGGGTCATGCGCGTGACCGCACGCGGTACCTGCATCTGCAGGATGCCCGCGAACTGTCCCTGGTAATTCACTTCGGGCACCAGCACCTCCTTGCAATCGGCCAGGAAGGATGTCGCCATCTCGACCGGGAAGGGGGAAATCATCAAGACCTTCAGCGCCGCGCAGCGGATGCCTTCCTCCTGGGCGAGATACATCGCTTCGAGGCACTCGCCAAAGCTCGATCCCCAGGCCACGAGGCCGACATCCACCGCACCCGTGTCACCAAAGCGCTTGGCCGGCTCGAACCCGGGATGGCGCAGGGCCGCCTTGAGCTTCTCGTGGCGCTTGCGGCTCTGGGCCAGATGCATGTCGGGCTGGTCGTTGGGCCGGCCGAGTTCGTTGTGCTCCAGGCCGGTGGCGACGTGCATGCCGCCGGGCTGGCCGGGAGTCGAACGCGGACTGACGCCGTCGGCCGTGAGCACGTAGCGCTGGAACCCCGCGGCCCCGCCGCGCGTATCCGCATAGCGGTTGGTATCCGCCTCGAAGGGCGGACGATCCGGGAACGGCACGGTTTCGTAGCGGTTGGACAGATAGAGATCGAGCAGGACGATCACCGGCGTCTGGTAGGCCTCGGCCATTTCGAAGGCGCGGCCGGCGCAGCGATAGCAGCCTTCCACGTTGGTCGGGGCGATGACGATGCGCGGCGCATCGCCATGGCCGCCGAATACGGCCATGTTCAAATCGGACTGCTCGTGCTTGGTCGGCATGCCGGTCGACGGGCCGCCACGCTGCGAAACGAACACCACGCTGGGCACTTCCGCGATCACGCCGAAGCCGAGCATCTCGGCCATCAGGGACAACCCCGGCCCGGAGGTGGCGGTCGCCGCGCGCGCGCCGGCAAAGCCGGCGCCCAGCGTCGCCGAGATCGCCGCGATCTCGTCCTCGGTCTGCACCAGACGCGCCCCGCGTTTGGGCATTTCGCTGGCGAGACGCTCCATGATCGAGGTGGCCGGGGTGATCGGATAGCCGAAAAAGGTATCGATACCCGCATCCAGGGCGCCGCGCACGATCGCCGCATTGCCGTTGATCATTTCGAGATGCGCGCCACGCTCCTGCGCAGGCGGCGGGCCGAACTCGATGTCGTCGAGGCGGAACCAGCGCAAGCCCTCCTCGTACCCTGCCCGCAAGGCGGCTTCGTTCTTTTGCGCGATCTCGCCCTTGCCCTTGAACTTGCCGGTCAGCGCGCGCAACGCGGGTTCGAGCGGCAGGCGCATCAGCCCGATGATGTAGCCGACAACCACGATGTTGCGCGAACGCGCCGCACCAGTGCTTTTCTCAGCCAATTCCCGGATCGGGACATTGTAGGGAACCTGGCCGGGATCGATGTGGGCGCTCAGGTGCGCCCCTTCCGGCAGCGGATTGACGGAATTGGTCTCGTAGATCACCGCACCCCATTCCCTGGCCTCGCCCACATGAGGAATCGCATGGCTGTCGTCGAGCGAAACCAGGATGTCGGATTTCTGCTTCAGCGAATAGGCCTGCTCGTCTGAAACGCGCAGGCGGGCGATGCACTTGCCGAAGCCGCGGATTTCCGCGGGATAGAGGTCGAAGCTGATGACGCGGTAGCCGATTTCGGCCATGGCACGCCGCAGGATGTCGCCGGCGGCGATCGTGCCATCCCCGGCCGAACCGACAATGGCAATCTGGACGTCGGTGTTCATGGTGCCTCCGCAGGGCCGCCCCAAGGGGGCACACGCCCCCCCGTGGGGGGCAGCGAACAGGTTTTACGAGCGTGGGGGGCCATTATTGGTACTCCCAGAACGGGGACAGGATCTTGCCGTCGGCGGTCAGGCGCAGGCTTTCATCATGCTGCGGGGTCCAGGCTTCATTGGCCCCGGTGATGTTGCGGGCCGCCAGTTCACCCATGGCCCGGACATTCTTCCAGCCGTGATAGAAGCAGTAGCGCCGTACGCTATCGGTCCAGATCTGGCAGTTGTCGCCGGCCGCATAGATGTTCTCGTGCGTGGTGCGCAGATCCGGCCTGACCAGCAGGCCGCGCTCGATATCCACGCCCGAGCCGATCATGAAATCGAGGATGGGAACGTTGCCGAAGAACGGCATCACCACATCGCCATGCAACTCAGAGCCGTCCTTGAAAACCAGTCGGCGCGCCGGCAGGCCTGGCGCACCCTGTGAAACGGCAGCAAGAGAGCCACGCTCCTTCGCCTCGATCACCTCGAAACCCATGTTGCGCAGCGCCGCGATGTAGCGGGGACGGTCGGCCTCTGAGACTTCGTGGGGCCAGAAGGTGTAGTCGTCGGCCAGCAGGGTGACGCGGTGGCGCAACTCGATCAACGTGCGCGCCAGATCGAGTCCGATCGTGTCGCCGCCGAGCATGATGACGTGGCCTCTTTTCGGCAGGGTTTCGGCGACCTGCACCGCCTCGTGGAATGCCCCAAAACCCAGCAGCAGCGGGCGGTATTCCGACAGTTCCTCGGGCAGATAGGAACGCGCGCCCGAGGCCACCAGCAGGGTGTCGAAATGGATGGTTTCCTTGTGCTGCAGGGTCAGCGTCTGGTTGATGCTGTCCACCGCGACGACCTTGGTGGCGCGCCGCAGCGCGATCCGGTTGCGGCGGTAATACTCCGCCGGATAGATGACGAAGCGCCGCCAGTCGCGCTCGCCGCGAAAGACGCGGGGCAGATCGTAGCGGTTGAAGAAGGGCAGCCGGGATACGGTGACCATCGTGATGCGGCTGTCGGGATCGCGCGCCCGGAGGGTTTCGGCGGCCTGGTTGCCGGCGACGCCGCTGCCGATGATGACGTGATGACGTGCGTCGCTCATGGACCGACCTCCACTTCCGTCAGTTCGCAACGCGAAATCGAGATGCACTTCACGGGGCACACGTTGAAACATGCCCCGCAACGAATGCATTCGTTGTTGTCGATCCAGATCGCGCCCACCTTGTTCCACTCCTTGGTTTCGATCAGCTTGCCGTAGCTGCCGTCGGCGCCGATTTCCACGCCGCCCACGAGCTTGATGCAATTGCGCGGCGCCACTTCGATGCAGGCGCGGCAGTAGACGCAGCGGTCGACGTCGATCTGGTAGCGCAGGTTGCACAGGTAGCAGCGCTTGGCCTCCTCCCTGGCCAGTTGGCGATCGTAGCCGGTTTCCACTTCGCAGGCCATCGACTGCTTGCGTTCGCCCAGCCCGCGCGTCGGCATGTGCTGCCGCGGGATGAAATCATCCGCGCGTTCGCGCAGGGGCAGGTCTACCGGTTCGATGCGCACGACCTGCCGCCGGCGCTCGCGCCCCATCAGCCAGGCATCCATGCGCCGGGCGATTTCGCGGCCATGGCCTACAGCCTGCACGGCGGTCGACGCGCCGCTGACATAATCGCCGGCGGCGAACAGGCCCTGGTGCGAGGTCATGCCGTCGCTGCCCAGCCGCACGTTCTTCCAGCGATCGACTTCAAGCGGAACGTCGCTGAAGCCGTTGAACGTCTGCTGGCCGATCGCGACGATCACGGTGTCGCAGGGCTCGATGAATTCCGAGCCTTCGATCGGTATCGCGATGCGGCGTCCGCTTTCACGCCAGCCGCCGAGGCGGTTTACCGCGAATTCGACGCCGGTCAGCTGTCCGCTCGCGTCGACCTGCAGGCCCATCGGTGAGCGCAGCCCCTTGATGCGGATGCCTTCGCGCTTGCATTCGAAGATTTCCTCCGGCGCGACGGGAATGTATTCCTCGCCGGTGCGCAGATGGATGGTGACTTCCTCGGCGCCGAGCCGCACCGCCACGCGGGCACAGTCGAGCGCGGTGAAGCCCGCGCCGAGCACGGCCACGCGCCGGCCCACGGTCTTGTTCACGCCACGGTGCATCTCGACCAGGAAGTCCAGTCCGTATTCGATTCCCTTGACGTCCTTCAGGTCGGCGTTCTCCCATTCGCCCTTGAGCGGCAGGGGTGCGGGATGCACGCAGCCTGTCGCCAGCAGCACGGCGTCGAACTCGGCCAGCAGTTTCGAGACCGGAGTCTGGCCGGGAGCGTTGCCCACCGCCACTCCGGTGCGCAACTGGACGCCCAGGCGCAGGACGTTGTGCAGCTCCGTCTGCAACAGGTCGCGCGGCAGGCGGAATTCGGGAATGCCGTAGCTGAGCATGCCGCCCGGCCTTTCCTCGCGCTCGTACATGACGACGTCGTGGCCGAACAGTGACAGGTCGTGGGCGGCGGACACGCCTGCCGGACCGGCGCCGACAATGGCGACCCGCTTGCCGGTGGGCGAATAGAGCCGCTCGGTGATGCGATGGCTGGCGTCCTTCAGGTCCGCCGCGACGCGCTTGAGGTGGCAGATCGCCACCGCCTCGCCATTGCCGGGCCAGCCATGCCGGCATTTCGCCTCGCAGGGACGCGAACAGATGCGCCCGAGTACGCCGGGGAGCACATTCGCCTCGCGATTGATCTCGTAGGACGCACCGTACTGCTCCTCGACGATGCTGCGGATGTAGGCCGGAACATTCGTGCCGGCCGGACAGGCGGTCTGGCAGGGAATGTTCTGCCTGACCCAGCCGAGATCGCGCGGATCGTCCGAAACGCAGGCTTCCCTTCGGGAAGCGTCACCGGATAGCGCGACTGCCGGTGCCACCACCATCTCGTCCATACCTCCTCCAAATGCAGCGCAACAAGGAAGTGTGCATTCAACCCAAACTCGGCGCACCCGCTATTGCGTTAGGTCAACACTCGGCATCCGCGTGCGTCCTCAGAAATGCAGGGGCCGCTTGTCCACCGCCAGTGCCGCTTCGTGCATGACTTCCGACAGCGTCGGATGGGCGTGGCAGATGCGCGCGATGTCTTCCGACACGGCCCCGAACTCCAGCGCCGTGACCGCTTCGGCGATCAGTTCGGAAGCATTCGCGCCGATGACATGCACACCAAGAACACGGTCGGTTCTAGCGCAGGCCAGCATCTTGACGAAACCGGTCGTGTCGCCCTGCCCCAGCGCGCGGCCGTTGGCTGCGAAGGGGATCTGGCCGGCACGGTATTCGACCCCCTCGTTCTTGAGCTGCACCTCGGTCTTGCCGACCCAGGCGATTTCCGGGTGCGTGTAGATGACCCAGGGAATCGCGTCGTAATTGACGTGGCCGGCCTGACCGGCGATCAATTCGGCGACCATCACGCCTTCCTCCATGCCCTTGTGGGCCAGCATCGGGCCACGGATGACGTCGCCGACCGCCCAGACGTTCTCGAGGCTGGTCTGGCAGTGGTCATTGACCTCGATGCAGCCGCGCCCGTCCAGCTTGAGGCCGACGTTCTCGGCACCCAACCCGGCCGTGTTCGGCACGCGGCCGACCGAAACGATCAGCTTGTCGCATTCGAGCGCCATGACTGCATCGCCCATTTCGTAGTCGATCCTGATGCCCTTCTTGCCTTGCTTGACGCTGTTGATCCTGACGCCCAGATTGATCTTGAGCCCCTGCTTGTTGGTGAAGGTTTTCCACGCCTCCTTGGCGACGGCCGGATCGGCGGCGGCGAGGAAGTCGGGCATGGCTTCGAGGATGGTGACATCCGCGCCGAGCCGCTTCCACACCGAACCGAGCTCGAGGCCGATGACGCCGGCCCCGATCACGCCAAGGCGGGCCGGCACGGCGCCGAGCGACAGCGCGCCGACGTTGTCGCAGATCGACTCGTTATCGACCGGAATGCCATCGAGATGACGCGGGCTGGAACCCGTGGCGACGATCACATGCTTCGCATCGACTACCTCGGTACCGCCATCCTTGGCGACGACGGCAATCTGCCAAAGTTCGTTCTCGCGGCCGACGAAGCTGCCGCGTCCCGGCAGCAAGGTGACCTTGTTCTTCTTGAACAGGCCCTTGATGCCCTGCGTCAGCTGCGTGACGATGTTGTCCTTGCGGCGGATCATCGTGCCGACGTCCATCTTCACATTCTCGGCCGTGATGCCATGCATGACGAAGGCGTGATTGGCCTCGTCGTACAGTTCCGAAGAACGCAACAGGGCTTTCGAGGGAATGCAGCCGACGTTGAGGCAGGTACCGCCCAAACGGATCTCGCCTTTTGGATCGGCGTATGACTCGGACTCGATGCAGGCGGTGGAGAAACCCAGCTGCGCGGCGCGGATCGCCGCCACGTAGCCGCCGGGACCGGCGCCGATCACGACGACATCGAATTGCTTGTTGGCCATTTCCAGTTCTCCTTAAACGTCGAGCAGCAGACGGGCCGGGTCTTCCAGCGCTTCCTTCATCGTCACCAGGCCGAGCACCGCCTCGCGGCCGTCGATGATGCGGTGGTCGTAGGACATGGCAAGGTAGTTGATCGGGCGGATGACGATCTGGCCGTTCTCGACCACCGGGCGCTCCTTGGTGGCATGGATGCCGAGAATGGCGGACTGCGGCGGGTTGATGATCGGCGTCGACAGCATCGACCCGAACACGCCGCCGTTGGAGATGGAGAAGGTGCCGCCGGTCAGCTCTTCGAGCGAGAGCTTGCCATCCTTGGCCTTCTGGCCGAATTCGGCGATCTTCTTCTCGATCTGGGCCAGCGACAGCTGGTCGGCATCGCGCAGGATCGGCACGACCAGGCCGCGCGGCGAGCCGACGGCGATGCCGATGTCGAAATAGCCGTGATAGACGATGTCGTTGCCATCCACCGAGGCGTTGATGATGGGGAACTTCTTCAGCGCCGCGACCGCGGCCTTGACGAAGAAGGACATGAAGCCGAGGCGCACGCCATGCTCCTTCTCGAACTTCTCGGCGTATTTCTTGCGCAGTTCCATCACCGGGGCCATGTTCACCTCGTTGAAGGTGGTCAGGATGGCGTTGGTGGACTGCGATTGCAGCAGCCGTTCCGCCACGCGGGCGCGCAGGCGCGACATGGGTACGCGCTGCTCGGTGCGTTCGGCGACGATGGCATCGGCATTGATGACGTTCGGCTGGGGCAGCGCAGAAGTCGGCGCTGACGGGACGGCACCCGGAACGCTGACAGTGGGCGCAGCCGGCTTGGGCGGAGCCGCAGTGCCGAGTACATCCGCCTTGGTGACGCGACCGCCGGGGCCGGTGCCCTGCACGGCGGCGGCTTCGATGCCTTTCTCGGCGAGCGCCTTGCGCGCGGCGGGGCCGACGCCCGCAGGCGCTGGAGCGGCCTTCGCTGCCGCCGCTGCAGCTGCCGCGGGGGCGGCCTTGGCGGCGGGCGCCGCTGCGCTCGCTTGCGCTTCGGTATCGATTCTGGCGATCAGCTCGCCGGAAGCGACCGAATCGCCGTTGCCTTTGAGAACCTCGACGAGCATGCCCGATTCGGGCGCCGGTAGCTCGAGCACGACCTTGTCGGTCTCGATGTCGATCAGGTTTTCGTCGCGGGTCACGGCATCCCCGACGTTCTTGTGCCAGCTCACCAGGGTCGCTTCGGCGACGGATTCCGAGAGTTGCGGTACTTTCACTTCGATCAGCATGTTATTCACTCCGTTTGGGGTTTATTTGAGGGTGCCCAGCGCGGTTGCGACGATTTTCTTCTGCTGTTCGGCATGCACGGCGGCGCTGCCGACCGCCGGCGACGCCGAGGCGGGCCGCGAGGCGACATGCAGGCTCTGGCCCTTCCTGACCAGCTCGACAAGCCGATGATGCTTGGCATACCAGGCGCCCTGGTTTTCCGGCTCTTCCTGACACCAGACCAGCTCTTTCATGTGCGGGAACTTCTTGAGTTCTTCGGCCAGGCGGCGATCGTCCATCGGATACAGCTGTGGCGTGCGCAGGATCGCGATGTGGTCGAGCTGCTGTTCCCGCCGCGCGTTGCGCAGGTCGTAATAGACCTTGCCCGCGCAGAGCAGGACGCGCGTCACTTTCTTCGGGTCGAGCGGATCGGTCTCGCCGAAGACGGTCTGGAAGGTCCCTTCGGTCAGGTCCTCCAGGCTGGAGGCGGCATCCTTGCTGCGCAGCAGGGATTTCGGGGTAAACACCACCAGTGGTTTTCTTTGCTTGCGCAGCATCTGGCGACGCAGCAGATGGAACATCTGGGCCGCCGAGGTCGGCATGCACACTTCCCAGTTGAAATCGGCCGACAGTTGCATGTAGCGCTCGATGCGCGCCGAGGAGTGTTCCGGCCCCTGCCCTTCGTAGCCGTGCGGCAACAGCAGCACCAGGCCGCAGGAGCGGCCCCATTTCGCCTCGCCGGACGCGAGGAACTGGTCGATCACCACTTGCGCGCCGTTGGCGAAATCGCCGAACTGCGCTTCCCAGATCACCAGTTCGTTGGGCGTGGCAGTGGCGTAACCGTAGTCGAAACCAAGCACCGCTTCTTCGGAGAGGACCGAGTCCCAGCACTGGAAACGCGGCTGACCGGGAAACAGGTTGGCGAGCGGCTGATAGACGCCCTCGTCCCACTTCGTACGCTGCTGGTCGTGCCACGCGGCATGGCGATGGAAGAAGGTGCCGCGGTTGGCATCCTCGCCGGAAATGCGGATGCCGTAGCCCGCCGCCAGCAAGGTAGCGTAGGCCAGGTTTTCGGCCATGCCCCAATCCACCGGCAGCTTGCCCTCGATCATCAGGCGCCGGTCGTCGATGACCTTCTGCACGCGGGGATGCAGGGTGAAACCGGACGGAATATCGGTCAGATGGCGGCCGAGGCGCTGCAACTCGGCGAGCGGCACCCGGGTATCGCAGGTCTCGGTGTAGCGCGCGCCGACATACGGACTCCAGTCCACGGCAGCGGCGCTCTTGAAATTGGTAATGACCGGATCGGCGAGGTGTTTGCCCTGATCCATGGCGGCGCGGTAATCCCGGATCATCTGCTCGTCATCGCCGGCAGCGATGACGCCCTGGCCGATGAGCTTCTCGGCATAGAGCTTGCGTGTCCCCGGATGCGCGGCAACCTTCTTGTACATCAGCGGCTGGGTGACCATCGGCTCGTCGGCCTCGTTGTGGCCGAGTTTGCGGAAGCAGACGATGTCGACGACGACATCCTTCCGGAATTCCTGGCGGAACTCAAGCGCCAGCTGGGTGACGAAGGCGACCGCTTCCGGGTCGTCGCCGTTCACATGGAAGATCGGCGCCTCGACCATCTTGAAGATGTCGGTGCAATAGATCGAGGAACGCAGGTCGCGCGGATCGGAGGTGGTGAAGCCGATCTGGTTGTTGACGACGATATGCACCGTGCCGCCCGTGCCGTAGCCGCGCGTTTGCGAAAAATTGAGCATTTCCTGATTGACGCCCTGCCCGGCCACGGCGGCGTCGCCGTGAATCAGCACCGGCAGCACCTCGTTCATTCCCGCTGCGCCGCGACGCACCTGGCGGGCATACACCGAGCCGGCGACCACGGGGTTGACGATTTCGAGGTGCGATGGATTGAAGGCCAGCGTCAGGTGCACCGGTCCGCCCGGCGTGGCGACGTCCGAGGAGTAGCCCATGTGGTATTTCACGTCGCCGGCGATCAGGTCGGATTTCTTCTTGCCCTCGAACTCGGCAAACAACATGCCCGGCTGCTTGCCCAGGGTATTCACCAGCACATTGAGGCGCCCGCGGTGGGCCATGCCGATGACGATTTCCTTGACGCCCAGCGTGCCCGCGGTCCTGATCAACTGGTCCATCGCCAGGATCATGGCTTCGCCGCCTTCGAGGGAGAAACGCTTCTGGCCGACATAGCGGGTGTGCAGGTAGCGCTCGAGCGTCTCGGCCGCGGTGATGGCGGTCAGAAAACGTTTCTTGTCCGCATCGGGGTAGCGCGGCGTGGTGCGGACCGGCTCGAAACGGGCCTGGATCCAGCGCTTCTGCTGAACATCGGACAGGTACATGTATTCGGCGCCGATGTGACCGCAATAGCGCAGGCGCAGGGCTTCGAGGATTTCGCGCAGCGTCGCTTCCTCGACCCCGATGTCGAACGAACCGGTCCGGAATGTCGACGACAGGTCGGCCTCGGTAAAACCATAGTAGGAAGGTTCGAGTTCTTCCACCTCGGGGCGCGGATGGCGCTTCAGCGGATCGAGCTGCGCCCAGCGGTTGCCCAGGAAGCGATAGGCATTGATCAGCTGCAGGACTTTGGTCTGCTTTTCATTCGTGGCGTTGCTCTTTGATGCGGCACGCAGGCTGCCTTCCCTGGCGCGCTGGGCAAACGAATTGAGGACCGGGGCATGGGCGACGTCGGGACCGTTGTAGGCGCCGACGCCGGGCAGGTTGGCGAGTTTTTCGAAGTAGTCGCGCCAGGCCGGATCGATGGCCGAGGGGTTGGCAAGAAACGCCTCGTAGAGCTCTTCGACATACGGTGCGTTCGAACCGAAAAGATACGAGTTCGACAACATTTGTTTCATCATGCCATCACCTCTGTTTATGGGTATAGATGAAAAAAAGGGGCCTCCTCCACGAAACCCCTTGCCGACGAATCAACGCGCGCTCATGTCCGGCACGTTGCGCATGGGGGCGCCGGTGAACAGCTGGCGCGGACGGCCGATCTTCTGCTCGGGATCGCCGATCATTTCCGACCACTGGGCGATCCAGCCGATAGTGCGGGCCATCGCGAAGATGCCCGTGAACAGGTTGGTCGGGATGCCCAGCGCGCTCTGCACGATGCCGGAATAGAAGTCGACGTTCGGATAGAGCTTCTTCTCGACGAAGTAGTCGTCCTCGAGGGCGATGCGCTCGAGCTCGAGGGCCAGCTTGAACAGCGGGTCGTCGTGCAGGCCCAGCTCGTTCAGGACTTCGTGGCAGGTTTCGCGCATCAGCTTGGCGCGCGGGTCGAAGTTCTTGTACACGCGGTGGCCGAAGCCCATCAGGCGGAAGGAGTCGTTCTTGTCCTTGGCGCGCTTGATGTACTCGGGGACGCGCGAGACGTCGCCGATTTCCTCGAGCATCTTCAGGCAGGCTTCGTTGGCGCCGCCGTGCGCCGGGCCCCACAGGCAGGCGATGCCGGCCGCGATGCAGGCATAGGGGTTGGCGCCGGACGAACTCGACAGACGCACTGTCGAGGTGGAGGCGTTCTGCTCGTGGTCGGCATGCAGGATGAGGATGCGGTCGAGCGCGCGGGACAGCACCGGATTCGGCTTGAACTCCTCGCAGGGCGTGCCGAACATCATGTACAGGAAATTCGTCGCGTAGTCGTAGTCGTTCTTCGGATACATGAACGGCAGGCCGTTGTTGTAGCGATAGGCCATCGCCGTGATCGTCGGCATCTTGGCGATCAGGCGGATCGTCGCAACCAGACGGCTCGCCGGATCGTTGATGTTGAGCGAATCGTGATAGAAGGCCGACAGGCCGCCAACGACGCCGACCAGCACCGCCATCGGGTGCGCATCGCGGCGAAAGCCGTTGTAGAAGCGCGTCAGCTGGTCATGCACCATGGTGTGGCGCTGCACCTTGCCGACCCAGTCATCGTACTGGGCCTGGTTCGGCAGCTCGCCGTCCTTGAGCAGGTAACAGACTTCCATGAAGTTGCACTTCTCGGCGAGCTGTTCGATCGGGTAGCCGCGGTACAGCAACTCGCCCTTGTCGCCGTCGATGTAGGTGATCGAGGACTTGCAGGCCGCCGTGGACATGAAGCCCGGGTCGTAGGTGAAAGCGCCGGTCTGTGCATACAACTTGGAAATGTCGATCACGTCGGGACCGATGGTACCTGCATAGACCGGAAATTCGGTGGTCTTGCCGTTGTAGGTCAGGGTTGCGGTGCGTTGCGTCATTACAGTCTCCCGTAGAGATATTCGAAAATCAGTTGCCGGCCGGCTGCCGCAGCAGAGCGACCATGTCCTGCACGGTCGGATCGTCGCTGGCACAACGGCCGCTCAGCAGGTCCCACAAATCGTGGTCTTCCAGTGCCAGCAGGCGTTCGAGCTGCGCGGCCTGCCTCTCCCCCAGGATGTCCGGTTGCCGCTGCCAGAAGCGCTGCAGTACCAGATCGAGTTCGAGCAGCGCCCGCCGGCTATGCCAGCGCAACTTTTCCGTGCGGACGCGTCCTGTTTCAGTCATCGGTTCGTTCATGCATCAGATGGCACGTTTGACCATCATGTCCTTGATCTTGCCGATCGCCTTGGTGGGATTGAGCCCCTTCGGGCAGACATCGACGCAGTTCATGATGGTGTGGCAGCGGAACAGGCGGTACGGGTCTTCGAGGTTGTCGAGGCGCTCGTTGGTCGCCTGGTCGCGCGTGTCGGCGATGAAGCGGTAGGCCGCCAGCAGGCCGGCCGGGCCGACGAACTTGTCCGGGTTCCACCAGAACGACGGGCAGGAGGTCGAGCAGCAGGCGCACAGGATGCACTCGTAGAGGCCATTGAGTTCCTCGCGGTCCTCTGGCGACTGCAGGCGCTCGCGCTCCGGCGGCGGATCGTTGTTGATCAGGTAGGGCTTGATCGAGTGGTACTGCTTGAAGAACTGCGTCATATCCACGATCAGGTCGCGAATGACCGGCAGCCCGGGCAGCGGGCGCAACACGATCGGCTTGCCGTCCGGGAAGCTGGCAAGGTCGGCCAGGCAGGCAAGTCCATTGCGGCCGTTGATGTTGAGCGCGTCGGAACCGCAGACGCCTTCGCGACAGGAGCGACGAAAGGCGATGGAGTCATCGACGGCCTTGAGCTTGACCATGGCATCGAGCAGCTTGCGGTCGGTCGCATCGACATCGACCGCGATGTCCTGCATGTAGGGCTTCTGATCCTGGTCCGGATCGTAGCGGTAGATCTTGAACTGAAGGGTACGTGTCGTCATGATTGCCGCTCTTTCAATAGGCACGCTTCTTCAGCGCGATGGTTTCGACCGACATGGGCCGCAGGGTGACGGATTTGTAATCCAGGCGATTGCCATCCTTGTACCAGAGCGTGTGCTTGAGCCAGTTCGTGTCGTCGCGGCCGTTCGGATGCTCGGGCGTATCCGGCGCATCGTCGCGCACGTGGGCGCCGCGGCTTTCCTTGCGCGCTTCGGCCGAGACCATCGTCGCCACCGCCACCTCGATCAGGTTGTCGAGTTCGAGCGCCTCGATGCGCGCGGTGTTGAAGACCTTGGACTTGTCCTTGATCTCGGTGCGTTGCACGTCCTTTTGCACCGCCAGGATCTTCTGCACCCCATCCTTGAGCAGGTCGGCAAAGCGGAATACGCCGGCGTGCTTCTGCATCGTGCGCTGCATTTCGAGTCGCGTCTCATGAACATTGGCCCCGCCCTTCTGGGTGTCGAGACGGTTCAGGCGCGCCAGGGTGGCTGCGAAGGCGTCTTCCGGCAAAGGCTTGTGCGCCTTGGGTGAATTCTTCAACTGCTCGACCGCCGTTTCACCGGCCGACTTGCCGAACACCAGCAGGTCGAGCAGCGAGTTGGTGCCGAGGCGGTTGGCGCCATGCACCGAGGCGCAGGCGCACTCGCCGGCGGCATAGAAGCCCGGCACGATTTCGTTCTGCGAGCGCTTGCCGGGCACGACGACCTGGCCGAGATAGTTGGTCGGAATGCCGCCCATCTGGTAGTGGCAGGTCGGCACGACCGGAATCGGCTCCTTGAGGGCATCGACGCCGGCAAACTGCAGGGCGATCTCGTGGATGCCGGGCAGCCGCTTCATGATCGTCTCGGGCGGCAGGTGCGTGATGTCGAGCAGGACGAAATCCCTGTTCGGCCCGCAGCCGCGGCCTTCGTTGATTTCGGTGACCATCGCGCGCGACACCACGTCGCGCGAAGCGAGGTCCTTGGCATTGGGTGCATAGCGCTCCATGAAGCGTTCGCCGGCGCTGTTGCGCAGGATGCCGCCCTCGCCGCGCACGCCCTCGGTGATCAGCACGCCCGCGCCGGCAACGCCGGTCGGGTGGAATTGCCAGAACTCCATGTCCTCGAGCGGGATGCCGGCGCGCGCCGCGATGCCGACACCATCCCCGGTGTTGATGAATGCGTTGGTCGAGCTGTAATAGATGCGCCCCGCGCCGCCGGTCGCGAAAATGGTGGCTTTCGCATGGAAGGCATGGATCTCGCCGGTCTCCATTTCCATTGCGGTCACGCCGAGTACCTCGCCTTCGGCATCGCGGATCAGGTCGAGCGCCATCCACTCGACGAAGAACTGGGTGTTCACCTTGACGTTGCGCTGGTACATCGCGTGCAGCATCGCATGGCCGGTGCGGTCGGCCGCGGCGCAGGAACGGCGCACCGGCTTCTCGCCAAAGTTCGACATGTGGCCGCCAAACGGGCGCTGGTAGATGCGGCCGTTGTCGAGGCGGTCGAAAGGCATCCCGTAGTGCTCGAGCTCGATGACGCATTCGTTGGCCTTGCGGCACATGAACTCGATCGCGTCCTGGTCGCCGAGCCAGTCGGAACCCTTGACGGTGTCGTACATGTGCCAGTGCCAGTGATCCTCCTCGGAGTTGCCCAGCGAGGCGGCGACACCACCCTGCGCGGCGACGGTATGCGAGCGTGTCGGGAACACCTTGGTCAGCACGGCGGTCTTGAGGCCGGCCTCGGACAGCTGGATGGCGGCGCGCAGGCCGGCACCGCCGGCGCCGACGATGACCGCATCGAATTTGCGGACGGTAACTTTATGGCTCATGTTGCGCTCACAGCCTCCAGATGATTTGTGCCGCCCAACCGGCGCAGCCGATCAGGGCCAGCAGGGTCAGGACGTGCAATGCGAGCTTGATGCCGGCAGGCTGGACGTAATCCATCCAGATGTCGCGCACCCCGACCCAGGCATGCCAGCACAAGCTGACGATGAACACGAAAGTGGCGAAACGCATCAAGCCACCCGACATGAACTCGTGCCAGCTTGCGTAATTTGCTCCGGCGCCCTGCCGCAATGCGATCGCGACGACGAGGGTATAGATAACCATCACGACGCCTGTAACACGCTGGGCCAGCCAGTCGATCAAGCCATAATGGGCACCGACGATCTTGCGATTCACCATAGCTTCGCCCCCAGAATCAGTGTCATGGGCAAGCTGACGGCCAGCACCATCTTGGCCGAGTTGCTCGCCTGTGCCTTATCGACGCCGACATGAATGTCGATCAGCAGGATGCGGATCCCCATGCAAAAGTGATGGAGGAACGCCCACAGGAGGCCGATCAACAACAGTTTGGCCAGCGGGTGCGAAACGATCGCCTGCAGGCTTTCAAAGGATTCCCGAGAGCCGAGAGAAAGCTCAAGCAACCAGATCAGGAACGGAAGCATCAAAAATAGACCAAAGCCGCTAATGCGATGCAATATCGACGCAAAACCTGCGATGGGTAGCTTTATCTGAAATAAATTCAGATACTTGGGGCGTTTACGGACAACTCTATCCATGGCTTGACCTCAGATTATTTGCTGCATGGCAATATTACTACTTGGATACAGATCTGGCACGCCGGAACCGCTTAACTCAACTCGTTCAAATAGCAGTGTGTTTCAGTCGAGTATAGGCCACGCCGCCATTCGACGGGACGATCACCGTAGGTGAAACTGGTGCGCTCGACCGACAGCAGCGGACTGCCTTCGGGGACATGCAACAGTTCGGCGCTGGTGCGATCCGCCGCAATCGCGCGCAAGCGCTCCTCGGCACGGATCATGCGGACGCCGAACTTCGCCTCGAACAGGCTGTAGAGGGATACCTGCGACTCCTTGAGCACTTCCAGCGTGAGTCCGGCGAATATTTCGCCGGGCAGATAGATTTCGTCGACGACCACGGGCTTGTTCGAAAACTCGAGCAGGCGGCGCACGATGATGATCGGATCGCCCGCCTTGATGCCGAGCACGCGACCGGCCTCGGGCCCTGCCTTGGCGCGCCAGCACTCCAGCGGAACGCTCCTGGCCTGCTCGCTGCCACCGGCGATCGGCACGAGACGCAGAAAACGGTAGAAGGCGCGCGGATCGCTGTGACTGGCGACAAAAGTGCCCTTCCCCTGACGGCGCACCAGCAGGTTTTCCGCAGCCATTTCGTCGATGGCCTTGCGCACCGTGCCCTGGCTGACGTTGAAGCGGCTCGCGAGTTCTATCTCGCTCGGAATCACCTCGCCCGGACCCCATTCGCGGTTCTCGAGCGCCTGCAGGATGAGACCCTTGATCTGGCGATAAAGGGGGCTGAACGTGGGAGAATCAGCGGGTGTCTGCTGCATCATGGAAACGCATTGAACCATAAAAATATCGCGACGTCCATACAATAACATATGTCTTATATATGTTGTATGATAGATATTGACACAGCGCAGCAATGCATCCTATGATTTTCAGGTTTCAACCGGTCCGTTCTTCCGCAACCAATCTCTAAGGAGTTCCCCATGGCCAAAGCCCCCGTCCGAGTCGCCGTCACCGGCGCCGCCGGTCAAATCGGTTACGCACTGCTGTTCCGCATCGCCAGCGGCGAAATGCTCGGCAAGGATCAGCCCGTCATTCTGCAGATGCTCGAACTGCCGGTCGAGAAGGCGCAGAAGGCGCTCAAGGGCGTGATGATGGAACTCGAGGATTGCGCCTTCCCGCTGCTCGCCGACATGATCGGCACCGACGATCCCAAGGTGGCCTTCAAGGATGCGCAACAAGCGCTGCTGGTCGGCGCCAAGCCACGCGGACCGGGCATGGAGCGCAAGGACCTGCTGCTCGAGAACGCCAAGATCTTCATCGAACAGGGCAAGGCCATCGACGCCGTGGCCGCCCGCGACCTGAAGCTCATCGTGGTTGGCAATCCGGCCAACACCAACGCGCTGATCGCCATGAACACCGCGAAGAGCCTGCCGCAGTCCGCGTTCACCTCGATGATGCGCCTCGACCACAATCGCGCCATTTCGCAGCTGGCCACCCGCACCCGGTCGAACCTCACCGACATCGAGAAGATGGTCGTCTGGGGCAATCACTCGCCGACGATGTACCCGGACATCCGCTTCGCGACCATCGGCGGCAAGGCCGCACCGGGGCTGGTCAATGACGACGCCTGGTACAAGAACGAGTACATCCCGAAGGTCGGCAAGCGCGGCGCGGCGATCATCGAGGCGCGCGGCCTCTCCTCCGCCGCCTCGGCCGCCAACGCCGCCATCGACCACATGCGCGACTGGAACCTCGGCACCAACGGTAAGTGGGTCACGATGGGCGTCGTCTCCGACGGGTCGTATGGAATTCCGGAAGGCATGATCTACGGGATGCCCTGCACCTGCGCCAACGGCAAGTGGGAAATCGTCAAGGGGCTCGAAATCGACGCGTTCTCGCGCCAGAAGATGGACGCCACGCTCAAGGAACTGCAGGAAGAGCGCGACGGCGTCAAGGACCTGTTCGCCTGAACGGTGACAGCAGCACTTCATCCCTCCGAAGTGCTGTACGCAGGCGGCCGGCCGTTCCCCGCGCTGGCCGCCTGCGAGCATTACGCCGGCAATGAAAAACTCATTCGCAAGGCACTCGCACTGCAGCAGTCGCTCGGCCTGATCTTCGACATCACCGCCGACTGCGAGGATGGCGCGCCCGCCGGCCGCGAGCACGAGCATGCGGCCATGGTCGCCGCCCTCATCAACTCCGGTGAGAACCGTTTCAACCGCCTCGGCGCACGCATCCACGACGCACGCCATCCCGCCTGGCGCGACGAACTCGATATCCTGATCAGCCGAGCTGGCCAGCGGCTCGCCTATCTGGTCTTGCCCAAGCCGGAATCCCTCGCCGACGTGCACACACAGATCGCCGCATTGGCGGAAGCCAGGCTGCACAATGGCATCCAGCGCGCCATCCCGGTGCATGTGCTGATCGAGACGCCCGGCGCCTTGCACGCTGCCTGGCCGATCGCCGCCCTGCCCGAGGTCGAATCGCTCGATTTCGGCCTGATGGATTTCGTCAGCGCCCATCATGGCGCCATTCCGGCCAGCGCGATGCGCTCGCCCGGCCAGTTCGACCATCCGCTGATCGCCCGCGCCAAGTGCGAGATCGCCGCCGCCGCGCTCGGCAACGGCATCGTGCCGACGCACAACGTCACCACCGAATTCCGCGACCCCGCCGTCGTCGCCGCGGATGCCCACCGTGCCCGGCAGGAGTTCGGCTACCTGCGCATGTGGAGCATCCACCCGAACCAGATCGAACCGATCGTCGCGGCGATGCGTCCAAGTTTCGATGAAACTGCCGAAGCCTGCGCGATACTCACCGCCGCTGCGGCCGCCGCCTGGGGGCCGATCCAGATCGACGGCCGCCTGCATGATCGTGCCTCCTACCGCTACTACTGGGAACTGCTGCAGCGCGCCCACGCCACCGGCGTGGCCCTGCCCGCAGCGGCCGCCCCGTTCTTCACCGTCCTGCCCGCCTGAAAGGAATTGCCATGAAACGTCTGCTCGCCGCGTTCGTCTGCGCCAGCCTCGCCCCTCTCGGCTACGCCCAGGAAATGTCCCCGGGACTCTGGGAACTCACCACCGAAATGAAGATGCAGGGCATGGCCATGCCGCCCAGCAAATTCACGCACTGCTATACCGCGAAGGACATTGCGTCCGGCAAGCAGTACGGCATGGACGAAAAGAGCAAGTGCACCATCAACAACATGAAGAATGCGGGCGGCAACATCAGCTATGACATGGTCTGCGCTGCCGATGGCAGCAAGATGACCGGGACGGTCAAGGGCACGATGTCCGCCACCGCCTTCGCCTTCGAACAGAAACTGCGCATGACGCCCGACCAGGGCATGGGCGAAATGCATTCATTCATAAAAGGCCGCCGCCTCGGCGACTGCAAGTAATCCACCTTCCCCCGACAGAAAGGAAACCCCATGCTCGAAGCCTACCGCGCCCATGTCGCCGAACGTGCCGCCCTCGGCATTCCGCCCCTGCCGCTGACCAAGCAGCAGACCCAGCAGCTGGTCGAACTGCTGCTGAACCCACCCAAGGGTGAAGAAGCCTTCCTCGTCGACCTGATCACCCATCGCGTACCAGCCGGCGTGGATGATGCCGCCGAGGTCAAGGCGAAGTTCCTCGCGAAAGTCGGCGCCGGCGAGACGGCATGCCCGCTGATCTCGCGCGCCAAGGCGACCGAACTGCTCGGCACCATGCTCGGCGGCTACAATGTCAAGCCGCTGATCGACCTGCTCGACGATGCTGAAGTCGGCACCGTCGCTGCCGCTGGCCTGAAAAAAACCCTGCTGATGTTCGATGCCTTCCACGATGTCGCCGACAAGGCCAAGGCAGGCAGCGCGAATGCCAAGGCCGTGATGCAGTCGTGGGCGGATGCCGAGTGGTTCACCGCCCGCCCTGAAGTGCCGCAAGCCCTCAAGGTCACGATCTTCAAGGTCACCGGCGAAACCAACACCGACGACCTGTCACCCGCCCCGGATGCGTGGAGCCGCCCCGACATTCCGCTGCACGCGCTCGCCATGCTGAAGAACCCGCGTCCCGGCATCGAGGCCGACAAGGCCGGCGAACGCGGCCCGATCAAGCAACTCGACGCCCTCAAGGCCAGGGGCAACCTCGTCGCCTATGTAGGCGACGTGGTCGGCACCGGTTCCTCGCGCAAGTCCGCGACCAACTCGGTGCTGTGGTTCACCGGCGAAGACATCCCCTTCGTGCCGAACAAGCGTTTCGGCGGCGTCTGCCTCGGCAGCAAGATCGCGCCGATCTTCTACAACACCATGGAAGACGCCGGCGCGCTGCCGATCGAACTCGACGTCAATCAGATGGCCATGGGCGACGAAGTCGAACTGCGTCCCTACGAAGGCAAGGCGCTGAAGAACGGTGCCGTCATCGCCGAGTTCAAGGTCAAGTCCGATGTCATCTTCGACGAAGTGCGCGCCGGCGGCCGCATCAACCTGATCATCGGCCGCGGCCTCACTGCCAAGGCGCGCGAATTCCTCGGCCTGCCGGTCTCCACCCTCTTCCGCCTGCCCAAGAATCCCGCCGATTCGGGCAAGGGCTTCTCGCTCGCCCAGAAGATGGTTGGCCGCGCCTGCGGATTGCCGGAACTCAATGGACAACAGCGGGGCATCCGTCCGGGCACCTACTGCGAACCGAAGATGACTTCGGTCGGCTCGCAGGACACCACCGGCCCGATGACGCGCGACGAACTCAAGGATCTCGCCTGCCTCGGCTTCTCCGCCGACCTCGTCATGCAGTCCTTCTGCCACACCGCCGCCTATCCGAAGCTGGTCGACGTCAAGACCCACCGCACGCTGCCGAGCTTCATCACCGCGCGCGGCGGCATCTCGCTCAAGCCCGGCGACGGCGTGATCCACTCCTGGCTGAACCGCTTCCTGCTGCCCGACACGGTCGGCACCGGCGGCGACTCACACACGCGCTTCCCGATCGGCATCTCCTTCCCGGCCGGCTCCGGCCTCGTCGCCTTCGCCGCCGCCACCGGCGTCATGCCGCTCGACATGCCCGAGTCCGTGCTGGTGCGTTTCAAGGGCACGCTGCAGCCTGGCATCACCCTGCGCGACATGGTCAACGCAATACCCTACCAAGCGATCAAGCAGGGCCTGCTGACCGTCGAGAAGCAGGGCAAGAAGAACGTCTTCAACGGCCGCATCCTCGAGATCGAGGGCCTCCCCGACCTCAAGGTCGAACAGGCCTTCGAGTTGACCGACGCCTCCGCCGAACGCTCCGCCGCCGGCTGCTCGGTGCGGCTGAACAAGGAGCCCATCGTCGAGTACCTGCGCTCGAACATTACGCTGATGAAGTGGATGATCGCCGAAGGCTACGAGGACAAGCGTACCCTCGCCCGCCGCATCAAGGCCATGGAAGACTGGATCGCCAATGGCACCCTGCTCCAGCCCGATGCCGACGCCGAGTACGCCGCGGTGATCGAGATCGACATGAACGAGATCAAGGAACCGCTGCTCGCCTGCCCCAACGACCCGGACGACATCAAGCCGCTGTCCGCGGTCCAGGGCGACAAGATCGACGAAGTCTTCATCGGCTCGTGCATGACCAACATCGGCCACTTCCGCGCCGCCGGCAAGATCCTCGACGGCAAGAGCGACATCCCGACGCGCCTGTGGATCGCCCCGCCGACCAAGATGGACGCGATGATGCTCAACGAGGAAGGCTACTACTCGGTGCTCGGCAAGTCGGGCGCGCGCATGGAAATGCCCGGCTGCTCGCTGTGCATGGGCAACCAGGCGCAGATCAGGAAGGGCAGCACGGCGGTGTCGACCTCGACGCGCAACTTCCCCAACCGCCTCGGCATCGACACGCGCGTCTATCTGAGCTCGGCGGAACTCGCCGCGGTGTGCGCGCTGATGGGCAAGCTCCCGACCGTCGCGGAATACCTGGCGCAGGTAAAGACGCTCGAGTCGAAGTCGACCGACGTCTACCGCTACATGAACTTCGACCAGATTCCCGAGTTCAGGGAAGTCGCGGATACGGTTTCGGCATAACCGGTATCCAGGTGCCGTCCCGCCGGCGCCGACTTTTCAAGCGGCCCCGCCCGCAAGGCGGGGCCGCTTGTCTTTGTCGTGAGCCGGCCATTGCCTGGGCTTCCATCAACCGCTTTCCCTGAAGGGGCGATAAGATTGGGCTGGTCATCAGAACGGTAGCCGATAATGTGCCATGAGAGATAAGCACTTCTACGACTTCCTGCACCGGCAGATCCCGGTGCTCATCGTTCTGTCGCTTTTCCCTGGACTGGGTTATCTCTTCCTCGGCTGGCTCAACGGCATCTTCGTTCCGGCCTTCATCTGGTACCTGCTGGTGATCGCGGTTTCGCTGTGGGGTTATCGCCTTTACCGGGGCCTTGACTTCGATACGATGAGCGAGGGCCGGCGCGATCGCTGGTATCGGCAGTACTCGTGGTTCTTCTACGCATTTTTCACTTTGTGGACGCTGATCTTCCTGCTCTACGTCGGGCAGGACGCCTACAAGCTCCACTACATCGCCATCTTCACCGAAATTGGCGCCTCGGTGGTCGCCTCCTCCCTGCTGGCATCCGACCGCCGCCTCTACCGGCCGACCATCTTCATCCTGATGGTGCCGCTGATCGTCTACTTCTTCTTGATCGGCGAATGGTATGGCTATGTCCTCACCGCCTTTGCCTGCACCCTGACCTGGGTATTGCTCTACGCCGCGCGGAGCAGTCACGACCTGCTGATGAAGGCCTACCACCAGGCCACGCACGACGGCCTCACCTCCCTCTACAACCGGCACTATTTCGTCGAGCACCTGCAGAAGCGGATGAACTCGCTGGGTGAAAGCAGCGAGTTCTCCTACCTGCTGCTCATCGACCTCGACCACTTCAAGACCGTCAACGACTCGCTGGGACACGACGTCGGCGATCGACTCCTGCAGGACGTCGTCACGCGGCTACAGCAGCAGTTGCCCGCCGGCGACGTGCTCGCCCGTCTCGGCGGCGACGAGTTCATCATCACGGGGGGCGACTTCGGCGACCGGGCAGCCTGCGAGCGCGCCGCCCTGGAACTTGCGGAAAACCTCATCGCCCGGCTCAAGGAGGCCTATGTCGTCGACAGTCACCATCTGTACATCAGCGCCAGCATCGGCGTGAGCATCATCAGCGGTCGCGGCGCCAACGCCGGCACCTTCATCAAGGAAGCCGACATCGCGATGTACGAGGTCAAGGCGAAGGGGCGCGACGGCGTCTTCATGTTCAACGAGGAGATGTCCGCCCGCGTCGAGAGCCGGCTGGAAACCGAACGCCTGCTCCACTTCGCCCTCGGCAACGATGAAATCACCCTGCACTTCCAGCCGCAGCTGGACCGCACCGGGCGTATCGTCGGCGTCGAAGCGCTGGCACGCTGGAACAATGCGACGCTTGGTGCGGTTTCGCCCGCGCAATTCATCCCCATCGCCGAGCAGACGGGCCTGATCGTCGAACTCGGAAACCACATCCTCGAGACCGGGTTCAGGACGTTGCGCGCATGGCACGACGCGGGCATCGAACTGGACCAGTTCTCGATCAACATCAGCATGCGGCAGTTCACCCATCTCGATTTCGAGGCACAGGTCGCGGCACTGGCCCAGCGCTATCTCGACGCCGGATTGCGTCGCAAGTTGACCTTCGAGATTACCGAATCGATCGTGGCCGAGGACATCAATCGCGTCATCCTGGTGATGAACCGCTTGAAAGCAGTGGGCATCCGTTTCTCCATGGACGATTTCGGTACCGGCTATTCGTCCCTCAGCTACCTGAACCGGCTCCCGCTCGACGAGCTCAAGATCGATCGTGCCTTCGTCTCCGCGCTCGGCCACCAAGAAGAGGGGCGGACGATGGTCGCCACCATTGTCAATATGTCAACCGCTCTCAAGCTGAAGATCGTCGCCGAAGGCGTGGAAACCGCCGAGCAGTTCGACTTCCTAGTCGCGCATGGCTGCCAGGTTTTCCAGGGCTACTACTTCTCGCAGCCGCTGACGAGCGAGCAATTCCTCACCTACTACCGCCAGCGGCAATGAGCAGCCGCTACATGAACCTCAACCAGATCGGCGCGTTTCAAGAGGTGGCGGATACAGGTGTGTTGCTTTTTACCCAGGTAGGCGGCGTGCCCAAGACTGCCTCATGAAGTGCTCGCCCCACCTTTCCCGCAAGGTCGCTTCAGCGAGGTAGCGCGCAAGGCTGCCAAGGCAGCCAACACCAGGAACACAGTCTCGGGCTCGGGAATACGCCGCAGCGTTGCGAAATAGTCCACGGCGATTCCGCCCGGTGCATAGTCCTTGAGGAACCACTGGGTGACGCCGGATGTATCGTATGCGTAGGTATTGAGATCCTTGCCCGAGACATCGCGATCCGAGTCGGTGATCTGGAGGTTGCCCTGGTCGTCATAGCCCTGGAAGGTCACCGCATGGTAGATGTCACTGCTGTGGATGACGATCCCGACTTCGTAGGCGCTGGCGAGGAAGTCGGCCGCTTCGTCGAAGGGCGCGCTCGGCCAGGCTTGTGCCGTGGTGCCATCCCGGTTCGTACCGTAATAGACCCCGTAGTACAACACCTCGAACGTTGCTTCGTGGGGCCTGTTTCCCAAGTACCAGTTCAAGGCCTCGTGCTGCCACCCGCCGTATTGCCAGCCGCCCGCGTGGTACGGCATTGTCATATTGTAGACCATGTCCCAGTAGATGTTCTGCGCTTGGCCACCCGCCAATCCGGCGCTGGCCAGCATGTTTGCCGCAGAGGCGATCCAGCAGGACAAATCCTTGGCGGAACGGGGTTTCGCCCAACTGGCGACGATAGCGTCGGCGAAGTTTTCGGTCTTGTCCCAATGACCATCGTCATCTGTATCGTCCCAATAATTCCAGCCCCAGTCGCCATACGTGTTCAATTTGTCGGCATCCGTCCAAGTGGGATTCAAGTAGTTGCCGACGAGGGGCACGGCCGATACAGGAGTCATCCAGGCCATCAAAGCCCCAAGTAGCGCACCGGCAAGTTTGGAATTTGCGCGCATGACTGGACTCCTATTTGACAGGATGGGAATCTCAAGCATCACGCGTACCAAAGTCATCGACCCGACCCGTACGCTACGAACAATGCTCACGGATACAAACGGTTATCGGGCACGGGCGCAGCGTCAGCAACCCGTTGCGGGTTCTAGCCCCGGGTGGACGCGGGTCAGATGTAATAAAACCCGACATGACATAATGGGTTTCGCGGGCCCGCGACGGCGATCTACGCTAAATGAACTTCGACCAGATTCCCGTTTCCAAAAGGAAGTCGTGGATACGGTTGCGGCGTAATCGGCATGGCGGTGCCGTCCCGCCAGGGCCGACTTTTCAAACGGCCCCGCCCCAAGGCGGGGTCGTTTTCCTGGCTGAGTCGGTCAGGCCCAGCCGAGTTCGGCGCGCACGATGGCGGCGCCCGCCGCGAGCGCTTGCAGCTTGCCACGGGCGACGGCGCGCGGCAGCGGCACCATGCCGCAGTTGGTGCAGCCGATCAGGCGGTGCGGCTTCACCCACTGCAGAGCCTTGCGCAGCGTGGCCGCGACTTCCTCGGGCGTTTCGATGCGGTTCGTGGCGACGTCGATGGCGCCAACCATGACCTCCTTGCCGTCGAGCAGCCCGATCAGTTCCATCGGCACGTGCGAGTTCTGGCATTCGAGGCTGACCTGGTTGATGGCGCTCTTGGCGAGCAGCGGAAAAGTTTGCTCGTACTGCCGCCATTCGGCGCCGAGTCCTTCCTTCCACTTGATGTTGGCCTCGATGCCGTAGCCGTAGCAGATGTGCGTGGCGGTCTTGCAGGGCAGGTTCGCTGCCGCGCGCTCGAGCGTCTTGATGCCCCAGTCGCGCACTTCGTCGAAGAAGACGTTAAAGGCCGGCTCGTCGAACTGCACGATATCGACGCCGGCCGCCGCCAGTTCATGGGCTTCCTGATTGAGGATCTCGGCAAAGGCCCAGGCCAGCTTCTCG
>JAJZSW010000022.1 GCA_021849505.1 Pseudomonadota bacterium
ATTGCACGGGCGAAAAAGTCGCCAGCCAGGCCATGATCGTTGCCAGTCCCGCGCTGGGCGCCGCCGACTGGCCCACTCTGGCGCGTTCGAAACTCTACGACCCCGCCTTCGCGCATCGCTTCCGCAAGGCTACGGAGAAACCATGACGAATGACACCGCTCTCCTGCTGGTTGGCCACGGCTCGCGCGGCCGCGAAGGCAACAAGGAAACCATCGGCTTTGCCGCGCAATGGCGCGAACAACATCCCGATTGGCGCATCGAGGTCTGCTTCATCGAGCATGCCGAGGTGCTGCTCGACGAGGGCCTCGACCGCGCCGCGCGGGACGCGAGGAAAGTGCTGGTCATTCCCTTCATCCTCAATGCCGCCGGCCACGTCAAGATGGAACTGCCGGCGGCCATCGAGCGCGCCCGGACGCGGCATCCGCGGGTCGAGTTCGGCGTCACGCGCCATCTCGGCATGGGGCGCGAGATCTTCGCCGTGCTGCAGGGCCAACTGGAACGCCTGATGAAGGGACTGGCGATGCCCGATCCCCAGACCACCGGCGTCATCCTGCTCGGCCGCGGTTCCTCGGATGCCGGCGCCAACGGCGAACTGGCCAAGATGGCGCGCTGGCTCTTCGAGGCCAACGATCACGAACTGGTGGATCTCGCCTTCACGGGTGTCACCTGGCCGCGCCTGGAAAGCGTCGTGCAGCGCCAGGCCAGGCTCGGCACGATGCAGACATGCATCGTCCCCGTTTATCTTTTCACCGGCGTGCTGATCGAACGCATCCAGGCGCAGGTGGAACGCCTGCGGCGGCAGTATCCGCGCATTGCCTTCGCGCTCGGCACCCATTTCGGTTTCGATCCCGGCATCTTCGCCCTGCTCGACCAGAGGGTGGCGGGGGTGGCGGGCGACGAACTGCCCGCGGGACGCATGCTCGAATGCGACGGCTGCAAGTACCGCGAGGCGGCGGCGGAGGAGCATCTGCACGATCACAGCCATACGGCCACCCATGGGCATGGCCGTCACGGCTGTTCCCACAAGCATTCCCGAGGCATTCCTGAACCGGAGACACGCACCGCATGAGCGCCAACACCGTCACGGAACAACTGACCGCCGCCGGGCGGGCCATCGAACACGACTCCTTCGCCATCATCGACGCCGAGGCCGGACCGCACGCCTATACCGCCGAGCAGTGGCCGCTGGTGCGTCGCATGATCCACGCCAGCGCCGACTTCGAGATGAACGGCCTGACCGCCTTTCATCCGGAGGCGCTGCGGGCCGGCATGGCGGCCGTGCTCAAGGGCGGCACGCCCGTCGTCGCCGATGTCGAAATGATCTGTGTCGGCCTTTCCAGGCCGCGCCTGAAGCACTTCGGCCTGACGACGCACCACCATATCTCGGACGCCGATGTCATCGCGGCCGCGCAGGCCGAGGGCGGCACGCGCGCGGTGCAGGCGATGAAGAAGGCGCAACGGCTGGGCACGCTCGACGGCGCCATCGTCGGCATCGGCAACGCGCCGACCGCGCTGCTCGAACTGGCGCGTCTGATCCGCGAGGAAGGGGTTCGACCGGCACTGGTGCTGGCGATGCCCGTGGGCTTCGTCTCCGCCGCCGAATCCAAGGAGGCGATGATGGCCATCGACGCCGTGCCCTGGATCGCCATCCGGGGCCGCAAGGGCGGCTCGACCCTGGTGGTCGCGGCCATTCACGCGCTGCTGTCGCTGGCCGAAGCCGAGCAGAAAAAGGCGGCATGACGCCGGACAAGATCCGCAAGGGCGATGCCCGGCGCAAGCGCGGCAACCGCACCGGTTTCACCACCGGCGCCTGTTCGGCGGCGGCGGCCCGCGCCGCCACGCTCGGTCTGCTGCAAGGCAGGGTGCCGGAAACGGTGGTCTGCCGCCTGCCCAACGGCGAGGATACCGTCTTCGCCGTCATCGACGGTTCGGTCGAGGAAGGCGCCGGCCTGGCGCACGCGGGGATCGTCAAGGATGCCGGCGACGACCCGGATGCGACGCATGGCGCCCGCCTGACCGCCGACGTGCGCATCCTCAGGCGCCATGCCGGCGAGGTCGTCCTGAAAGGCGGCACCGGCGTCGGCGTCGTGACCCGCGAGGGCCTGGGACTGGAAGTCGGCGGCCCGGCGATCAATCCGGCGCCACGGCGCAACATCGCCGACAACGTGCGCGCCGTCGCCGGGGATCTGCTCGAACACGACGGACTGGAAGTCACCCTCTCGGTACCCGATGGCGAGGCGATCGCGAAAAAGACGCTCAACGGACGCCTCGGCATCCTCGGCGGCATTTCCATCCTCGGCACCACCGGCATTGTGCGTCCCTATTCGACCGCCGCCTTCCGCGCCAGCGTCGTGCAGGCCATCGACGTGGCCGCGAAGCAGGGCCAGACCAGCGTGGTGCTGACCACCGGCGGGCGCACCGAGAAATTCGCCATGAAGCAGTTGCCGGAACTCGACGAGTCCTGTTTCGTGCAGATGGGCGACTTCGTCAAGGCGGCGTTCGCGACCGCCCTCAAGCGCAAGCTGCCGAACATCGTTGTCGGCGCCATGGTCGGCAAGCTGACCAAGATGTGCCAGGGTCTCGCGGTGACGCACGCCTGGAAGGCCGAGATAGACCGCGACATCCTCGCCGAGTCGGCGCGGGAAGTCGGCGCGCCGGTCGATCTGGTCGAGGAAATCCGCGCCGCCGAGACCGCCCGCTTCGCCGCCGAACGGCTGGCCACGCTGGGCCTGGCCGTCGCCTTCCACCAGCAACTGGCGAAAAAGGCCATCCGCAGCCTGAAGGACCGGTACCCCGGCCCCTACCATCTGACGGTGCTGGTTTGTGACTTCGAAGGCCATTTCATCTGCCGGGTGGAAGAGGAGGACGCGCAATGAACACGGTTTCCATCGTCGGCATCCTCGACGACGGCTGGGAAGGACTCGCCGAACCTGCCCGGCGCCGTCTCGCCAGCGCCGACTTTGTGATCGGCGTCGGCCGCACGCTGGAACGGGTCGGACCGCGGCTTGCCGCCGGCTGCGAGGTGCGCGACATGGACGGCGCACTGACCAAAGCGCCGGAGTGGATCAAGGCGGCGCTGGCCGAGGGAAAATCCGTCGCCGTGCTGGCGACCGGCGACCCGCTCTGCCACGGCATCGCCAGCTACCTGCTCGACAAGCTCGGGGGCAAGAACGTAGAGATCCTGCCGACGCCATCCACGCTGCAGATTGCCTGCGCCCGCTGGAAGAAGCCGTGGCAGGACGTCGCGATCGCCTCCTGCCACGGCAAGGACGCCGGCGAATGGGTCGTCGGCGCGACGCCGGACCACGGCCTTTATCCGCTGATGCGGGCGATTGCGCTGAACCGTCGCGTGTTCGCCTTCATGAGCCCGGAAAACGGTCCGGCGCGCCTGGCCCGCGCGTTGCAGACGGCCGGCTATGGCGTCGATGGCGACGCGAAGCTCTCGGTGGCCGCGCGCCTGCTGCTGCCCGACGAAGCCGTCCATGTCGACCTGCCCGTCGCCGCAGCAGCAGGGATGCAATTCGCCGAGCCCTGCGTCGTGCTGGTGGAGCATGACGCCGACAACGCGCCCCGCTTCGGCCTCGAAGACGTCGAGTATCTGCAACGCACGCCCGAGAAAGGCCTGATCACCAAGCAGGAAGCGCGTGCGCTGTCGCTGGCCAAGCTGCAGTTGAAACCGGACGCCGTCGCCTGGGACATCGGCGCCGGCGCCGGCAGCGTTGGCCTTGAAGCTGCCCGCCTCGCGCCACTGGGCCATGTCTGGGCCATCGAAAAGAACGCGGACGATGCCGCCATCGCCCGCGCCAACGCCGTGAAATTTCGCGTTGGCAATTACACGCCATGCGAAGGCAAGGCGCCGGCCCATCTCGACGGCTGGCCCGACCCGGACGCGGTCTTCATCGGCGGCTCGGGCGGCGAGCTGGCCGAGCTGATCCGCCTCGCCCTCGCGCGGCTGAAACCCGGCGGCCGACTGGTGATGAACTTCGTCACGCTGGAAAACCTCGCCACGGCGACGGCCACGCTCAAGGACATCGGTGCCGCCTGGGAAGTCGTGCAACTCCAGGCCAGCCGCAGCCAGCCGATTCTCGACCTGCACCGCCTCGCGGCGCAAAACCCCGTGTGGATCATCACTGCAAGCAAGGAACCCTTATGTCCCGTTACGGCAAACTGATCGGCGCCTCCCTCGGCCCCGGCGACCCCGAACTCATCACCCGCCGCGCCTGGGCGGCGCTGCAATCCGGCGCGCGCTGGCTGTACCCGGTGAAGAAGGCCGCGGAAGCGTCCTATGCGCTGTCCATCGTCGAGCGCGGCGGCCTGGCGCGGCCGGCCGACGCCGTCGAACTGGTGTTCCCGATGACGCGCGACGCGGAAATCCTCGCGAAGGCCTGGACGCGCGCCGCCGCGCAAACGGCGGTGCTGCTGGCCGAGGGACGCGACCTGGTGTTCCTCGTCGAGGGCGATGCCTCCACCTTCGCCACCTTCGGCCACCTCGCGCGCGCGGTGCGCGATCTCGCGCCCGAGGTGGCGGTCGAGACCATCCCCGGCGTTTCCTCCTTCGCCGCCGCGGCCGCCGCCACCGGCGTGACGCTGGCCGAAGAGGACGAAACCTTCGCCGTCATCCCGGCCGCCTACGGCGTCGAGGTCATCGATCGCCTGCTCGACGAATTCGACACCCTGGCGCTGATGAAGGTCAAGCCGCTGATGGACGAGGCGATCGAGCTGCTGGCGCGGCGCGAGCTGCTGGCGAGCTCGGTCTTCGTCGAAAAGGTCGGCGCGCCCGACGAGCGCATCGTGCGCGATGTCGCTCGCTTGAGGGGCGAGGCGGTGAACTACCTGTCGCTGCTGCTGGTGCAGAACCCCAAGCGCCAACGCGGCGAGTTGCGGCGCGGCTGCCGCAAGCGCAAGGAGGCGGTGGCGTGAGAATCGCTGTCGTCGCGATTACCCGCCATGGCATCGCACTGGCCGGTCGGGTCGTTGCCGCCTGGCCTGGCGCGCAGTTGTTTGCGCCGGAGAAGTTCCGCACGGAGGCCGAAGCCGCCGCGCCCGGCGCCGCCCATTGCTATGCCGGCAAGGTCGGCGACCAGGTGCCGGCGCTGTTCGCCGCCTTCGACGGCATCGTCTGCATTGTTTCGCTCGGCGCCGTGGTGCGGTTGATCGCGCCGCATCTCAAGAACAAGGAAAACGACCCGGCCGTGGTGGTGGTCGACGAGGCCGGCCGTTTCGCCATCCCCGTCCTTTCCGGTCATCTCGGCGGCGCCAATGCCTTGGCCGGCCATCTGGCGACGGCGCTCGACGCAACGCCGGTGTTGACCACCGCTTCGGATGCGCGCGCAACCATCGCCGTCGATTTGCTCGGCCGCGAATTCGGCTGGCGCATCGAGGCCGATCACGACACGCTGGTGCGCGCGAGCGCCGCGATGGTGAACGACGAGCCCGTGGCGCTCGTCCAGGAGGACGGCGCGCGGGACTGGTGGGCCGGGCATGCCAACGGCCGCGGCGGGCCGCTGCCGGCCAATATCGTCCTGTTCGACCGGCTGGAGGATGTGGCGCCGGATGCGTTCGCCGCCGTGCTGTGGATCGCTTCGCGCGCCATACCCGCGGATATTGCCGCCCGCCTGGCGGGACGCTGCGTGGCGTATCGGCCATGAATATCGCACTGGGCATCGGCTGCGACCGCGGCACGCCCGCCGCCACCATCGCGCAATGCGTCGCCGAGGCGCTCGCCGCCTGCGGCGCGACGCTCGCCGACGTGCGCGCCGTCGCCTCCATCGACCTCAAGGCGAATGAAACAGGGATGCAGGAAGCCGCCCGCACGCACCGCTGGACGATCCGCTTTTACCCGGCCGTCGCGCTGGCAAGGGTTGCCGTGCCGAACCCCTCGGAAACCGTGCGCCGGCACACCGGCACGCCCTCGGTCGCCGAAGCCGCCGCGCTGCTGGCCGCCGGCGCCGGGATGTCGCAACTGCTGATCGAAAAACACAAGCTGCGCGGCCCGGACGGCCGCAACGCCACAATCTCCATCGCGAGGATGTCCCAATGAACGGAAAGATCATGCTCGTCGGCCTCGGCCCGGGCAGCCACGACCACCTGACGGCGCGCGCCCGCGCCGCCATCGCCGAGGCCGACGTGGTCATCGGCTACGCCACCTACATCCGTCTCGTCGCCGAGCTGCTCGACGGCAAGGAAGTCGTGAAGAAGGGCATGACCGAGGAACTCGACCGCGCCGTCGAGGCCCTCGACCGCGCGCGCCAAGGGAAGAAAGTCGCGCTGGTGTCCTCGGGCGACGCGGGGGTGTACGGCATGGCCGGGCCGACCTACGAGGTGCTGTTCCAGGCCGGCTGGACGCCCGATGCGGAGATCGAGGTCGAGATCGTGCCCGGCGCCTCGGCGCTCAACACCTGCGCCGCGCTGATCGGCGCGCCGCTGACGCACGACTTCTGCGCGATTTCGCTGTCCGACCTGCTGACGCCCTGGCCGGTCATCGCGCGCCGTCTCGATGCCGCCGCCGCCGCCGATTTCGTCGTCGCCCTCTACAACCCGAAGAGCGGCCGGCGCACCGGCCAGATCGTCGAGGCGCAGCGCCTCTTCCTGCGCCATCGCGATCCCGCCACGCCGGTCGCCGTCGTCAAGTCCGCCTACCGCGCCAAGCAGCGCATCGAGTTCGCCACGCTGGAACGGATGGCCGAATGCGAGATCGGCATGCTCTCCACCGTGCTGATCGGCAACTCCACCACCTATGTCCGCGACGGCCTGATGGTGACGCCGCGCGGCTACGCCCAAAAATACGACGGCACGGGGGCGTCAAGGGAAGGCGAGCGCGCCGGCCGCTCGCTGTCGACGGGACTGGACGGCTGGCTGGCCGCCATCAGGGCAAGCGGCAAGAGCGCCGCCGAACTCGCGCGCGAGCACCGCCTGCCGGTCGATTACGTCGAGGCCGTGCTGGCGTCATGATGGCAGCCTGCCCCGCGCTGCTCGTCGCCGCCCCGGCCTCCGGCCACGGCAAGACCACCGTGGTCGCCGCGCTCGCACGGCTGCACACACGGCTCGGTCGCACGGTGCGCATCTTCAAGTGCGGCCCGGACTTCCTCGACCCGATGATCCATGCGCTGGCCGTGGGCCATTCCTGCGAGAACATCGACTTCCGCATGTGCGGCGAGGAAGACGCGCGCTGGCGGCTGGCGCGCGCCGCGCGGGAAGCCGACCTGATCCTCGTCGAAGGCGTGATGGGGCTTTACGATTCGGAGCCGACCGGCGCCGAATTGGCGCGCCGGCTGGGCCTGCCGATCCTGCTCGTCGTCGATGCCGGCGCGATGGCCGGCAGCTTCGGCGCGGTGGCGTGGGGCCTCAAGCATTACCGGGAGGGGGCGCCGATCGCCCATGCGCTCGCCAATCGCGTCGGCAGCGACTACCACGCCGCGCTGTGCCGCGCGAGCCTGCCGGCGGACATCGCCTGGGCGGGAAGTCTGCCGCGCGACGCGGATGCCGCGCTGCCGGAGCGCCACCTGGGCCTGCTGCCCGCCGCCGAAATCGCCGATCTCGACGCCCGGATCGAGCGCATGGCCGACCTGCTCGTCGCCACGCCGGCCGCCGAACCGCCGCCCGCCGTCGACTTTGCCGTCCTGTCAGCGCCGACTTTTGAACCGCTGCTGGCAGGCAAAACCATCGCCGTCGCCCGCGACGCCGCCTTCTGTTTCCTCTATCCCGCCAACCTCGAATGCCTGGCGGCCATGGGTGCGCGGCTCGCCTTCTTCTCGCCGCTCGCCGATGTGGTGCTGCCCGACTGCGATGCCGTCTGGCTGCCCGGCGGCTATCCTGAACTGCATGCCGAGCGCCTTGCCGCCAACCGCGCCATGGCTGCCGCGCTGGCCGCGCATGTGGCGGCCGGCAAGCCGCTGCTGGCCGAATGCGGCGGCATGATGGTCTGCTTCGAATCGCTGCATACCGTCGCCGGAGAAAACCATGCGATGTTCGGCCTGCTGCCCGGCCAGACGCGCATGCAGGCCAGGCTCGCCGGTCTCGGCATGCTCACGGCAGAACTGCCCGAAGGCCGGCTCACCGGCCACACCTTCCACTACTCGACGGCCGCAACGCCGCTCGTCCCCATCGCGCAGGCCATGAAGGCGGCAGGCCGGGGCGGCGAGGCGATCCATCGCGTCGGCCGGCTCACCGCCAGCTACATGCATTTCTATTTCCCGTCGAATCCCGATGCCGCGGCGCGGCTGTTCCTGTAAAATCCGCCCCGACATCAGCATCCAGGAACACGGTGCAATTCCGTGGCGGGCCCGCCGCTGTAATCGGGGACGGATGCCGCAGGGCCGGGGGGAACCCGGCCGGCCACTGCCGGGCAGCCTGCCGGCGGGAAGGCGCGGCAGATCCGGTCGATCCGAGAGCCAGAAGACCTGCTGATTCAGTTTGAAGAAACCAATGGCAAGGGTTTCGTCGTCGCGCTGGCCGCGCGGCGGCGAAGCCCTTTTTTCATTCCGGAACCGAGGAGAGTTTCCATGTCGCATACCGCTCAGCCGCAGCAAACCCAGACCACCCCCGCCACTTCGCAGCCCACGGCCCAGCCTGCGGTGATCGCCAGCCGCCGACGCTGCGACGCCGACGGCGTCGGCCTCTCGCACTACATCCTGATGGACCGGAAGCCGGCCCGATGACGCTGCAGCCGCTGGATATCGGGCACGCCGACTACGTCGCCATCACCGACCCCGCCACCGCCTTCTGGGCGCTGGTGAGGAAGGATCGCCTGGCCGAGACGCTGGCCGGCGGCCCGCTGCTCGACGCCTACCGCGAGCGCGCGGCGGATTTCGCGCGCGAACTGCACGGCCTGCGCTTCGAGCTCAAGCCCTCGGCCGTCTATGTGAATCCGACCGAGCGCTGCAACCTCGATTGCACCTACTGCTACATCCCGCGCGACATGCGGCGCGACGGCGAGCACATGGCGGCCGACAGGCTGCTCGCGGCGCTGGAGCGGCTCAAGGCGTATTTCGCGACGACCCTGCCGGCCGGGCGCAAGCCGCGCGTCATCTTCCATGGCGCCGAGCCGCTGACCAACCGCGAAGCGCTGTTCGCCGCCATCGACGCCTGCCGCGACGACTATACGTTCGGCGTGCAGACCAACGCGACGCTGCTCGACGACGCGGCGCTCGCCTTCCTGACCGGCCGCGGCGTTTCGATCGGCCTCTCGCTCGACGGGCCGACGGCCGACGTCACCGACGCCACGCGCCTGAGCTTCGGCGGCAAGAGCGTGCACGACAAGGTGCTGTCGGCGATGGACCGCCTGCGCGGCTACGACGCCTGGAGCGTGATTGCCACCTGCACGGCGAAGAATCTCGACCAGCTGGTGCCGCTGGTCGAGCTGTTCCATGCGCGCGAGGCGCCGACCTGCATGCTCAACGCCGTGCGCTGCACGCTGCCCGGCGCGCGCACCGTGAAGCCGGCCGACGCCGCGCTGGCGCACGCCTTCATCGCCGCCGTCGAGCGCAGCCACGCACTGTTCCGCGCGAGCGGGCGCAAGCTGGTGGTGGCCAACTTCGCCAACATCCTGCTGGCGATCCTGGCACCGACGGCGCGCCGGCTGATGTGCGACATCTCGCCCTGCGGCGGCGGCCGCGCCTTCTTCGCGCTGGCGCCCGACGGCGGCCTGTTCCCGTGCAGCGAGTTCATCGGCCTGCCCCAGTTCGAAGGCGGCAACCTGTTCCGCGATTCGATGGAGGATGTGCTCGCCAGCCCAGCCTTCGCCAAGGTGACCGGGCGCGACGTGGACAAGTTCGCGCCCTGCTCGACCTGTGCGATCCGCCATTTCTGCGGCTCGCCCTGCCCGGCCGAAGCGCACGAGATGAACGGCGGCATGGAGAAGATCGGCGCCTTCTGCGGCTTCTACGAGGAGCAGGTGCGTTACGCGCTGCGCCTGATCGCCGACGGCAAGGCCGGCGACTTCCTGTGGGACGGCTGGGATGCCGGTGTCGAAACCAGCTTCAGCGTGAACCTGCCATGACCGACCACCGCTATTCCGAAACCGAAATCGCCGCCGTCGAGCGCGCCATCCGCGAGCGGCGCGACATGCGCCACTTCCTGCCCGATGCCTTGCCCGCAGGCCTGCTGGAACGCCTGATCGAGGCCGCTCACCTGGCGCCTTCGGTCGGCTACATGCAGCCCTGGCGCTTCATCCGCATCGCCGACCGCGACCTGCGCACGCGCATTCACGCGCTGGTCGAGGCGGAACGGCTGGCCACGGCGGCGGCGCTGCCCAGCCGCAATGAGGAGTTCCTCCAGGTGAAGATCGAGGGCATCCGCGACTGTGCCGAGCTGCTGGTCGTCGCGCTGATGCCGGAGCGCGAACGCCACATCGTCGGCCGCCGCACGCTGCCTGAAATGGACATCGCCTCGGTCGGCTGCGCGATCCAGAACATGTGGCTGCTGGCGCGCGCCGAGGGCATCGGCCTCGGCTGGGTGTCGTTTTTCGATCCGCAGGCCTTGGCCGATCTACTGGAGATGCCGGATGGCGCGCGCCCGCTCGCCATCCTCTGCATCGGTCGCGTGCCGGCCTTCTACCCGCGCCCGATGTTCGAGGACGCCGGCTGGGGCAAGCGGCTGCCGTTGGCGGACGTGCTCTTCGAGAACCGCTGGAAAGTCGGCGCCGGCGGGACGGCGCCGGCGTATTGAGCCCACCCCGAAATCGCCGCTGCGCGGCGATCTCCCCTCAAGGGGCAGAAACACTCGGGGCGGCCCTTCGTGTTTCTTGAACACTCTCCGCGCCGCTTATTCGCGCCAGACGCTGAAGACCAGGTCGGTCTTGGCGGCCTGCTCGGCATGGCAACCGAAACAGGCGGTCCTGGCCTGAGCGCCGACCGCGCGCTGCTTGGGATCGCCCTTGGCGAAACCCTCGAAGCCCCAGCCGCCGGTGTCCTTGAACTTTCGTCCGTCGCGCTGCATCACGGCGACGAGCTTGCGCGGTCCCTCGGCGATGGCGTTGCCGCCCTTGCTGGTCTCGAACAGGTCGAACACGATCACCGCTCCATCCGGGAAGCGGCCGCCCCGGTAGCCTTTCATGGCCTTGTCGTTGGCGTAGATGTGATGCAGCCCGCCGACCAGTTCGTGGAGCGGATGGCCTTCTTCCAGAATCAGGCTTTTGACGTGCGTCCAGTCGCGATAGCCGGTCGGATAGGCGACCTCGGCGGCGGCGACGTTCAAGGATGCAAGGGTCAGGCTTGCGGCAAGCAGCAGGGTCTTCATGGCGGTCTCCTCGTGGGTGGATGCGATCTGCCGATATTGGTATCGACACGATACTTATAGGCCGTAATCGCGCGCTTGTCAATATGGTATCGATACGCTACAGTACGGCCATGCAAAACGAAACCCTGCGCGCGCTGGATGTCGCCGAACGTCTCGCCAACCTGGCGGAGGCACGCCTGAAGGGCGCGGTGGCGGAGCTGGGCCTGCAAGCGGCGCATGCCCGCATCCTGCTTTACCTCGCCGCCGCCAACCGCTATTCCAATACGCCCCAGGCGGTAACCGACTATCTGGGGGTAACCAAGGGCACCGTGTCGCAAAGCCTGATTCTGCTGGAAGGCAAGGGGCTGCTCGAGCGCGTCCAGGACGACCGCGATCGGCGCGTGGTGCGCCTGGCCCTGACGCCGGCCGGCCGCCAGGTGTGCGCGCACGTCGCGCGCGACGGCCTGGAGCGGTTCGGCGCCGCTTGCCGCCTGCCCGCCGGGCTTGTCGACGGCCTCCTTGGGATGCTGCGTTGCCTGCAGGAGCAGGAAGGCCGGCGCGGTTTTGGCGTTTGCCGCAGCTGCCGCCATCACACCGCGGCGGGACGCGGTTACTGGCGTTGCGGGCTGACCGGCGAGCGACTGCTGGCCGCGGAGCGGGAACGCATCTGCCGCGAACACGAGGCGGTGTCTTCGGATGCCATTGCCGGGTGAATGGCGGATAGGCTCGATCGTTTGTGTTGGGTGATCGCCGCGACTCGTTTACCGCCGCCCCCGCGCAACATCGAGATGCGCGCACAGTCGTTCCGCGCCCTCGACGAGGCGCGGCGTGTGGCGCTGGATCAGGTCGGGCTGGACGAAGAACAGGTTGTCGCGCTTCACCGCCGTCATGCTCTGCCACTGCCGCCAGTCGTCGAGCCACTCCGGGCGCGATTCGCCCATGCCGGAAGCGATGATGACCTCGGGATCGGCGGCGAGCACCGCCTCGACCGTGACCTTGGGCGCGAGCGGCTTCAAGTCGGCGAAGACGTTCTCGCCGCCGCACAGATGAATGACATCGCTGATCACCTGCCCGCCGCCGACGGTCATCAGCGGCTGTTTCCATATCTGGTAGAAGACACGCACCCGCGGCCGCGTCGCATGGCGCTCGCGCAGCGCGGCGAGTCGCGCGCGGAAGTTCGCGGCGGCGGCGCGCGCCGGGCCTGGCGTGCCGGCGAGCTCGCCGTAACGTTCGAGATTGGCCGCCACGTCGTCGATGCGCTCCGGCTGCGCAAGATAGATGGGCAGGCCCAGCGCGCGCAATTTCTCGATGTGCGCCGGGCCGTTGCCGCTGGCCCAGCCGATGACCAGATCGGGCTTGAGGGCGGCGATGGCTTCGAGGTCGAGCCGCGAATAGCCGCCGACGCGGGGAATGGCTTTCGCCGCCGCCGGGAAATCGCTGTAGTCGACCGCGCCGACGATCCGGTGTCCCGCGCCGGCCGCGAACAGCGTTTCGGTGACGTGCGGCGCGAGGCTGACGATGCGCCGCGCCGGTTTGGCAAGGTGCAGCGTGACGCCGGTGTCGTCGGTGACGGCGATTTCCGCGTTGGCGGCGCGCGCGGCGGCGAGAACGAAGAGGGCAAACAGGGCAAGCAGGCGTTTCATTCCATTTCCTTCAGGGCGTATTCGAGTCGTTGCCAGGCATCTTCGCTGCCCGGCAGACCAAGGCGCAGTGCGGCGGGTGCGTCGAGCCGGCGGACCAGTATGCCGCGCCGGGCCAATTGTTCATGGATTGCGGCGGCGCGCGGCGTGGCGAGGGTTTGAAACAGCGCGCAGCCGGTTGGCGTGCCGAGGCAGCCCAGCAGCGCGGCGAGGCGGCGGGACGCGACCTGTAGCCGTTCCCGCTGCGCCGCCTGCCAGACGCGATCGGTCAGCGCCCGCCGCGCCGCCCAGCGCGCGGGATGGGTCACCGCCCAGGGGCCGAGGGTTTCACGCAAACGGTCGAGCAGTTCCGGCGCGCCGAACGCAAACCCGACGCGCGCGCCGGCCAGCCCGAAGAACTTGCCGAGCGAGCGCAGCACGACAATATTCTCCGCGTCATTGGCGGCGGCCAGCGACTCCATCGGTTCCGCGTCGATGAAGGCTTCGTCGACGACCAGCAGGCGCAGCGCCCGGGCGCGTTCGAGCAGTGCGTTGCGTGAAAATCTCTCGCCGGTCGGATTGTTCGGGTTGCACAGCACCGCGTAGTCGGCCGGCTCGTCCCAACCGACGACTGTGTGGCCGGCGGCCTGCCAGGCGGCGGGATGCTCGGTGTAGATGGGCCGGGGCATGGCCACGCGGCCGGACGAAAATAGCCGCGGCAGCGCCTGGATCGCGGCCTGCGAACCGGGCAGCGCGAGCAGATTCGCTGTGCCGTAATAACCGTGCGCGGCGTCCTCCAACCCGTCATCTTCTTCGGGCAGGCGCTGCCAGACCTCGGCGGGTACGGCGGGCAACGGATAGGGCCAGGGGGCGATGCCGGTGGAGAGATCGAGCCACTCGGCGCGCGGGATGCCGAAGCGCCGCGCGGCCTCGCCCAGTCTGCCGCCGTGTTCAAGCAAGGACGAGGCTCCCGGCGACAAAGAGGCCCACCCAAAGCCACTGGCCGCGCTCGACCAGCGCCACGGCACGGCCGATGTCGGCGGCAGTTGCCGTCCCGCCAGCGCCGAGTTTTGGCCGCTCTTCGACGGCACCGTGGTAACTCGCCGCGCCGCCGAGACAAACGTTCAGCGCCCCCGCACCGGCCGCCATCACGGGGCCGGCGTTCGGGCTGCTCCAGGCGCCAGCCTGCGCGCGCCAGCAGGCCAGCGCGCTGCGCGTGCGGCCAAGCAGCGCGTAGGTCAGCGCGGTCAGCCGCGCGGGGATGAAGTTGAGCCCGTCGTCGAGACGCGCCGCAGCCCAGCCGAAATGCAGGCGCCGCGCGTCCTTGTAGCCCCACATCGCGTCGAGCGTGTTGGCCAGCCGGAATAGCACCGCGCCGGCACCGCCCAGGACGCAGAACCAGAACAGCGCGCCGAACACCGCGTCGTTGCCGTTCTCCAGTACCGATTCGACGGCGGCCGTCGCCACGCCGGTTTCGTCCAGCTGCGTCGTGTCGCGCGAGACGATCATGCCGACCGCCTGGCGCGCCGCCGGCAGATCGCCCGCCGCCAGTGGTGCGGCAATGGCGCGCGCGTGTTCGCCAAGACTGCGGCCACCGAGCGCGAGCCAGAGCAGCAACGCGTCGACAAGCGGATGGGAAAGCCACATGGCGAGTGCGACCAACGGCAGGACGATGGCGCTCCACGCCACGAGGCCGCGCAGCCGATTGCCGGCGGCATGCCCGGGCGCGCCTTGCCGCAGCAGGCGTTCCGCCGTGTCGGCGAGCCGGCCGAAGCCAACCAGCGGATGCCAGCGGCGCGGCTCGCCGAGCAGGCGGTCGAGCAAAACGCCGGCGAGGGCGGCGGCTGGAGCGGAAGGAAGGGACATGAAGTAATCGAACGAGGGGGGCGACGCAGTTTACCGGGGAAGCCCCTTTCGCACGGCGTATGCGGGTTTGATGCATAAGGAATGGCGTATGATTCCGCGGCCCGACCGTTCCGCCGGTCGACCGGGAATAAGAGGACCGCCCCATGGAAACCAACCGCCGCCTGGCCGAATTGCTGCTTGCGCTGGTGCCGGAAGACGGCAGCCCGGTCGGCAATGCCGCGCTCAAACAAGCATTCGTTGCCGCCGCCGCGACCGCCGGCCTGAAAACCTCCGACACCTTGTTCGAGCAGATCAAGGACGGGCTCGTTACCGTCGGCGCGCTGGTCAAGGGCAAGGGGCGCGGCGGTTCGGTGCGCCGCTTGCTCGCCGAGGAGTTGGGCGGTTTCGACCTGGAGGCGCAGGACGCGCCGACCGCGGCAACCGCAGCCGCGAAAGCCGCCAAGCCGGGCAAGGCCAAAACGGCACCGCGTGCCCCGGCGGGCGAGGCGGCGCAGATTCTCAGTTACCGCCATCCCGAAAAGCGCAAGAACAATCCCGAAGTCGGCATGGTCACGCCGGACACCGACCCCGACGCGCCGCGCACCGTCTGGCAACACGATCCGCATCTCGACCCGACACTCTCCTGGACCGGCAAGGCCGAGCGCCTGAGCTTCGAGGTCGACACCGTCAGCCTGCACGTGCACGAGCGCATCGACCCGATGAGCATCCTCGCCGCCGTGAGGAAGGATCAGGCAAAGGGGAGAGACGGCAAAGCCAAGGCCATCCAGCCCGGCCTCTTCGACGCCCCCTTCGAGAGCCTGCCGCTCAGGGATGCCATCGATTTCTACAAACACGACAAAGGCTGGAGCAACCGCCTCGTCGCCGGCGACAGCCTGCTGGTGATGAACTCGCTGCTGCAAAAGGAAAGCATGGCCGGCCGCGTGCAGATGATCTACCTCGACCCGCCCTACGGCATCAAGTACGGCTCCAACTTCCAACCCTTCGTGAACAAGCGCGACGTGAAGGACAGGAAGGACGAAGACCTCACCCAAGAGCCGGAGATGATCAAGGCCTTCCGCGACACCTGGGAGCTGGGGATTCACTCGTATCTGACCTACCTGCGCGACCGGCTGCTGCTGGCGAAGGAACTGCTCAACGAAACCGGCAGCGTGTTCGTGCAGATTTCGGATGAGAATTTGCACCACACCAAGGAGATTCTGGATGAGGTTTTCGGTGCAGCAAATGCAGTAAGCGTGATTACCGTAAGAAAGACGGGCGCAGTAAGCAGCCCAGACGCGCGGGTGAATTCGCTTGCCACCATCGGAGACTTCATTATCTGGTACGCAAAGGACAAGTCCAAGCTCAAGTATTCGCAACTGTTTCTGGATAAGTCAGACAGTGGAGCAGCCGAGTTGCAGTATCGCCTTAAAGACGAAGGGGGCTGGTATCAGTCGGTTTCGATCGAATCAAACGGCTATGCTGATTCATTCCACTTTCCAATCACTTTGGGCGGCCGAGAGTTTCGGCCCGCTGCGACAAGGCATTGGAGTACAACCGAAGCTGGCATTTATAGGGCTGCTAGGGCGGGAAGGGTATTGATAACGCCTGGAAAGCTGAGGTTCAAGAAATATCTCGAAGATTTCCCCGTGTCTCCCATTGCGAATATCTGGACTGACATGATGGGTGCCGCCGGTCTCATCTATGTTGTCCAAACAAACGAACGAATCATCGAGCGCTGCCTCCTGATGACCACCGACCCCGGCGATCTGGTGCTCGATCCGACTTGCGGGTCGGGGACGACGGCGTATGTGGCTGAGAAGTGGGGGCGGCGGTGGATTACTTGCGATACGTCGCGGGTGGCGGTGACGCTGGCGAAGCAGCGCTTGATGACGGCGAGTTTCGATTACTTCGAGTTGCGCTATCCGCACGAGGGCCTGCGCGGCGGATTTATCTACAAGACGGTGCCGCACGTCACGCTGAAGTCCATCGCCAACAACCCGGAGATCGACGAGATTTACGCGCGCCTGCACCCCGCCGTCGAGACGGCGCTGGCGGCACTGAACCAGGCGATCAAGGGCGAACTCAAGGAATGGGAAGTGCCGTTCGATATGCCGGCCGACTGGCCTGCGTCGGCCAAGGTGCATTTCGAGGCGTTCCACGCCGCGCGGCAGTCGATGCAGAAGGCGATGGATCGCTCAATCGCCGACCACGCCGACCAGGAAACGCTCTACGACCAGCCGCAGAAGTCGAAGACCAAGCTGCGCGTGACCGGGCCGTTTTCGGTGGAGGCCGTGCCTTTCCCGACCGTGCAGTCGCTGGACGATGAAAGTCGGCGCTGGCGGGACGGCACCGCCGACATCACCATCGCCCGCTCGGGCGAATCCTCGCGCCAGCACCAGTGGCGCGACGAATTGTTGAAGACCGGCATCCGCGGGCGCGGCGGGCAGATATTGAAATTCGCGGAACTGGAAACCCTGCCCGGCACGCGCCACCTGCATGCGACCGGCCACCTCGACAGCGGCGAGCGCGTGGTGGTGAGCTTCGGCCCCGAGCATGCGGCGCTGGAGCAGCGCGCCGTGGCGCTGGCGCTCACCGAGGCGGGCGAACTGTTCCCGTTGCCGAAGATGATCGTCTTCTGCGCCTTCGCCTTCGACCCCGAAGCGGCCAAGGACATCGACCACCTGAAGGGCATCGTCGCCCTCAAGGCGCAGATGAACACCGACCTCCTGACCGAAGACCTGAAGAAGGCGCGCGCCAGCAACCAGTCGTTCTGGCTGATGGGCCAGCCGGACGTGGAAGTGAGGACGCGCAAGGATGGCCGCTTCGAGGTCGAAGTGCATGGCTTCGACTATTTCGATACGGCGAAGGGCGAACTGGTCTCGGGCGGCAAGGGCAAGATCGCGCTCTGGTCGCTCGACACGGACTACGACGAACGCTCGCTGTTCCCGCGCCAGGTGTTCTTCCCGCTCGCCGGCAAGGGCGAGGGCTGGGAAAAGCTCAAGCGCGACATCCGCGCCGAACTCGACGAGGCGCAACTCGACGCCTTCCACGGCACGGTCTCGCTCCCCTTCGAGGCGGGAGAAAACAGGAAAGTCGCGGTGAAGATCGTTGACGACCGGGGGCTCGAGTCGTTGAAGATCGTGGCGCTGGACTGAAAACGAGAAGCCCATGAACGCCCGCGAAATTTTCGACCGGCTGGTCAATCTGGACGAAACCGAACGCATCGAAGCCAAGCGTTCCGCCGAGATCGGCAATTCGGTCATGGAAACCGTCTGCGCCTTTGCCAACGAACCGGGTTTGGGCGGCGGGCATCTGCTGCTGGGCGTGGCGCGCGAGGAAATGGCGCTGTTCCCGTCCTACGAAGTCGTCGGCATCGACAGTCCGGACAAGCTCGCCAGCGAGCTGGCGACCCGCTGCCGGAGCGAATTCAATGTGCCGGTGCGCGTGGATATCCGGCAGGAAGCTTTGAACGACAAGGTCGTTCTGCTGGTCTTCGTGCCCGAGGCACAGCCGGGAGAGAAGCCGGTTTATTTCAAAAGCCAGGGCTTGCCGCGCGGAGCGCTCCGGCGTATCGGGCCGACCGACCAGCGATGTACCGAGGACGACCTGACGGTTTTCTACGAAGGTCGCGGCAGCGAGGCCTACGACTTCAATGCCGTTGCGGATGCGACCCTCGACGACATCGACCCGGACGCCATCGCGGATTACCGCAAGGCGCGGGCCGAGGCGAACCCGGATGCGGAGGAACTCAGGTGGAGCGACCCCGAGCTGTTGCTGGCGCTCGGTTGCGTCCGGCCGCTCGAAGGCCGGCAGGTGCCTACCGTCGCCGGCCTCATGCTGTTCGGCAAAGCTATCGCGCTGCGGCGCTTCTTTCCCATGATGCGCGTGGATTACATCCGCGTGCCGGGGCGCGAATGGGTGCCCGACCCCGAAAAACGCTTCGACAGCATCGAGATACGCGATCCGCTGATCCGTCTTATCCGCAGGGCGACGGCAGCGGTGATGGACGACCTGCCCAAGGGGTTTTCCTTGCCCGAGGGTCAATTACAGCGTCAGGACGTCTATCGCGTCCCGCAGCGCGTGATCCGCGAGGCCATCGTCAACGCCGTCATGCACCGGAACTACCGCGCGCAGAGCCCCATTCAGATCATCCGCTATAGCAACCGGCTGGAAATCATCAATCCGGGGTTCTCACTCAAGTCGCCCGAACACCTTGGCGAGCCAGGCTCTTTGTCGCGCAATCCGCGCATCGCCGCCGTGCTGCACGAAAGTCGCTTTGCCGAAACCAAGGGCAGCGGCATTCGCGTCATGCGGGACATGATGGCCCAGGCCGGCCTGACTCCGCCGGCCTTCGAATCCGACCGGGCGCAGGACAAATTCAGCGCCCGCTACCTGTTCCACCACTTTCTGGGGCCGGACGACATCGCCTGGCTGAGCCGATTCAAGGACTTGGCCCTGACCGACGAGGAGGCCCGGGCGCTGATCTGGGTCAGGGAGGTCGGCGCCATCGACAACGCCACCTTGCGGGAACTCAACCGGGTGGACCCGCTCGCGGCCAGCCAGAAACTTCGCCGCTTGCGCGATGCCCGCCTGCTGAAACAAATGGGCAAGGGATCGGCCACGTATTACATCCCCACCGATCAACTGCTGGGCGATGGCTTACCTCCCCAGTCAGAAACCTTATCTCCGGACCTCGTGGGCTTATCTCCGGACCTCGTGGGCTTATCTCCGGACCTCGTGGGCTTATCTCCGGACTCGGAGCGGGATGTACTGCTCGCCGAACTCGCTCCAGAAATACGGGAGCGGGTAACACAACTCGGGCAGCGCAGTCGCGACAAGGATCGCCTCAAGGAGACGCTTCTGGCGATATGCGGGCAGCGCTATTTCAGCGCGGACGAACTGGCCCGCATCACGGGCCGCAATGCCGAATACCTGCAAAAGGGCTATTTATCCCCCTTGATCGCCGAGGGCCAGCTTGCCTATCGCTATCCGGACGATCCGACCCATCCTCAGCAGGCCTACGGCTTGGCTGAGTCGATCGCAGGGTAAACCGTGGTGCAGCAATCCCTTATCCTCAATTCCCCATTCGCCGCTCCAACCCGCCACTGGCAGCAGGGCGCCGACGGGCGTCTGGCGCTCGTCGAATCGCGCCGCCCGGCCGGCTACGAGATTTTCGACGTGCGCAACAACACCCGGCGCATCGAAAATCTCGACCGGGTGAACGAGATTCGCGAACGGGTGGCTGCCTGGCGCGCGGCGGGCTACGACGGCGCCACCGCCGTGACCCGACGCTTGCTCGAACACTGGCATGATCGCTCGGCGCGCCAGTTTCCCTTTTACTTCTGTCAGCTGGAGGCCATCGAGACACTGATCTGGTGGCAGGAGGCGGCTCCGGAATTCCGCCAGGGCGTGTTCGTCCCCGGCGATGGCGGTCCTTGGGAACGCCTGTGCTGCAAGATGGCGACGGGAACGGGCAAGACCGTGGTGATGGCGATGCTCGTTGCCTGGCAGGTGCTCAACGCGCTGGCTTATCCGAAGCGGGGCAAGGATTTTTCCCGCGCCTTGTTCGTGGTGGCGCCGGGCTTGACGGTCAAGGATCGGCTGCGGGTGCTGTATCCGGGGGAACCAGGCAATGCCTATGACCAGTTCGGGCTTTGCCCGTCCGAGGCCATGCGCCAGCAACTCAACCGTGCGGAAATCCTGGTCGAGAATTGGCATGCCCTGATGCCCCTGGCGGCGCCCGAACGTTCGGTGGTCAAGAAGGGCCGGGAATCGGACGAGGCATTTGCGCGCCGGGTGCTGGGCAAGCTGGCGGCGTACAAGGATATCGTGGTTCTCAACGACGAGGCGCACCACGCCTATCGCGTGCCCGCCGAGGCCAAGATCAGCCGCAAGGAGGCGCTGGATGCCGGCATCGACCTCGACGAGGCAACGCGCTGGATCGAGGGTCTGGATCGGCTCCACAAGACGCGGCGCATCAATCGCGCCTTCGATTTGTCCGCCACGCCTTTCGCGCCCACGGGCAAGGCCAGCACCGAGGCCGGCCTGTTCGGCTGGATCGTGTCCGACTTCGGCCTCAACGACGCCATCGAGGCCGGACTCGTGAAAACGCCGCGCGTGGTGGTGCGCGACGATGCCCTGCCGGACGCGCGCACGCTGCGGCCCAAGCTCTATCACATCTATCGCGACGCCGAGGTCGCCGACGACTTGAACCGCAAGGCCGAGGCGTATGAGCCGCTGCCCAAGCTGGTGCAGGATGCCTATACCTTGCTTGGCGCCGACTGGCGAGCCGCCGCGGCCGACTGGCGGGCGGCAGGGCACCCGTCGCCGCCGGTGATGCTGACGGTCTGCAATCGCACCGAGACGGCGGCGCGCGTCGAGCACTATCTGTCCAAGGGTCATGCCCATTGGCCGGAGTTGCATGCGCCGGAACGCACGCTGCGCGTCGATTCGAAGGTGCTCGACAAGGCCGAGATCGGCGAGACGGCGACGGCCGACAAGGATTACGAGGCAAAACTGGCGGCTATCGTCGAAGCGGCGGGGATTCCCGCCGAACGCAAGGTGCGCCTGCGCAATCTGAAAAAAGAGGAACTGCTGCGGGAGATGGTCGATAACGTCGGCAAGCCCGGCACGGTCGGCCAGGATCTGCAAAGCGTGGTTTCCGTGGCCATGCTCTCGGAAGGCTGGGATGCCAAGAACGTAACCCACATCATGGGCTTGCGCGCCTTTACCTCGCAGCTTCTGTGCGAACAGGTGATCGGGCGCGGCTTGCGTCGGGTCAACCACGATCTCGACGATAACGGTTTTTTCCGGGCCGAGTATGTGAATGTCTTCGGCGTGCCGCTGTCGGTATTTCAGGATGTGGGGGCCGGCGGCGAGGCGCCGCCGCCGCCGAAGCCGAGTACCCAGATCGAATCGCGGCCCGAGCGCAATGCGCTGGAAATTCGCTGGCCCAATGTATTGCGCGTGGAGTCCGTGCTGCGCCCGACATTGGAGGTCGACTGGAGCGTCGTTGCGGCGCTCGCGCTCGATCCCGCCACCACCCCGATTGTCGCGGAGATCGCGCCGGCGCTGGGCGGCGCGGCGGACTTGGGCAAGGCGACAAAGATCGATTTGGCCTTGCTGCCGGAAGAGTTCCGTCTGCAACGCCTGATTTTCAAAGCGGCAGCCAAGGCGTTCGACGCAATGCATCACGGCTTCTCGGGCAACCGGGAATGGCTGGTGTTCCAGTTGATCCGTCTTGTCGAAATATTTCTCGACGGCGACAAGATCGAGATTCCCTCGTTGTTCCATCGGGAGCCGCTACGCAAGCGCATTCTGATTGCATTGAACCTGGATAGGATCGTCCAGCATCTGATGCGCCATGTGACCGAGCAGAATCGGGAGCGGCAGGAACCGGTGTTCGACGAGGAAAACCCCATTGGCTCGACGCGCGCGATGCCGACCTGGTATACCACCAAGCCGAATCTCGCCACGACGAAGTCGCAGATCAGCCATGTGGTGGGAGACAGCGCCTGGGAAGGCTATGCGGCGAACCTGTTCGAATCGAGCAACCGGGTGCTGGCCTATGCCAAGAACGATCATCTCGGCTTCGAGATTTTCTATTTGTGGAATGGCGTGCGTCGCCGCTTTGTGCCCGATTTCCTGATTCGCCTGGCGAATGGCAAGACGCTGGTGCTGGAAATCAAGGGCGAAGACTCGGAACAGAACCGCGCCAAGCGAGCGGCGCTGGATGCCTGGGTGAAAGCGGTCAATGCCAAGGGCGGTTTCGGCGTCTGGACTTGGGACGTGGCATTCGAGCCGGCACGGATTCGAGACATTCTCGAAGCGCAGGGGGCATGATGCGCGCCCTCATGGTACAAGGCTGCACTTCCGACGCCGGCAAGAGCGTGCTGGTCGCGGCGCTGTGCCGCATCCTCCGTCGGCGCGGCGTGCGCGTCGCCCCGTTCAAGCCGCAGAACATGGCGCTGAACTCGGCCGTGACCGTGGACGGCGGCGAGATCGGCCGCGCCCAGGCCTTGCAGGCGCAGGCCGCCGGGCTGGCGCCGCGCATCGACTTCAACCCGGTGCTTCTGAAGCCCAACAGCGACAAGCGCGCGCAGGTAATCATCCACGGCAAAGCGGTCGCCGACCTGAATGCACGCGCCTACCACGACTACAAGCGCGTGGCGATGGCGGCGGTGCTGACATCCTGGAGCCGACTCACGCAGGAATTCGACTGCGTGATCGTCGAAGGCGCAGGCAGCCCGGCCGAGGTGAACCTGCGCGACCGCGACATCGCCAACATGGGCTTTGCCGAGGCGGTCGACATCCCGGTGATCCTCGTTGGCGACATCGACCGCGGCGGCGTACTCGCGCACTTCGCCGGCACGCTCGACTGCCTTTCGGCCAGCGAGCGGGCGCGCGTGCAAGGACTCGTCGTCAACAAGTTTCGCGGCGACATCGGCCTGTTGCAGCCCGGTCTCGACTGGCTGGAACAGCGCACCGGCAAACCGGTGCTGGGCACGCTGCCTTACTTGCACGGCCTGTTCCTCGATGCCGAGGACGCGCTGGCGCATCACTCGGAACGGGAAGGCGAAACGAAACTGGTCGTGGCTGCTCCCGTGTTCCCGCGCATTTCCAACGCCAACGACCTCGATCCGCTGCGACTGCATCCCGAGATCGATTTCCGCTGGGTCGGGCCGGGCCAGCCGCTGTCGCCGTGCGACCTGATCGTGTTGCCCGGTTCGAAGTCGGTGCAGGCCGACCTCGCTTGGCTACGGGAACAGGGACACGAAGCCGCGATCAAGCGCCATCTGCGTTACGGCGGCAAGCTCATCGGCCTCTGCGGCGGTTACCAGATGCTCGGCCGCGCGCTGCACGATCCGGCCGGCCTCGAAGGCAAGCCCGGCAGCGTGACCGGCCTCGGCCTGCTCGATTGCGAAACGACGCTGGAGGCGGAAAAGCAATTACGAAACGTGAAGGGCTTTCTGAAAGTCGGCGCTGGCAGGACGGCACCTATGCAGGGTTACGAGATCCACATGGGCGTAACGACGGGTGCTGCGCTGGACCGGCCAGCCGTTCGCTTCGACGACGACCGAACGGACGGCACGATCTCAGCGGATGGCCAGATTCTCGGCACCTACTGCCACGGCCTGTTCGACACGCCGGAAGCACTCGTCGCCTTGTTGGCCTGGGCCGGCGCGGGAGACATCGCGCCGGTCGACCTCGCCCTCCGCCGCGAAGCCGACCTCGACCGGCTGGCCGATGCGGTGGAGGCGGCGCTCGACCTTCGCGGGCTTATTTGAGCGCCAGCGGCAATCCCGCCGCCACCAGCGTCACCCGGTCGGCCAGCGCGGCGACCTTCTGGTTGAGCCGCCCCTGTTCGTCGCGGAAGCGCCGCGCCAGCGCGTTCTCCGGCACGATGCCCCAGCCGACTTCGTTGCTGACGAGGATGATCCGGCCCGGCAGGCCTGGCAGGGCTTCGAGCAGCTTGGCGACTTCGCCGTCGCGCTCGGCGAGCAACACGTTCGCGAGCCACAGCGTGAGGCAATCGACCAGCACACAAGTGTCGCGCGCGGCCATGCGGGCAAGTGCGGCAGCGAGCGCGAGCGGTTCCTCGACCGTGCGCCAGCCGGCCGGACGCCGTGCGCGGTGATGGGCGATGCGCGCGGCCATTTCGTCGTCGCGCGCCTCGCCGGTGGCGAGGTAGATCACCTTGAGTCCGGAGGCACGCGCCTGTGCCTCAGCGAAACTGCTCTTGCCCGAGCGGGCACCGCCGAGGATGAGTTCGATCATGGGCACAGCTTACAATGCCGGCTTTCTTTCCGGGAGCACGCATGACATTTTCCGTTCAACCGGTCGACACGGCGCTCGACGCCGCCCTGCGCGCGAAGATCGACGGCAAGACCAAACCCCTCGGCGCGCTGGGCCGGCTCGAAGACCTCGCGCTGCAGATCGGCCGCGTGCGCGGCTCGCTGACGCCGACCTTGAACCAGCCGCACCTCGTCGTCTTCGCCGGCGACCATGGCGCGGCAAAAGCCGGCATTTCCGCCTTCCCGCAGGATGTGACTTGGCAGATGGTCGAGAACTTCCTTGCCGGCGGCGCGGCGATCAATGTCTTCGCTCGTGCCAACGGCATTGCGCTGACGGTGGTGGATGCCGGCGTGGCCCATGACTTCGGCGATCGTCCCGGGCTCGTCGATGCAAAACAAGCCGTAGGCGCAGTTTCGGTGCAGGCTAACGTGAGCGCAGCGAACGTTATGCCGGAGCCAAAAGTCGGCGCTGGCGGGACGGCAAGTTATCTCGATGGCGCGGCGATGACGGCGGAGCAATGCTCCACGGCCATGAAGCGCGGCGCGGCCATCGCCGCCGAACTGGCCGACAAGGGTTGCGAGGTGGTCGGTTTCGGCGAAATGGGCATCGGCAACACTGCCTCGGCCGCGCTGCTGACGCATTGCCTGAGCGGCGCGCCGCTGGCCGACTGTGTCGGGCGCGGCACCGGACTGGACGACGCAGGGCTGGCGCGCAAGACCGTTCTGTTGCAGCAGGCGCTGACGCTCTGGTCGGAGCGCAACGACGATCCGCTGACCGTGCTCGCCCGCTACGGCGGCTTCGAGATCGCGATGATGGCTGGCGCGATGCTGGCCGCCGCACAAAGGAAAATGCTCATACTGGTCGACGGCTTCATCTGCGGCGCGGCGGCGCTGGTTGCCGCGCGGCTTGCCCCCGCTTTCCTGGACTACGCGGTGTTTTCGCATCTCTCCAGGGAGCCGGGGCATCGCCTGCAATTGGATGCGCTGGGCGTCGAACCGCTGCTCGATCTCGACCTGCGCCTCGGCGAGGGTACCGGCGCAGCGCTGGCCTGGCCGCTGGTGCGCGCGGCCTGCGCCTTCCTCAACGAAATGGCGAGCTTCGAGTCGGCCGGCGTCAGCGAGAAGTTGTGAAAGAGCTGGAATACTTCTTCGCCGCACTGCGCTTCTTCACGCGGCTGCCAGTGCCGGGCTGGGTTAGGCATTCGGCGGAACAGCTCAACCACGCCGCGCGCTGGTTCCCGGCAATCGGCCTGATCGTCGGCACCATTGGTGCGGCGGTCACGCTGGCAGCATTGCAGCTCTGGCCGGTGCAGATCGCCGTGCTGTTCGGCATGGCGGCGACACTGCTCGTCACCGGTGCCTTCCACGAGGATGGCCTCGCCGACAGCATCGACGGCTTCGGCGGCGGCTGGACGAAGGCGCAGGTGCTGGCGATCATGAAGGACTCGCGCATCGGCAGCTACGGCGCCATCGGCATCGGCATGGCGCTGCTGGCCAAATTCCAGGCCCTCGCCGTCCTGCCGGCGCCGACTTTGCCGCTGGCGCTGATCGCCGGCCACGCCGTCTCGCGCCTCGCTTCCACCACGCTGATCTTCGCGCTCGACTACGCGCGCGACGACGACACGTCAAAATCGAAGCCGCTCGCCACGCGCATGGGCAAGGGCGAACTCGCCGTCGCCGCGCTGTGCGGATTCGCGCCCTGCCTGCTGCTGCCATGGCCGCAGGTGACGGTCGCATTGCTGCTGGTCGCTGTCGTCACGCTGCTTGCCGCGCGTTATTTCGTGCGGCGCATCGGCGGCTACACGGGAGACTGTCTGGGCGCCACGCAGCAACTGACGGAAATTGCGTTTTATCTCGGTCTGCTATGCGACTTTGGCTGATCCGCCATCCGCCGCCGGCCGTGCCGCCCGGCACTTGTTACGGTGCCACCGATTTGCCGCTGGCCGAAGACCCGGTCGTTCATGCCGAGGCATTGCGGGCATTGCTGCCCGCGGACATCCCCCTCTTTTCCAGCCCCCTTGCGCGCTGCCGCCGGCTGGCCGAACGGCTGCATCCGGCGCCGATCATCGATGCGCGCATTCGCGAGATCGATTTCGGCGCGTGGGAGATGCAGGCCTGGGACCGCCTCGACCGCGCCCTGCTCGATGCCTGGGCGGCCGATCCGTTCCGCTTCGTGCCGCCGGGCGGCGAGGCGGTGGCGGCTCTGCGCGCGCGCGTCGCGGACTTTCTCGCGACGCTACCCGACGAAGCCGTGCTGGTGGCGCATGCGGGGGTGATCAAGGTCTGCGCCGCCGAGCTGGCCGGCGAACAGGACTGGTTCTCGCTGCGCTTCGACTACGGCAGGGTCAGCCTGATCGAGGACGGCCGCTTCGCCTGGCGCAATCGCCGTTAGAGCAACGTGACGCTTTGCCCGGGTTCCGGGGCCTCGGCTGCCCAGCCGAGGGTGTCGTGCAGGGTCGCGGCAAATCCGGTGGCGGTTTCCGCCTCGCCATGCACGACGAAGGTGCGCCGCGGGGTGCTGTGGAACTTGCCGAGCCAGTCCAGCAGCGCGGCGCGGTCGGCGTGGGCGGACAGTCCGCCCAGCGTGTAGATGTCGGCCCGGACGGGGTATTCCTCGCCCAGGATGCGCACGTGGCGGGCGCCATCGACCAGCTTGCGCCCGAGGGTGCCGGCGGCCTGGAAGCCGGTGATCAGGACGGTGGACTCGGGGCGCGGCAGGTTGGCGCGCAGGTGGAACTTGATGCGGCCGGCTTCGCACATGCCGCTGGCCGAGATGATCACCGCCCCGCCCCTGATGCGGTCGAGCGCCTGCGATTCCTCGACGTCCTCGACGAAGGCGAGCTTGCGGAAATGGGCATCGCCGCCGTGCCGGCCGAGGACCGCGTGGGCCTCTTCGTCCAGCAGGGCCATGTGCCGCGCGGTGACTTCGGTGGCGGCCGTGGCCATCGGCGAATCGACATAGACCTCGAGCTTCGGGATGCGTCCCTGCCGGGTCAGGTCGGCGAGCAGGAACAGCATGTCCTGGGTGCGGCCGACCGCGAAGGCGGGCACAATCAGGTTGCCGCCCTTGCGCTCGATCGTGTCGAGGACGGCCTGCACCAGTTCGTCCTCGGTGGCGGCCATGCTCTTGTGCAGGCGGTTGCCGTAGGTCGATTCGACCACCAGCCAGTCGGCCTGGTCGACCGGCGTCGGATCGCGTACCAGCGGCCGCGCCGGCTGGCCGAGATCGCCCGAAAATACGATCTTGCGCGTGTGCGGGCCCTCCTTGACGGCAATCTCGATGATGGCCGAACCGAGGATGTGGCCGGCATCACGGAAGACGCAGCGGACGTCCGGGTGCGGCGCGATCTCGGCACCATAGTCCACCGCCTGCAGGCGCTTCAGGCACTGGCGCGCCTGCGTCACCGTGTAGAGCGGGGCCACTTCGCTGCGCAGGCCCTGCTTCGAGCGGAAGCGCCGCTTGTTCTCGTATTCGACCTCCTTCTCCTGGATGTGGGCGGCGTCGGGCAGCATCACGGCGAGCAGGTCGCAGGTGGCGCGCGTCGCGTAAATCGGGCCCTTGTATCCCAGGGCCACCAGCCGCGGCAGCAGGCCGGAATGGTCGATGTGGGCGTGGGTCAGCAGGACGAAATCGAGGTGGCGCAAATCGAAGCCGAACGCCTGACGATTCTTGCCGCGCGCCTCGCGGCCGCCCTGGAACAGGCCGCAATCGACGAGGAAACGCGCGGCAGCGGTCTCGACGAGATAGCAGGAACCGGTGACTTCGCGCGCGGCGCCGAAAAAGCTCAGTTGCATTGCGGTTCTCCGTTTTGCCGTGGGCGCTGACCGCCAGCAGGTTAAAGAAGGAATAGTGTCGCCAGCCCGAGGAAGATGAAGAAGCCGCCCGAGTCGGTGACGGCGGTGACCATTACCGAACCGCCGACCGCCGGGTCGCGGCCGAGCTTCTGCAGGGTCATCGGGATCGCGACGCCGACGGCGGCAGCGAGGCCGAGGTTGAGCGTCATCGCCGCGGTCATTACCGCGCCGAGGCGCCAGTCGCCGTAGAGCCACCAGGCGACGAGACCGAGCAGCCCGCCCCAGACCAGCCCGTTGATCAGCGCGACCTTGAGCTCCTTGCGGTAGAGGCGCCGTTCCGATTCCTGCCCGATCTGGCCGAGGGCGATGGCGCGCACGATCATCGTGATGGTCTGGTTGCCCGAGTTGCCGCCGATGCCGGCAACGATGGGCATCAGCGCGGCAAGCGCGACGAGCTTCTCGATCGAACCCTCGAAGGCGCCGATCACGCGCGAGGCGATGAAGGCCGTGACGAGGTTGAGCGCCAGCCAGGCCCAGCGGTTCTTCACCGAGTCGATCACCGGCGCGAAGATGTCCTCTTCCTCCTTCAGGCCGGCCTGCGCGAGCTGCTCGGCCTCGGCTTCCTGGCGGACATAGTCGAGCACGGCATCGACGGTCACGCGGCCGACCAAAATGCCATCGGCATCGACGACCGGTGCCGACACCAGGTCGTAGCGTTCGAAGGCCTGCGCGGCCGTCTCCGCCTTGTCTTCGGGTTGCAGCGTCAGGGCATCCTTACGCATCACCTGCGCGACGAGGGTTTCCGGATCGTTGACCAGCAGCGCGTTGATCGGCAGCACGCCCTGCAGGCGGTCCTCGCGGTCGACGACGAACAGCTGGTCGGTCTGGTCGGGCAGCGCATCGAACAGCCGCAGGTAGCGCAGCACGACCTCGAGCGTGACGTCCTCGCGCACCGAGACGAGGTCGAAATCCATCAGTGCGCCGACGGCGTCCTCGTCGTAGGACATCGCAGCGCGCAGCTGTTCGCGCTCCTCGGTGCCGAGGCTGCGGAACACGTCCTCCATGACCTCGGAGGGCAGGTCGGGCGCGAGGTCGGCCAGTTCATCGGCATCGAGCTGTTCGGCCGCGGCCTTGAGTTCGTGCGGCGCCATCGTCTCGATGAGGGATTCGCGCACCGCATCGGAGAGCTCGATGAGAATTTCGCCGTCGCGCTCGGCCTTGACCAGGTCCCAGACCATGAGGCGCTCGTCAAGCGGCAGCGCCTCGAGGATGTAGGCGATGTCGGCGGCGTGCAGCTTCTCGAGCTTCTGCGCCAGCTTGGCGAGGTTCTCCTTGTGGACGAGCTGCTCGACGAGTTCGTGGCGCGGCATTTCCTGCCGGTGCACCAGGTCCTCGACGCGTTTCTGGCGGGCGAACAGATCCCTGATCTCGCGCAGGTGCTGCGCGAAATCCTCCTGGCGGGTGTCTTCCCGAGGTTCGGCGGGCAGGTCCGTGGGCAGTTTGTCCGGTTCGTCCATGACCCGCGATTCTAGGCGCTGGCGCAGGCTAGGGAATGACGGAATACTGCATGCGGCCCAGAATCAGCTGGCTGCGGCGGTCGAGGTAGGCGGAATTGGGGTTTTTCTCGAACTTGCGCGGCGCGGGCAGCATCACGGCAAGGCGCGCCGCCTGGGCGGCATTCAGCTGGCCGGCGCCGGTGTCGAAGTAGCGCCGCGCGGCCGCCTCGGCGCCGAATACCCCCTCGCCCCATTCGACGACGTTCAGATAGACCTCGAGGATGCGGCGCTTGTCCCAGAGCAGTTCCAGCCAGACGGTGATGATCGCCTCCTGCGCCTTGCGCCACGGGGTTTTCGCCGCCGATAGAAACAGGTTCTTGGCGAGCTGCTGGCTGATCGTCGAACCGCCGGCGACGACCCTGCCCTTCTTCTGGTTCTTCTCGATGGCCTTCTGGATGCCTTCCCAGTCGAAGCCCTCATGGTCGATGAACTTGTCGTCCTCGGCGGCGATGACGGCGCGCTTGAGCTGGGCGGAGATCTTCGCGTAGGGTACCCAGCTGTGGCGCAATTGCGCCCTGGGATTCTTCGCGCGCAATTCGTCCAGCCGCTGGGCCATGAAACTCGTCTGGCCCGGATCGACGTAACGCCACCAGACCACCCAGCCGAAATACCAGCCCTGCCAGAGCAGGAGCAGCAGGCCGGCCGCCGCCAGCCCCTTCAGCAGCCAGCGCGGGGCGGGTCTCATGCCTGGCCGGATGGCTCCGTTTTCTTGCGGCGCGGCGCGGCGCGGGTCGAGCGGGACTTGCGGGCGGCTTTCTTCTGCGGGGCGGGCGCGGCGGCCGGTTCGGCAACCGGTGCGGCTTCAGGCACGGGCACGGGAACGGGTGCCGGTTCCGCTGCAGCGTCGGCGACGGGTGTGGCCGCCTTCGGCTTGCGGCCGCCGCGCGCGCGGCGCTTGGCAGGGGCCGCGGGTTCGGCCGCGGATGTTTCCTCAAAAGTCGGTGCTGGTGGGACGGCACTTTCTTCCGCGGGAACGCTCGGCGCGGACGTTTCGGGTTCTGCCGGCGGCGGCACGTTGCCCGGTGCGCGCCGCTTCACGTAGGCGCTGTTGTTCTCGCGGCCGAATTCGAGCAGGCCGCGCTTGTGGGCATCCTCGAGCAGCGCGCCGAGCGTCCGGTAGCCGTGGTAATTCTCGTTGAAGCCCGGATGGCGGCGCTTGATCGCCTCCTTGAGCACCGAGGCCCAGACCTTCTCGTCGTCGCTGCGGTCTTCGAGCAGGGCTTCGAGCGTATCGACCGCCTTGGTGATGCCCTTGAGGCGCAGCTCCTCCTGCTTCTGCGGGTCGGCCGGCAGGCGGCTCTGCCGGTCCTCGCGCTGGCGCTTCCTCATCAGGTCGTCGATGTAGATGAACTCGTCGCAGTTGGCGATCAGCAGGTCGGAGGTCGACTGCTTGACGCCGACGCCGATCACCCGCTTGGCGTTCTCGCGCAGCTTGGAGACCAGCGGCGAGAAGTCCGAATCGCCGCTGATGATGACGAAGGTGTTGACGTGCGCCTTGGTGTAGCAGAGGTCGAGCGCGTCGACCACCATGCGGATGTCGGCGGAGTTCTTGCCCGACTGGCGCACGTGGGGAATCTCGATCAGCTCGAAGTTGGCCTCGTGCATCGCGGCCTTGAAGCTCTTGTAGCGCTCCCAGTCGCAGTAGGCCTTCTTGACGACGATGCTGCCCTTGAGCAGCAGGCGTTCCAGGATGGGTTTGATGTCGAATTTCTCGTACTGCGCGTCGCGCACGCCGAGCGCGATGTTCTCGAAGTCGCAGAACAGGGCCATGCTGATGTCGTCGGCGGATTGGGCCATGGGTGTTTTCCTTGGTTAGTTGGTCTGCAGCTGGTCGGCGCCGGTGAAGGACCAGGTGCGGGTGATTTCGATGATGTCGGTGTCGCGCCGGATCGCGTCGGGGAAGGCGGCGTAGGGCGCCGCCAGCTTGACGATGCGCTGCGCGGCCTCGTCGAGCAGCCGGTGGCCGGAGCCGCGGTTGAGTTCGACGCGCTCGAGGCTGCCGTCGTTCCTGATCGCGACGGTCAGCACGAGATTGCCGTAGAGCCTGCCCTTGGCCGCCTGGGGATAGTTGAGGTTGCCGACGCGCTCCACCTTCTGGCGCCAGTCCTCGACATACTGCGCGAAGCGGTATTCCTCGACGCGCGCACCGATGTACTTGCGCTTGGGCCGCTGGTTGTACTCCTCGATCGAGCGCGCGATCTCGGCCTCCATGCGCAGCATCGCGCGGGCGGAGGTGACGAGATCGCGGCCCGACACCTCGATTTCCGTGGCGCGCGGCAGCGGGTCGCCGTCGACGCGGACGGCGCGTTCCGCTCCCGGCCGCGTGAGCATTTCGCGCTGCTGCTTCTCGAGCTGGACGATGCGCTGCTGCGCGGCGAGGATGTCGTTGCCCGGCTGCGCCTCGCGCGTCGGCGGCAGGGGCGTCTTGGCGCGCACCGGCTTCTCGCTGTTGCCGCCCGCGTCGAGGCTGGCCTGCGCCTTGGCCTGCGCCTTGTCGGGCTTCGTCGCCTGCCGGCTGTTGACGAGGATGACGTCGAGCGCCTGCGCGCGCGTGCGATCGAGCGCCGCGGGCAGCTTGAAGTGGATCGACAGCAAAATCGCATGCAGGAACAGCGACACGCCCAGCGCGAGCGTCAGGTGACGCTGCGGCGGATCGAGGGAGCGCAGCCAACTCAGGGAGTTTGGGGTCGCGGGCATCGGGAAATTCTACCCCGCGCCTTCCTCCGCCCCGGTTTCGTCGATCGCCGCATCAGCGCCGTCAGTTCCCAGCAATTCGATGAAGCCGGCCTGCCCTTCGGCCGCCATCAGGTCGATCGCGGAAACCGCCAGCCGGACGCGCGCCCCGCGCGCCAGCGTGGGCATGCCGGTAGCCTTCAGCACCAGCGGTATCTCCTCGCAGCGCACGATGTTCTCCTTGAGCACCTGCGCCGTGACTTCGGTCACGCCTTCCTGGGCCAGCCAGCGCAGGCACCAGTAGCGCTCCATGCCGCGCTGGAATTCGGCGTAGCTCGCGTAGGTCAGCTCGAAATCGCGCAGCGCCGCCATCAGGTCGGCCGACCTGGGCGGGTAGGGGGGCTTCTCGCCGCGCAGATGAGCAATGAGTTGCCACTGGTTGGCCAGGTCGGCGAAGCGGCGCAGCGGCGAAGTCGACCAGGCGTAGCAGTCGACCCCCAGACCCTCGTGCGGCGTGGCGACGGTGGTCATGCGCGCCTTGCCGGCGGTCTGCGCGCGATACATGGCGGGAATCTTCGCGTCGCGCAGCAGGGCGCCCCAGGTGCTGTTGGCGACGATCATCAGCTCGGCGACCAGCGTGTCGAGCGGGCTGCCGCGCGGGCGCTCCTCGATGATCACGCGCCCCTGGCCGTGGGGCGTGACGGTATCCCAGTCGATCCGGAAGTTGTAGTCCTTGCGATTCTGGTTGGTCGAAGGTTGCCCGCGGCCCGCCTCGAGCACGGTGGCCAGCTCCCACAGGCGCTTGAGTTCATCGCGCCAGGGAAAATCGGCCAATCCGCCGGCCAGCGTTTCCGCGTTGAACACCGGTTCGATGTCGTGGTGGCGCAGGTTGGCGACCACCGGTACCGCCTCGATCTTCGTTTCATGGCCGAGCACGCGCAAATCGGATGTCACATCAAGGTAGAGCGAGAGCGCCGGCACGGTCTGGCCGGCGGCGAGCGTGTGGCTGTCGATCACGGCCTCCGGCAGCATGGTGATCTTGCGGCCCGGCATGTAAACGGTTGACAAGCGGCTGCGCGCGATGCGCCCGAGGTCCGACTCCGGCCCGAAACCCAGGCACGGCGCGGCGATGTGGATGCCGACGCGCATGCCGCCGTCCGCCTGCATCTGCAGCGAGAAGGCATCGTCGATCTCGGTGGTGTGGGCGTCGTCGATCGAGAAGGCCTGCACGTCGGCGAGGGGCAGATCGTCCGGATCGACCGCGTCGGCGTAGGGAGGAAAATCCGTGCCGCCCTTGCTGTCCGGAAAATGCTCGAACAGGAAGCGGCCCAGATGGTAGGCGTGCGTGTCGGCCAGCGCGCCGCAGCGCTGCAGCAACTGTTCGGGCGTCTCGCCGCAATCGGCGCAGGCGGCTTCGAGCGCCTTGGTCTCGGGCCGGTTGCGGTCGGGCTTGTAGAGCAGCTGGGCCAGCAATGGCGGAAATTCCGGCGGCAGGCGGCCGGCCTTCAGCGCCTCCGCCATGTGCTCGATGGCGAGCGCCTGCTGGCGCTTCTTTTCCAGCCCGGCGAGGGCGGCCTGCAGGATCTCCGGCGGCGCCTTGCGGAAGCGGCCCTTGCCCTTGCGATGGAAATAGATCGGCGCCGAGTGCAGCCGCAACAGCACGGCACCGGCTTCGACGGGCGTCGGCTTGTGGCCGGCATATTCGGCCGCCAGTTCCTCGAAGCCGAACTCTGCCTCGCCGCAGACCTCCCAGAGGAATTCGGTGTCGATGCCTGCAGCTTCCGCTTCCGCCTGCGCCAACAGTTCGCCGGCGCCGGGCGCGGCGAAGCGCAGCAGCACGTTGGCGGCCTTCAGCTTGACGCGCTTGCCGCTGGCGGTGTCGACCTGGAGCGAGCTGTCGTTGTCGGCGACGATGGTGCCGGTCTTGAAGGCGCCATCCTCTTCGAAGAGGACATTCATGGGGGGAGGAGGAAGCGGGAAGGGGCGCGGATTATACGAGCCCCGCGAACACGATAACTTCATCCAGGTAGTCGCCCCAGCGCGTGAAGCTGTGGTCGCCGCCGGGCAGCACGGTCTGTTTCGCGCCGGCGTAGCGGGCCACGGCCTGGCGGTAGTCGAGGGTTTCGTCGCCCTCCTCGGCGAGCAGCCAGTAGCGCGCCGGGTCGGCGAGGCGCGGCACTTCGAGGGCGCGCAGCTCGTCGATGTGCCGGCGCGTGAATTCGAAGGGTTCGCCGCTGTAGAGCCAGGTCTGCGGACCGAGGTAGCGTTCGAGCTCGATCGCTGCGACGACGGCGGGATTGATAAGTACCGCCCGCAAGCCGTGCCTTTCGGCGAGCCAGGTCGCGTAAAAGCCGCCGAGCGAGGAACCGGCGAGCGTGACTGCCGTCCTGCCAGCGCCGACTTTCGCGATGATGGCATCGGCCAGCGCAATCGCGGCAGCGGGGGAGGCCGGCAACTGCGGGCAGATCAGCCGGTCGGCGCAGCCGCGTTGCGCCATGCGCGCGGCGAGGAGCTGGACCTTCCGCGACTGCGGCCCGCTAGTGAAGCCGTGCAGGTAGAGGATCAGTCGGCGGTCCAATCGACCAGACCCAGTTGCCAGGTGGCGATGACGACGATGCCGAAGGCGATGCGGTACCAGGCGAAGATCGTGAAATCGTGGGTGGAGATGTAGCGCAGTAGCCAGCGCACGCAGAGGAAGG
>JAJZSW010000023.1 GCA_021849505.1 Pseudomonadota bacterium
GCCCACCTGGCGAGCGACTTCATTGACCAGTTCGCCGGCCTTGAGCTTGCCGGTCAGGTCGGAAGTCACGCCGGCGATCAACGACACCTTGCCGTCGGCGACGCTTGCCAGCACGATGGCAGCGGACTTGAGCTTGTCCTTGAGCTTGTCCATGGTGTCGCGCAGGGTCGCCGCGTCGGTGCTTTCGAGGGTCGCGGCCAGGACCCTGATCCCTTTCACGTCGACGGCTTGCGACACGAGGTCGTCGCCCTGCGCAGAGGCGAGCTTGCCTTTCAGGGCGGCGAGCTCGCGTTCGAGCTTGCGCACCTGGTCGAGCACCGCGACGACACGCGCCGGCGCATCCTTGGGCAAGACTTTGAGCGTGCCGGCGACCCCACCGAGCGCCTCTTCCATTTCCTGCATGTAACGCAGGGCGTTGTCGCCCGTCACCGCTTCGACGCGGCGGATGCCGGCCGCCACGCCGCCCTCGGCGGAAATGCTGAACAGGCCGATGTCGCCGGTGCGCGCCACGTGCGTGCCGCCGCACAGCTCGCGCGACGAACCGATGTCGAGCACGCGCACATTGTCGCCGTACTTTTCGCCGAAAAGCATCATCGCCCCGGACTTCTGCGCCTCGGCAATGGGCATCACCCGGCAGACCGTGGCGGTGTTGGCAAGGATTTCGGCGTTGACGAGATTCTCGACCTTGCGGATTTCCTCGTCGGTCATCGGCGTGTTGTGCACGAAGTCGAAGCGCGTCTTGTCGGGATCGACCTGCGAGCCCTTCTGCTGCACATGATCGCCCAGCACCTCGCGCAGCGCCTTGTGAAGCAGATGGGTGGCCGAGTGGTTGCGCATGGTGCGCTGGCGCGCCAGCACGTCAACTTTCGCCGTCACGCCGTTGCCGACTTTCAGGGTGCCGGTCTTCACCACGCCATGGTGGCCAAACACCGCCGCCTGAATCTTCTGCGTGTCCTCGACGGCAAAGATGCCATGCACCGATTGCAACACGCCCTGGTCGCCAATCTGGCCGCCCGATTCGGCGTAGAAGGGCGTGTTGTCGAGCACCACGACGCCCATTTCGCCTTCCGCAAGCTCATTGACGGGTGCGCCGTCCTTGTAAAGCGCCAGCACATTGGCGCTGAATTCGAGGTTTTCGTAGCCGTGGAAGGCCGTCGCGGGCCCCTCATACTCGAGGGAGGTCGCCATCCTGAACTTGCCGGCGGCGCGCGCCTGCTCCTTCTGGTGCGCCATCGCCTTGTCGAAGGCGGCGGCATCTACCGTGACGCCATGCTCGCGGCAGATGTCGGCGGTCAGGTCGAGCGGGAAGCCGAAGGTGTCGTGCAGCTTGAAGGCGGTGTCGCCGTTGAAGACTTTCACGCCGTTCTTCGCCATTTCGGCGAGATCGGCCTCGACGATGGCCATGCCATGCTCGATGGTGGCGAAGAAGCGCTCCTCCTCGAGCTTGAGCATGTCCATCACCTTGGACTGGGCTTGCGCGAGTTCCGGATAGGCAGCGCCCATCTCGGCGACGAGGTCGGGCACCATGCGATGGAAAAAGGGGGCGCGCACGCCGAGTTTCCAGCCGTGGCGGATCGCGCGGCGGATGATGCGGCGCAGGACGAAGCCGCGCCCCTCGTTGCCGGGAATCACGCCGTCGGACAGCAGGAAGGAACAGGCGCGGATGTGGTCGGCCAGCACGCGCAGGCTCGGGCTGTCGGCTTCCTTGCAGTTCGTTTCGCGCGCAGCGGCATTGACGAGCGACTGCATCAGGTCGATCTCGTAATTGCTATGCACGTGCTGCAGCACGGCCGAGATGCGCTCGAGGCCCATGCCCGTATCCACCGAAGGCTTGGGCAGCGGATGCATCACGCCCTGCTCGTCGCGGTTGAACTGCATGAACACGTTGTTCCAGATCTCGATGTAGCGGTCGCCGTCCTCGTCGGGCGAACCGGGGGGACCGCCGGGAATCTCCGGGCCGTGGTCGTAGAAGATCTCGCTGCAGGGACCGCAGGGGCCGGTGTCGCCCATCATCCAGAAGTTGTCGGACATGTAGCGCGCACCCTTGTTGTCGCCGATGCGGATCGTGCGCTCGGCCGGCACGCCGATTTCCCTGGTCCAGATGTCGTAGGCCTCGTCGTCCTCGGCATACACGGTCACCCAGAGCTTGTCCTTGGGCAGCCGGTACACCTCGGTGAGCAGTTCCCAGGCGTACTTGAGCGCATCGCGCTTGAAATAGTCGCCGAAGCTGAAGTTGCCGAGCATCTCGAAGAAGGTGTGGTGGCGCGCGGTGTAGCCGACGTTCTCGAGGTCGTTGTGCTTGCCGCCGGCGCGCACGCATTTCTGCGAGGTCGTGGCGCGGTTGTAGGGACGCTTGTCGAAACCGAGGAAGACATCCTTGAACTGGTTCATGCCCGCATTGGTGAACAGCAACGTCGGATCGTCGAAGGGCACCAGCGACGACGAAGCGACGATCTGGTGGCCCTTGGACTCGAAGAACTTGAGGAATTTTTCGCGGATCTCCGCACAACTCATTGCGCTTTTCATGAACACGTCCGGACAAGCTGATGGAAGCCGTTGATTCTACGCGATAGGAGCAACAAAAAAGCCCGCGAAGCGCGGGCTGGCGGGGGAAGCGCTTGCCGGATCAATAGCGCTGGCGGTCGTGCTTCTGGCGATAGATGCGCCGGCTTTCGACGTTCTGCGCATGCTGGACACGGGCGCGTTCGCGTGCGGTGACGACGCCGTCGGACTTGGCGCGGTTTTCCAACGCGTCTACGCGATCCTGGCCGCGGTCCAGGCGGACGGCTTCGCGCTGGGTCAGCTGGCCGGAAGCGATGCCCTGGTCGATGCGCTGCTCCTGGTTCATCTGGCGCTGATCGATGCCCGGCGTATAGGTCTGGGCGAAGGCGGGAAGGGTGATGGCGGTCGCGAGTGCGGCAATGAACAGTTTGGTTTTCATTCGGTCTCTCCTTTGTCAGGCATGGGACATCCCATGGGCGCCATTTAGGCAAGGAGATGTAAGCAGGCGATCATCGATTTGCAAGCAATTGTTTCATCGGAACAGGTCGGGGCGGTCGGTGAAGATCGCCGCCGCGCCTAGAGAAAACAGGCGCTCAGCCGTGCCCGCGTCATTCACCGTCCAGGCCGCCCAGGGGATGCCGGCAGCGCCCAGCTGGCGCGCCGCAGCGGCATCGACCCGTTGCGCGTCCAGATGCACCGCGACGGCGTTCAAGCGCTCCATCCGCGCCCGCCAGTCCGCCGGCAACGCGTCGCACAGGAGGGCGAAAGGCGCCTGGGGCAGTGCGTGCCGTCCCGCCAGCGCCGACTTTTCGCTGAACGATGAAATCACGCCATGGCCGTTCCAGTTGCGCGCGAGCCAGCGCCCGACGACGCTGCCCGTCTCTTCCTCGTGGCCGGCCGCCGGTTTGAGCTCGATGTTCATCCACAGGCCGAGGCGCTGGGACTCCCCGACCGCCTCGCCGAGCGTCGGCACGCGCGCGTCGCAGGCACGGATCTGGTCGAACGTGTGCTCGGCGACAAAGCCGCGGCAGCGCGTCGTGCGGTCGAGCGTCTCGTCGTGCATCAGGACCGGCACGCCATCGGCCGTCAGCATGACGTCGAACTCGACGGCCCGGCAGCCGAGCTGCTTCGTGGCCACCAGGCCGGCGATCGAGTTTTCCATCGCCAGATCCCCGCCGCAGCGGTGGGCGATGATGCGCGGGTAACGCATCACTTCTTCGCTGCGGCGGCCGGGGCAAGAACCGGCGCAGCGCGCGCCACGGCAGAATCCAGAGCGGCCTTCGGCGGCTTCTGGTTGCCCCAGACGAACTCGATCTCCTCGTTGAGAATGTTGCGGATGCGGCTGCGGCCGAAATCATCGTGCTTGGTGCGCGCCGCATCGCGCTTCGGCATGGCCAGGCGCGCCTCGGCCTGCGCCAGCAATTTCGGATCGCCGCCCGATTCGCGCAACGCCTGAACGGCCACGGGCGACATCGGCAGGAAACCGGTAGCGCGCACCCAGTCGCGCTGCGCGTCAGGGCGCATCAGGAAGGCGATGAAGCGGGCGATCACCTGCTGCTCGGGCTTCCTGTCTGCCGCCAGCACCCAGAGTGCCGCGCCATCGGGCAGCACGTGGCTCGGCCGCGCCCCATAGACATCGTCGTAATGCGGCAGCACGGCGACGCCAACGGGGAAGTCAGGTTTCTGCTTCGCCAGCTTGGCGTACAGCGCCGATTCGCCGGTCAGCATCGCGCACTCGCCGCTGGCGAAGCGGTCGTCGCCTTCACGGCCCGGCCCCGAGTAAATGAAGTAGAGGCTCTTCTGCCAACTGGTGAGCAAGGCCATGTGCTTGACGTTGACGAGGTTGTTGAGCGCCAGCTGGTCCTGCTTGCCGTTCTTCACCACCAGCGGCTCGGCATGCTGGGCGGCGACGTTTTCGACATGCACCCAGGCGAAGCGCGAACTGGTCAGCGGACATTTCGAACCTGCATCGCGAAGTTTGCCGGCAACCTCCTGCAGTTCCCACCAGGTCTGCGGCGCCACCTCGGGGTCGAGCCCCGCCTTGGCGAACGCCGCCTTGTTGTAGAACAGCACGGGCAGCGACAGGGCCAGCGGCAGTGCCTGCATCCTGCCGGCGACGTCGTCCACGGCATCGAACATCTGCGGGTAGAAGAGCTTCAGGTCGAACCTCTGCTTCCCGGTCGCCATCACCTGATGCAAGGGGCGGAAACGCGGCCGGGCGTCGAACATCTCCATGGCATCGTCCTGGTCGAACAGCGCCAGATGCGGCAAGCGCGCCTTGTCGGCCACGCCATGGACATCCTCGAGCCGGATGCGGCCTTGGTCGCCCTTGAGCTTCGCCTCCGCGTCGTTGAAACGCAGCACCAGCGTCGCGAGCGCATCGACCGCCGTGCCGGACAGGGCATGGCGCAACACGATCTGCTGCGGCTCGGCGGGCGGCTGAGGCGTCTTGGCCGGCGGCTGCCTGGGCGCGGCCAACAGGGATAGTGGCAAGGCAAGGCAGGCGCAGAGGACGGAATTCGTCAATGAACGTTTCATCGGTCGGTTCTTGTCGGTTTGGGAAGGCGCCAAGTGTAAACGACATAAGGGCCGGCTTCATGCCGTCTATTCCGCTTTCAAGGCCGACCGGCTTTTGCCGTAAACTGGCGTCGATTCGAAACTTTTTGTCGACCATGCGCCTATCGCCAACCACTCTCCTGCTCGTTTCCGTCTGCGGCCTGCTGCTGGCCGGCTGCGAGCAGCTGGGCATCGAGGATCCCGCCAAGATCGAAGCGGCACGGGAAGCCGAAGGGCGCGCGGTCGGTGGCGCCTGTCGGCACAGCGGCCGCGCGCTGGAGGACTGCTACAAGCTCAACGCCAAGGCCTCGAAGGCGGCGATCTACGCCGGCTGGCGCGACATGGATGCCTACATGCGCGAGAACAACATCGCCGTCGTGCCCAGCGGCAGCGCGCCGGCGAAGAAGGCGCCCGCGCCCGAAGCCGCGCCTGCCGAAGCAGCCCCCAAACCGGGCGCGACGCCCAGTTCGGCCGAACCGCCGGCACAGGCACCTGCGCCGGGCCGCAAGTCGGCCTGAAAAACCACCGCTGGCGACTTGCCGTAGAATCCGCCCGCGTCCTGCCGGTTGGACGCATTCCCTGGCATTTCTTCTTTCGTACCCTGCCTGCCTGAGCCGGCCGATCCCCGCGATCCTTTTCGGGGTGAATGGGCACGCGATGCCGCAAACAACCGGAGCTCAACAGTGAAATTCACCGACCTCGGGCTGGCGCCCGAAATCCTCAGGGCCGTGCATGATGCCGGCTACACCGAACCCACCCCGATCCAGGCGCAGGCCATTCCCCTCGTCCTGTCCGGCCAGGATGTCATGGGCGGCGCCCAGACCGGCACCGGCAAGACCGCTGCCTTCATCCTGCCGCTGCTGCACAAGCTCGCCCGGCACGCCAGCAACTCGCCCTCGCCGGCCCGCCACCCGGTGCGCGCGCTGATCCTGACGCCGACGCGCGAACTGGCGATGCAGGTGGAAGAATCGGCCAAGACCTACAGCAAATACCTCGGCCTGCGCTCGGTCTGCATCTACGGCGGCGTGGACATGCGGGCGCAGATCGCCGAACTGAAGGAAGGCCGCGAGATCGTCGTCGCCACACCCGGCCGGCTGCTCGACCACGTCGAGCAGAAGACCGTGAGCTTCAACTTCGTCGAGTTCCTCGTCCTCGACGAGGCCGACCGCATGCTCGACATGGGCTTCATACCCGACATCAAGCGAATCCTCAAGCTGCTGCCGACGACGCGCCAGAGCCTGCTGTTTTCCGCCACCTTCTCGGACGAGATCAAGAAGCTGGCCGATGCCATGCTCAAGGCACCGCAACTCATCGAGGTCGCGCGCCGCAACCAGGTGTCGGAAACCATCACCCACCGCGTGCACCCGGTCGCCTCCGACCGCAAGCGCTACCTGCTCAAGCAGATGCTCGAGGATCCTTCGATGACGCAGGTGCTGGTGTTCGTCGGCACCAAGTTCGGCACCTCGCGCCTGGCCACCTGGCTCGAACGCGAAGGCATCAACGCCACCGCGATCCACGGCGACAAGAGCCAGCAGGACCGCACCAAGGCGCTCGAAGCCTTCAAGTCGGGCGCGGCGCGCGTGCTGGTCGCCACCGATGTCGCGGCCCGCGGCCTCGACATCGACGACCTGCCGCACGTCATCAACTACGAGCTGCCGCGCGTCGCCGAGGATTACGTGCATCGCATCGGCCGCACCGGCCGCGCCGGCAAGAAGGGCGAAGCCACCTCGCTGGTCGCACCCGAGGAAAAGCCGCGCCTCGCCGAAATCGAAAAGTTAACCAAGTTCAAGATCGAGCAGGTCGTCGTGCCCGGCTTCGAACCCGGTTCCGCCGCGCCGCCGGAAGAACGCGAGCGGGGCGAGCGCACTGGACGTGGCCACAAGCACGAACCACGCAGCGGTCGCGGGCCTAAATCCCCGATCGACCACCTGCCCGCGCCCGCCGCCCATCTGCCGCGTCTGCCCAAGCAGCCGATGATCGCCGCCGACGGCTTCGATTTCTCGAAACCCTATATGCCCAGTTCGCCCAAGGAGGGCAGCAGCGAAGCGGCGCCCGCCGAAAAATCTGCCGCCGAAAAGTCGGCGCTGCCAGGACGGCACCCGTTGCGCCCAATGCGTCCGGTCGCCGCCCTGCTCGGCGGCTTGGGTGGCTCGAGCAAGAAATAATTCGCCTAACGCCATGGAAACCGCATGGCAACTCGAACTGCGGCCGGCTGCCGCGCGCGCAACGATCCTCGCCCTCGGCGGCCGCTGGCGGATGGCCGCCGGCCTGCCCGCGCCCGAGTCCATCCTCGACCGGCTGACCCCCGGCACGCGCCGCCTGGGCTTCGACGCCAGCCGGCTCGCCGACTGGGACAGCGGCCTGCCAACCCTGATCGCCGGCCTGCAGAAACTCTGCACCGCGCGCGGCATCGAACTCGACACCGGCGGCCTGCCGGCCGGCGTGCAGCGCCTGCTGGCGCTGGCGCAGGCGGTCCCCGAGCAGGCCGTTCCCGGCCGCTCCGGTGGCTCGGCCGGCATCTGCATGCGGGTCGGTGCCGCCGTGATCGAATTCGCACGCGGCCTGCCGGCCATGCTCGCCTTCCTCGGCGAGGTGACCCTGGCCTTCGGCCGCCTGCTCGCCGGCCGCGCGCGCTTCCGCCTGCGCGACCTCTGGCTGGAGATCGAGGAAGTCGGGCCGCGCGCGCTGCCGATCGTCTCGGTGATCAGCTTCCTCGTCGGCCTGATCCTCGCCTACCTCGGTGCGGACCAGCTGAAGCTGGTGGGTGCGCAGATCTTCATCGCCGACCTGGTGGCGATCGGCATGGTGCGCGAGGTCGGCGCGCTGATGACCGGCATCATCATCGCCGGCCGCACCGGCGCCGCCTTCGCCGCCCAGCTTGGCACCATGCAGGTGAACGAGGAACTCGACGCCTTCAGGACGCTGGGCATCCGCGCCGTCGACTTCCTGGTGCTGCCACGCATGCTCGCGCTGATGCTGATGGTGCCGCTGCTCACGCTCTATTCCGGCTTCATCGGCATGCTCGCCGGCCTGCTGGTGGCGGTGACGATCTTCGACATCGGCGTATTCGAGTACTACACCGAGACGCTGCGCGCGCTGACCCTGACGCATTTCCTGGTCGGCCTGTCGAAGGGCAGCGTCTATGGCGCGATGATCGCCTTCGCCGGCTGCCTGCGCGGCATGCAGTGCGGGCGCAGCGCCGCGGCGGTCGGCCATGCCGCCACCTCGGCGGTGGTCACCGCGATCCTGCTGATCACCATCGCCGCCTCGGTGATGACCATCGTCTACTACCAACTCGGGATATGAGCGTCCCCCCCCACATCGAAGTCAGCGGACTGGCGGTCGGCTACGGCGACTACGTCGTGCAGCGCGACCTCGACTTCACCGTGAACCAGGGCGACATCTTCGTCGTGATGGGCGGCAACGGCTGCGGCAAGACCACACTGATGCGCGCGCTGGTCGGCCTGCAGGCGCCGCTGGCCGGCACGGTGCGCTACGGCGGCGAGGATTTCTGGAATGCACCGGAAGAACGGCGCCAGCGCCTCCAGCGCCGGCTCGGCATCCTGTTCCAGGGCGGCGCGCTGTGGAGCTCGTTGACCCTGGCCGAGAACGTCGCATTGCCGCTCTCCGAATACACCGCGCTGACGCAGGCGCAAATCGACGAGGTGGTGGCTTTCAAGCTTGCGCTGGTCGGCCTGGCAGGCTTCGGGGATTTCCATCCGTCCGAACTCTCCGGTGGCATGAAGAAACGCGCCGGGCTGGCGCGGGCGATGGCGCTCGATCCGGACATCCTGGTGATCGACGAACCCTCCTCCGGCCTCGACCCACTGACGGCGCGCCGGCTCGACGAACTGATCGTCGAATTGCGCGACAGCCTCGGCACGACGGTGGTCGTGGTGACGCACGACCTCGCCAGCATCCTGGCAATCGGCGACAATTCGGTCTATCTCGATGCCGACACCCACACCATGATCGCCACCGGACACCCGCGGGACGCGCTGCAGAACGGCAACGCCAAGGTCCGCCACTTCCTGACGCGGGGCAACCCGACATGAGCCGCTCCGCCGACCCGACCCTGATCGGCACCTTCGTGCTCGGCGCGCTGGCGCTCGCCGTGACGGCCACGCTGCTGCTGGCCGGGGGCGGCTGGTTCGGCGCGAAGGGCCAGCACGTCCTGTACTTCGAGGGCGCGGCCCAGGGCCTGCAGGTCGGCGCGCCGGTGATGTTCCTCGGCGTCAAGGTCGGCACCGTCAAGCAGATCCAGCTGGGCCTCGACAATCATGACGGCGACGACCAGCATTTCGTCGTGCCGGTGACGGTCGAGGTGCTGCCGCACGTGGTGCGCACGCGCGGCGGCGAGCAGGTTGACCTGCGCGACCGCGCGACGGTACGCGGCCTGGTCGAACGCGGCCTGCGCGCGCGGCTGCGCATGCAGAGCCTGCTCACCGGCCAGCTCTACGTCGACCTCGATTTCCACCCCGACAAACCGGCCCGCTTCGTCGCGCTCGACGCCGGCGCGAGCGAGATCCCGACCATCCGCACCACCGTGCAGGAGCTGACCGCCCGGCTCGAGGCCTTCCCGATCGAGAAGGTCCTCGAAAACCTCTCCGCCATCAGTGCCGCGGCCAACGCGCTGCTGTCGGCGCAGGGCACGCAGGAACTGCCACGCCGCCTGCAATCCACGCTGCGCCATCTCGACGGGCTGGCGACGCGCCTCGACGCGCAGGCCGGCCCGGTGCTCGACGACACGCGCAAGGCGCTGCAGGCGGCGCAGGCCGCGCTCGCCCGGCTGGAGACGGCGGCCGACCGCGTTGCCGCACTTGCCGAGCCGGGTTCCGATGCGCTACGCGGCATGGCACGCGCCGGCGACGAACTGGCGCAGGCCGCGGCAGCCCTGCGCGCAGTCGCCGCGCAGGAATCGCCGACGGTGCAGCAGGCCAATGCCGCGCTCAGGGAAATCGCGCGCGCTGCCGACGCGCTGCGCAAGCTGGCTGAAACCCTCGAGGAACAGCCTGACGCCATCTATCGCGGCAAACGCCCGAAATAACAGGAGGACGCAAAATGAAACTGGTACGTTATGGCCACAAGGGGCGCGAAAAACCCGGCCTCGTCGATGCGCAGGGCCGGCTGCGCGACCTGTCCGCGCACTGCGCCACGATTGGCTGGGAAGAACTGTCGCCGGCCGGGCAAAAACGGCTGCGGCGCATCGACCCCGCCACGCTGCCGCTCGTGAAGGGCAAGCCGCGCCTCGGCGTGCCCTTCACCGGCATCAGCAAGATCATCGGCGTCGGCCTCAACTACCGGTTGCATGCGATCGAAACGGGCGCGGCGATCCCGGCCGAGCCGGTGCTGTTCATGAAGGCCACCACCGCGATCAACGGGCCGTTCGACGAAATTATCCTGCCGCGCGGCTCGGTCAAGACCGACTGGGAGGCCGAACTGGGCCTCGTCATCGGCCGCACGACCCGCTACGTGAGCGAGCAGCAGGCGCTCGACCATCTCGCCGGCTACGTGACCTTCCATGACGTGTCCGAACGCGACTTCCAGAAGAATCGCGGCGGCAGCTGGGACAAGGGCAAGGGCTGCGACACCTTCGCGCCGATCGGCCCCTGGCTCGTCACGCGCGACGAAGTGCCGGACCCGCAGGCGCTGCGCGTCTGGTGCGAGGTGAATGGCGAGAAGCGGCAGGACAGCAACACCGCCGACATGATCTTTCCGGTCGCCTTTCTGGTCAGTTACATCTCGCAGTTCATGACCCTGAATCCTGGCGACGTGATCTGCACCGGCACGCCCAGCGGCGTCGGCATGGGCATGCAGCCGCCGCAGTTCCTCAAGCCCGGTGACGTCGTTCGCCTCGGTGTCGAGGGGCTCGGGGAGCAGCGCCAGAAGGTCGTTGCCGGATAAGCTTAGCCGCCATGACGCACGCGATCCATGCGACGTTGACGGGGCACCCGGACAATCCGCCGGGATTGGACCACCGCGTCGGCGTCACGCTGCTGCTCAAGCCCGATGGCAGCCTGACGCTTGCCTATGCGATCCACGGCCCCATCGGTTTGCTGCGCATCCCCGGCCCGGATCGCCCGGCGCCGCCGGATGCGCTCTGGCAGACGACCTGCTGCGAACTGTTCGTCGCCACGGGCAATGACGCTTATCGCGAGTTCAATTTCTCGCCTTCCGGCCAGTGGGCCGTTTACGATTTCAGCGCCTACCGCAAGCCGGTGGAGATTCCCCTGCCCTGCCCGGCCCCGACCCTTGAGTCGGGCTACGAGGCCAACCGCCTGAGGCTCGACGCCACGCTGCCGGCCGCCGCGCTCCCGGCGGGCGAGATCCTGACCTGCGCCCTCGCCGTGATCGTCGAAGCGCACGATGGCCGCCGCGGCTACTGGGCACTCGCCCACCCGCCCGGCAAGCCCGATTTCCACCATCGCGGCGGCTTCACCCTGTGCCTCGACAAGACGGGAGTGCGCGCATGAAATTCGGCATCGACCGGCTGCTCGCCGAATCCGCCCTACACCGGCCGCTCGCCGGTCGGCGCGTCGCACTGCTCGCCCATCCGGCCTCGACGACGCGCGACCTCACGCACAGCCTCGACGCCCTCGCTGCTGTGTCCGACATCAAGCTGACTGCCGCTTTCGGGCCACAGCACGGCCTGCGCGGCGACAAGCAGGACAACATGATGGAGTCGCCCGACTTCATCGACCCGGCGCACCGAATTCCCGTCTTCAGCCTCTATGGCAAGGTGCGGCGGCCGACGGATGCGATGATGGACACGTTCGACGTGCTGCTCGTCGACCTGCAGGATCTCGGCTGCCGCATCTACACCTTCGTCACCACGCTGCGCTACGTGCTCGAAGCCGCCGCGCAGCATGGCAAGGCGGTATGGGTGCTCGACCGCCCGAATCCGGCCGGCCGGCCGGTCGAGGGACTGACATTGCGTCCCGGCTGGGAGAGCTTCGTCGGCGCCGGCCCCATGCCGATGCGCCACGGCCTGACACTCGGCGAGCTGGCGCGCTGGTTCGTCGCCACGCTCAATCTCGACGTCGATTGTCGGGTGATCGAGATGGAAGGCTGGCAACCCGAGGCGGCGCCGGGCTACGGCTGGCCGCTGGGCGAACGCGAGTGGATCAACCCGAGTCCCAACGCGCCCAACCTCTCGATGGCGCGCTGCTACGCCGGCACGGTGATGCTCGAAGGCACGACCCTCTCCGAGGGACGCGGCACGACGCGTCCGCTCGAGCTGTTCGGCGCCCCCGACCTCGACGCTGCCGCCCTGCTCAAGGAAATGCACGCACTGGCACCCCACTGGCTGACAGGCTGCAAGCTGCGCCCCTGCTGGTTCGAGCCGACCTTCCACAAGCACGCCGGGCAACTCTGCCAGGGCATCCAGATCCACGTCGAGGATCCGGCCCACTACGGCCATGCCGCCTTCAAGCCCTGGCGGCTGATGGCGCTCGCCTTCAAGGCGCTGCGCCGCCTGCGCCCCGATTACCCGCTGTGGCGCGACTTCCCCTACGAATACGAGCGGGACCGCCTCGCCATCGACCTCATCAACGGCAGCCCGCTGTTGCGCGAATGGGTCGACGATCCCGCCGCCGTGCCGGCCGACCTCGAGGCGCTCGCCCGGCCGGACGAAGCCGGCTGGCTGGCGGCAAGTACATCCTGCCGGCTTTACTGAATCGCACTACAATGGGCTGGCCCAACGCAGATGGATGGATACGATGCGCCCAGCGGAATCCCGGGAAGTTCTCGAAGCGATATTCCGGATTGACCTGTGTGATCCAGCCCGGACGCTGGAAGCGAGCGCGGGCGTAATTGGTCTCGTCGGCTTTCCCTCAGAGGATTTCCTGAGTGGCAAGCTCGCGCTGGGCGAGCGTATCCACGCCGATGATCAGGACATCGTCGAGCAGTTGTTCAGTCCCGCTGCACTTCCCGCCGCAGGCTCTTTCAATCTGAGACTGCGGCAGGCGAACGGCCACATCCGCTGCGTCAAGGCGCTGTATGCACGATCCATGCAGGAGGGTCGGCCAGTCCTCGAACTGCGCCTGCAGGACGCGAAGAGCCTGCCGCGCACACTGGGCGACGCCGCCGCGACGGCGAACTTCCAGGCGATGATGGAGAACACCAACGATTTCATTTACTTCAAGGACCGCAACCACGTCTTCACCGGAGCCAGCCAGACGCTGGTGTCGATAACCGCTCCGGCCGAACACTGGACCGACCTGCTGGGACAGACCGACTACGACGTCTTCCCCGAGGAATATGCCGACGCCTATTACCGGCTCGAAAAGCAGGTCTTTGCGGGAATTCCGGTCGCTCGCGAAACCCAGGGCTACCTGACCAAAGAGGGCCGGCAGGGCTGGGTTGATAACCGGAAGTATCCGATCCGCGATGAGCGCGGCGAGATCGTCGGGCTGTTCGGTATCGCCCGCGACATCACCGAGCAGCGCCGCATCGAAGCAGTCCTGCTGAGCATCGCCGACTTCGTTTCCCAGGATCACGGTGAACAGATCTTCGAGGCGATGGCGGAGTTCGCCGCCCGGCTGTTCGCCGTCGACTACGTCCATATCGCGCTGCTGGAACCGAGCCAGACCGAGGTCAGGATCATGGCCGCCCAGCTCGACGGCAAGCGGCTCGAACCCGGCTATGTCTATGCGCTGGCGGGCACGCCATGCGAGAACGTCATGCAGCGTGCGCACCGGTGCTACGCCGACCATGTGCAGCAACTGTTTCCAGCCGACCACGACCTGGTCGTTCTGCAGGCAGAGGGTTACATCGGCGAACCCATCGTCGACAACAACGGGCAGGTACTCGGCCTGATCGTGCTGGTCAGCCACCGGCCGCTGACCGACACCGAGGACGTCGTCTCGGGCCTGCGCATCCTGGCCGCACGCGCCGCCGCGGACCGGACCCAACTGCTGGCGGCGCAGGCGCTGAAGGCGAGCGAGCAGCGCTTCCGCACCCTGTTCGAAAGCACGCCGAGCATCGCCGTGCAAGGCTATGACGCCCAGCGGCGGGTGATCTTCTGGAACCAGGCGAGCGAGATCCTGTACGGCTATGCGAAGGAGGAGGCGCTCGGCCGGCAGCTCGAAGACCTGATCATTCCCGCTGCCATGCGCCAAGGCGTCATCGACGCCGTCAGCGCCTGGGTCGCCGGCGGACCGGCCATTCCCGCCGGCGAGCTGAGCTTGCGGCGCAAGGATGACACCCCCGTGCCGGTCTTCTCCAGCCATGTGATGCAAACCGGCCAGAACGGCCCGGAGATGTATTGCATCGACATCGACCTGACCGAGCAAAAGCGCGCGGAATCGCTCGCCGCGCGCTTCGGGCGCATCATCGACGGCTCGCTCAACGAAATCTACATTTTCGACGCCGCCACGCTGAAATTCATAGGCGCCAACCGCGGCGCCTGCATGAACCTTGGCTACAACCTCAAGGAACTGCGCCAGCTCACGCCGCTCGACATCCAGACGGCTTTGACGGCAGAACGTATCGCGGAAATGGTCCGGCCCCTGCGGGACGGCACCCGGGAGACCTTGAAATTCGAGACCCGCCACCGGCGCAAGAACGGCAGCCTCTACGATGTCGAGATTCATCTGCAACTCATGCGCGACGAAACTCCTCCCGTCTTCGTTGCGATCACCCAGGACATCAGCGAACGCAAGCGCACCGAAGCCGAGCTGGCACAGTACCGCAACAACCTGGAGGCGCAGGTGACGCAGCGCACGGCCGAGCTGGTCGAGGCCAAGGTGGCCGCCGAGGCCGCCAACCGCGCGAAGAGCGCCTTTCTCGCCAACATGTCGCACGAACTGCGCACGCCGATGAACGCCATCATGGGCCTGGCCGGGCTGGCGCTGCGCCATGCCGACGATCCGAAGCTGCGCGACCAGCTCGGCAAGATCGACCAGGCCTCGAAGCACCTGCTGGGGGTGATCAACGACATCCTCGACATTTCCAAGATCGAGGCTGACCGCATGGTGCTGGAGCAGACGGGCTTCCAGCTCGGTGCCGTGCTGGAGAACCTCGCCAGCCTCGCGGGCCAGCGCGCCGCCGACAAGGGGCTGCACTTCCGGATCGACCTGCCGGACGAGCTCTCGCGATTGAACCTCATCGGGGATCCGCTGCGCCTCGGCCAGGTGCTGCTCAACCTCACCGGCAACGCCATCAAGTTCACCGCGCAGGGCAGCGTCACCGTGAGCGTGCGCCGCGACCCCGCCGTTGCCGCTGCGGCGCTGCTGCGCTTCGAGGTCATCGACACCGGCATCGGCATTCCGGAAGAGGCGCAAGCGCGCCTGTTCCATGCCTTCGAGCAGGCGGACAACTCGACGACGCGCAGCTATGGCGGCACCGGCCTCGGGCTGGCGATCAGCAAGCGCCTGGCGGGGCTGATGGGCGGAGAGATCGGCGTCGTCAGCGCGACGGGACGCGGCAGCAGCTTCTGGTTTACCGTGCGCCTGCCGCTGGGCAGTGGTGCCGTCCCGCCAGCGCCGACTTCGGCACCGAGGAGGTCGAGGACCGGATCCGCACCCGTTTCCCGGGCGCGCGCATCCTGCTGGCCGAGGACGAGCCGATCAACCGCGAAGTCGCGCTCTGCCTGCTCGATGCGGTCGGGCTGCAGGTGGATATCGCGCTCGATGGCCGACAGGCTCTCGACCTGGCCCGCCAGCATCGCTACGCGCTGATCCTGATGGACATGCAGATGCCGAACCTGAATGGCATAGACGCCACGCGGGAGATCCGCACCGACTCGCTCAACCGTGCGACGCCGGTGCTGGCAATGACCGCCAACGCCTTCGAGGAGGATCGCCAGGCTTGTCTCGCGGCCGGCATGAGCGACCACCTGCCCAAGCCGATCGACCCGGCCGTGCTGTTCGAGACCCTGCTGAAGTGGCTGGATAAATCGCCGGGCTGAATCGCCAGGTTTGGTGCTACCGCCGTGGCGCTGGCTCCCTCGTTGGTAGCGAGAAGTTTCTTGTCCTGATTCGCTTGCCATGCAGGGCAGCGTGGTCTATTTTGGTGTAGGCAAGCGGGAAGAATGGCGATTCCCTATTGGTTCGCCTGACACCAATCTGGAGGGTTCGATATGAGCATGCGCATGAAGGTGTTCGCCATTGCGGCATTGTTCTTGATGGCCGGTTGTGCCGAGATGCAGCAGATGGGAGGTTCCCGGTATGGCGACACTACCGGGACGGTAGCGAGCCAGACGGACCGGAACGGGAAGATTGCCTCGATCGACACCATCAAGGTCGATGAGGATTACAAGCTTGGCTTGGGTACCGCGGTTGGTGCGGTGGCAGGTGGCCTGCTGGGTTCCCAGATCGGCGAGGGTCGCGGCTCCACCGTGGCGACAGTCCTGGGCGCGGCGGCTGGCGCCGCGGCGGGAACGGTGGTGGAAGGCAAGATGAAGAAGAAGGACGCGCAGCAGGTGACCGTGCAAATGGACACCGGGGGCCGTGTCACCATCGTTCAACCGGTGGATGGGCGGCTTGCGAACGGCATGAATGTGCGCGTCGAAGGTGGCGGCGAGAGCGCTCGAGTCGTGCCGCGCTAGAACGAATTCTTTGCGCTTCACGCCGGTCACCTTCAGCGGGAAGCGCAGCAGCAACAGGGCGATCCAGCAGCGGACACTTTACCGCGCGCAGATGGGGAATGCCCATGGCGTTTTCAAGGGCTTGAAGTTTTTCCGGGCAGCGCCATATCGGCGACATGAGGTGATCAACACCCTCACCCGACAAGCCAGCCAAAGGAGATTCACATGTATTACCGGACTTTCTTCCCCCGCGACATCCTCGCGGAAATGGAACGCCTGCAGCGCGACCTGCAGCAGTCTTACGATCCCAGCATCCGCGGCGGCCTGCGCGGCGGCTTCCCGGCGATGAACGTCGGCAGCACGCCCCAGTCGGTGGAGATTTACGCCTTCGCGCCGGGCGTCGATCCGGCGACGCTCGACGTGCAGATCGAGAAGGGCGTACTCACCGTCGCCGGCGAGCGCACGCTGCCCGCGCTGCCCGAGAAGGCCACGCTGCACATCGACGAGCGCTTTGCCGGCCGCTTCCGCCGCGTCGTCACGCTGCCCGACGACATCGAGCCGAACAGTGCCAGCGCCAAGTATCGCGACGGCGTCCTGCACATCAGCATCGCGCGCAAGGAAACGGCCGTGCCGCGCCGCATCAGCATCCAGTAAGGAGTGCGCCATGAGCGAAAACGTCGAGAAAAGCAACGAATCCGTCCGCCCCGAAGCCGGGCTGCTGCCGCCCGTGAATGTGGTCGAGGACGCCAACGGCATCACTCTTTACGCCGACCTGCCCGGCGTGCCGAAGGACAAGCTGGGCCTGCAGGTGGAGGCCGACACGCTGACCATCGAGGGCGAAGTCAGTTTCATGATGCCGGAAGGCATGGAGTCGCTCCACGCCGAGGTGAGCCTGCCGCGCTATCGCCGCGTGTTCACGCTCTCGAAGGAGCTGGATACCGAGCAGGTCGCCGCAGAGTTCAGCAACGGCGTGCTCAAGCTGCGCATCCCCAAGGCGGCGCACGCGCAGCCGCGCAGGATCGAGATCCGGGTTGACTAAACCCCGCCTGGCGGGACGGTAGGTGCCGTCCCGCCAGCACCGATTCTCAACCCTTGAGCGCGGCCAGCACCTCGTCGAGCATCTTCTTGGCGTCGCCGAACAACATGCGGTTGTTGTCCTTGTAGAAGAGCGGGTTGTCGACCCCGGCGTAGCCCGAGGCCATCGAGCGCTTCATGACGATCGAGGTCTTCGCCTTCCAGACCTGCAGCACCGGCATGCCGGCGATCGGGCTGGTCGGGTCGTCCTCGGCCGCCGGATTGACGATGTCGTTGGCGCCGATCACGATCGCGACATCGGTATCAGGGAAGTCGTCGTTGAGTTCGTCCATTTCCAGGACGATGTCGTAGGGCACCTTGGCTTCGGCGAGCAGCACGTTCATGTGGCCCGGCATGCGGCCGGCCACCGGGTGGATGCCGAAGCGCACATTGACGCCCTTTTCGCGCAGCAGCGTGGTGATTTCGTAGACGGTGTGCTGCGCCTGCGCGACCGCCATGCCGTAGCCGGGCACGATGATGACGTTCTTCGACTCCTTGAGCAGCTCGGCGGTCTCCTGCGCCGACACCGCCGTCACCTCGCCCGCCGGAACTGCGCCGCCCGCACTGGGTTTGGCACTGTCTCCAGTGCCAAACCCGCCAGCTATTACGCTGATGAAGTTGCGGTTCATCGCGCGGCACATGATGTACGACAGGATCGCGCCCGAGGATCCGACCAGCGCGCCGGTGACGATCAAGAGGTCGTTCGACAGCATGAAGCCGGTGGCGGCCGCGGCCCAGCCCGAGTAGCTGTTGAGCATCGAGACGACCACCGGCATGTCGGCGCCGCCGATGGCCATCACCATGTGGATGCCGAACAACAGGCCGATCACGGTCATGATGATCAGCGGCGTCATGCCGGTCTCGATGCTCGGCGCCTGCAGGAAGGCATAGCCGTAGTAGATGACCACCAGTGCGCCGATGCCGTTGAGGAGATGGCGCGCCGGCAGCAGCATCGGCTTGCCGCCGATCTTGCCCGAGAGCTTGCCGAAGGCGATGATGGAGCCCGAGAACGTGATGGCGCCGATATAGATGCCGATGTAGATCTCGAATTCGTGAATCGCCTTTTCCGCGCCGGTGAACACGATCGAGGTATCGATGTAGCTGGCGAAGCCGACCAGGCAGGCGGCGAGGCCGACGAGGCTGTGCATCAGCGCGACGAGTTCGGGCATCTGCGTCATCTGCACCTTCTTGGCGGCGAAGAGGCCGATGGCCCCGCCGACGACCATGGCGCCGACGATCCACGGAATGCCGGCGGCCGTGACGCGCGGACCGAGCACCGTGGCGAGCACCGCGATGGTCATGCCGACGATGCCGTAGAGGTTGCCACGCCGCGCCGTTTCGGGGTTCGACAGGCCGCCGAGGCTGAGGATGAAGAGGATGGTGGCGCCGATGTAGGCGACTGCGGAGAGATTTGCGCTCATATCTGACTCACTTCCGGAACATCGCCAGCATGCGGCGGGTGACGGCGAAGCCGCCGAACATGTTGATCGCTGTCAGCGCCAGCGCGAACACCGCCAGGCCGAGAATCCAGCCGTCGGGGCGTTCCGCGCCTGACGCGGGCGGCGCGATCTGTACCAGCGCGCCGACGCAGATGATGCTCGAGATGGCATTGGTGACGCTCATCAGCGGCGTGTGCAGCGCGGGCGTGACGTTCCAGATCACCATGTAGCCGACGAAGCAGGCCAGCACGAACACGGTGAAGTGCGAAAGGAACGAGGCCGGTGCATAGGCGCCGACCAGCCAGAACAGCACGGCACCGATGCCGAAGATCGTCGCCAGCGTGCCGCCGCTCATCGGTGCGCCGGCACCATGGCCATGCGCGGATTTCTTCTCGGCCGGGACGGCCGCAGGCTTGGGCGGCGGCGGAGCGGGCAAATTCGGCGCTGGCGCCGGCCAGGTCAGCTCGCCCTGCCTGAGGACGGTGAGTCCGCGGATGGCGTCGTCCTCGAAGTTGGGCACGAAGGTGCCGGCGGCCGGGTCGGCGCTTTTCGTCTTGACCAGTTCCTCGGTGAGGCGGAACAGGTTGGTGGCGTAAAGCGTCGACGACTGCTTGGCGAGCCGCGAAGGCAGGTCGGTGTAGCCGACGATCGTGACGCCGTGCTTCACCACGGCCTGGCCGGGCTCGGTCAACTCGCAGTTGCCGCCCTGCTCGGCCGCCATGTCGACGATGACGCTGCCCGGCTTCATGCTCCGCACCATCTCCGCGGTAATCAGCCGGGGCGCGGGCTTGCCGGGGATCAGCGCGGTGGTGATGATGATGTCGACTTCCCGCGCCTGCTGCGCGTACATCGCGCGCTGCGCCGCCTGGAAGCCTTCGGACATCACCTTGGCGTAACCGCCGCCGCCGGAGCCCTCCTCCTCGTAATCGACCTTGACGAATTCGCCGCCCATCGACTTGACCTGGTCGGCCACTTCGGCGCGCGTGTCGTTGGCGCGCACGATCGCGCCGAGGCCGGCGGCCGTGCCGATCGCCGCCAGGCCGGCCACGCCGGCGCCGGCGATGAACACCTTGGCCGGCGGCACCTTGCCGGCGGCGGTGATCTGGCCGGCGAAGAAGCGGCCGAAGGCATTGGCGGCCTCGATCACGGCACGATAGCCGCTGATGCCGGCCATCGATGTCAGCGCGTCCATCTTCTGGGCGCGCGAGAGCATGCGCGGCAGGCAGTCGATGGCCAGCACGGTGGCTTGCTTCGCCGTCAGCGCCTGCATCAAATCAGGATTCTGGGCCGGCCAGACGAAGCCGACGAGCGTGCCGCCTGTTTTCATCAGCGCGACTTCGGCCAGGCTCGGCGGACGCACCTTGAAGACGATGTCGCTCTTGCCCCACAGCGTCACGGCATCGGCGACGATTTCGGCGCCGGCGGCGCGGTAGGTATCGTCGGCGCAGTTCGCGGCATCGCCGGCCCCGCTTTCGACGGCCACGGAAAAGCCCAGCTTGACCAATTTCTCGACAACCTCCGGAACCGTGGCGACGCGTTTCTCGCCCGGGAAGGTCTCCCTCGGAACCCCTATCTGCAATGCCATGTTTTCTCCTTTTTTTATGGTTTGCTTCATTTCGCCACAGACCGCTTCCAGGGCGGCACGACTTTTTCCTCGACGATCGATTTCAGGCGGACGATGGCCAGCGAAACATTGTCGCCGCGCCCCTTGGCGCGCTCGCGCGCCGTATTGACCAGGATCTCCGCGGCCTGGCGCACCGGAAACTCGCTGAGCACGCGCCCCAGTTCCTGGTCGGTGAAACAGCCCCACAACCCATCCGTGCAGAGCAGGAAACAGTCGCCGTCGAACATCGGGGCGGCTGAGCCGAATTCGATCTTCGGCTCGTCCGTGTCGCCGAGGCAGGAAATCAGCAGGTTCTTCTGCGGATGCTCCTCCGCCTGCGCCTCGGTGAGATAGCCCATCTTGACCAGATTCATCACGTGCGAATGGTCATGGCTGCGCGCGACCAGTTCGCCGGCGCGAAAGTGGTATACGCGCGAATCGCCGCAGTGCGCCCAGTCGGCCCGGCCGCGATGGACCATCAACAGGCAGGCCGTGCTGTGCGGATCCTGCTCGCTGGTGAGGTGCGCCAGCCTGATGCCGGCGTGCGCGTCGTTGATGCCCGCCGCAAGGATGGCCTGGACCTCGCCCGCCGCCAGCGTGCTGCTCTGAAAGTTGGTCTTGGCGGAATGGATCACCTGCTCGGCGGCCTGCGCCCCGCCGGTATGCCCGCCCATGCCGTCCGCCACCACCGCCAGCAGGGCACCCTTGTGCACCGGATGGGCAAACAGGCCGACGCGGTCCTGTTGCTCATCGCGGTCGCCGATATGCTGGGCCGTGCAGGTTTCGATGATGAAGGGCATGCGATGATTATAAGATTAGAATCCAACGGGTTACTTTGACTAAAGGGGGGTGTTCATGCTGCCGGGACGTGGTTACAACGAACTCGAGGTCGGCGACGCCTACGAATCGGCGATGACCCTGACCGAAACCCATGTCGTGCTCGGTGCCGGGCTGTTCGGCGACTTCAATCCCCTGCACGTCAATGAAAGCTGGGCGAAACAGGGCAAGTTCGGCACGCGCATCGCCCACGGCTATCTCACCAGCAACGTGATGGCCGCGCAGTTCGGCATGCTGCTCTACGGCACGGCGATCGCCTACATGGAGCACGCGATCAAATTCACCGCGCCGGTCAAGCCAGGCGACACGCTGCACGTCACCTGGACGGTGACCGCCAAGGACGACAAGCCGAAGCACGCCGGCGGCATCGTCAGTTTCACCGGCGTCTGCAAGATTCAGGATGGCACGACCGTGGCCGAAGCGACCGCCAAGCTGCTGGTGAAGAACAACTCCCGCTGATCAGGTCCGGTCGAGAAAACGGCCGGTGATCTGTTCGTAGTAGTCCTTCTCCTCGTCCGGACCGAGACCGAGTTCGGTCAGCACGCGCGGGCCGATCTTCTGCCAGAGCGGATCGTCGACGTCATGCAGCCGATGGTAGAAGTGGCTGGCAGCCTGGATGATCGCCACCAGCGTCACCGAAGCGCCGACGGTCTTCTCCTCGGGCAGGTCGTGGTGGAAGCGGATCGCGTCGCAGACGAAATCCGGCAGTCCCCAATGGCGCGCCACGAGGTAGCCGACCGAGCAGTGATCGACGTCGAACTTCTCGTCCTCGGCGGACAGGTCGGGCCAGCAGGTGGCATCGTCGAGGTGGAGCTTCGCGCAGTATTGGGGAAAGCGCAGCATCAGCACCGGCACGCCGCACTCGTGGAAGATGCCGGCGAGATAGGCCTGATCGGGAAAGACGTTGCAGACCGAGACGCGATCCGCGGCGACGATTGCCGCCATCTGCGCGATCTCGTGGGCACGGCTCCAGAACACCTCGAAGGCGCGGCGCGCCTGGTCGCCGAGCGCCGTCGCCAACGCAGCCGCCTGCACCAGGTTGAACACCTGCTTGATGCCCACCACCATGAGTATCTGTTCGAGCGACTGGGCATTGCGCGCCCGGGCAAACGCCGGCGAACGCGCCGCCTTGTACAGCAGCGCGACGATGCCGGGATCATGTCCGATCACGCGCGCCACCGCACGGGCATCGTAATCGTCGCTGCTCAGCAGCTGCTGCAGCTCGACCAGCACGCGCGGCTGCGGCGGCAGCTTGACTCCCTGACGCGCCAGCTGTTCCAGCGCCTGTTTTTCATCGATCGACATCTCACGCCTCCCAGCGCACTGTTTGCTACTGCGACAATTTGTTGTCCAGCCATTCTATCCAGTGCCGGACCGGCATGTCGGTGCCGGCCTGCAGATGGGCGATGCAGCCGATGTTGGCGCTGGCGATGCCGGCCGGCTGGCCGGCGAGTAGCGCGGCGAGCTTGTGGCCACGCAGGCGGCGGGCGATTTCCGGTTGCAGGATCGAGTAGGTGCCTGCCGAACCGCAACACAGGTGCGCGTCGGCCACCGGCGTCAGCTCGAAGCCTGCGGCAATCAACAATTCTTCGACCACGCCGCGGATCTTCAGGCCGTGCTGGAGGCTGCAAGGCGCGTGGAACGCCAGCTGCTGCCGTCTCGCCGGAACCGACTTTTGCAGCAGCTCGACGAGCGCATGCTTTTCCGCTGAGACGACTTCGCTGACATCGCGGGCCAGTTCGCCGACCCGTTTCGCCTTCGCCGCATAGGCGGGATCGTCCTGCAGCAGGTGGCCGTAGTCCTTGACCTCGACGCCGCAACCCGAGGCGGTGATGACGATGGCCTCGGTGCCCGCCTCGACATGCGGCCACCAGGCGTCGATGTTGCGCCGTGCGTTGTCGCGTGCCCCATCGGCATCGCCGAGGTGCAGCTTGACCGCGCCGCAGCAGCCGGCACCGGCGGCTTCGCAGAGGTGGATGCCGAGCCGCGCCAGCACGCGCTGCGCCGCGCCGTTGATGTTCGGATACATGCTCGGCTGCGCGCAGCCCGCCAGCGCGAGCATCCTGCGCGCCTGCGGGGAGGTCTCCGCGACGGAGCCCGCCGAAGTCAGCGGCGGCACCTTGGCCTTGAGCGCGGCAGGCAGGAACGGCCGCACCATCTGGCCCAGTTTCATCGCCGTGCCGAACAGTGCCGGCCGCGGCAGGCCCTCGCGCAGCGCGCCGCGCATCAGCGCATCGGCTCCCTTGCGCGGCACGCGGCGCTCGACCACCGCCCGGCCGATTTCGAGCAGGCGCGAGTAATGCACGCCCGACGGGCAGGTCGTCTCGCAGCTGCGGCAGGTCAGGCAGCGGTCGAGGTGCAGGCGGGTCTTCGCGGTGACTTCCGCGCCCTCCAGCACCTGCTTGATCAGGTAGATGCGGCCACGCGGCCCGTCGAGCTCGTCGCCGAGCAACTGGTAGGTCGGGCAGGTGGCGGTGCAGAAACCGCAGTGCACGCACTTGCGGAGGATCTCCTCCGCCTCGCGGCCGGCCGTCGTGCCACGCATGAAATCGGCGAGATGGGTTTCCATATCTAGAAATCCGGATACATGCGGCCGGGGTTGAAGATCCCTTGCGGGTCGAAGGCGACCTTGAGGTTCCGGTGCAGCGTCATGAGCGGCGCGGACAGCGGCGCGAAGGTACCGACCTGCGCTTTCAGTCCGGGCGGTGCGCGATAGAGCGTCGCGCTGCCGCCGACAGCCGCCGCCGCGGCGCGGATCGTTTCCGGAGCTGCATCGCTGCTGAGCCAGCGCAGCGCACCGCCCCACTCGATCAGCTGTTCGCCCGGCAGGTCGAGTCGCGGCGCGAGGGAAGGGACGGACAGACGCCACAGCGTTTCCACCGCGAAGAACGGCAGCCGCTGGTCGCGCAGGTCGTTCCAAAAACCGTCCGGTGCCGTCTCGCCAGCGCCGAGTTTCAACTGCGCCGCCTCCACCGCCGCGCGCGCGCCGGCGAGGCGCAGCGTCAGCACCCCGTTCTCCCAGCAACTCGCGACGATCGGCAGCGGCTGGCCGGCCCAGCGGTTGAGCTGGTCGAGCGCTTCACCCTGATTCATTTCAAAGCGCAGCGTGGTTTCCGCGACTGGCTGCGGCAGCACCTTGAGCGACACTGCGGTGATCAGGCCCAGCGTGCCGAGGCTGCCGGCGATCAGGCGCGAGACATCATAGCCCGCGACGTTCTTCATCACCTGTCCGCCGAAGGCGAGTTCGCGCGCCTGCCCGTCGATCAGCTTCACGCCGAGCACATAGTCACGGACAGAGCCTGCGCTGGCGCGGCGCGGGCCGGACAGGCCCGCCGCCACCATGCCGCCGACGGTCGAGTCGGCGGCGAAGCGCGGCGGCTCGAAGGGCAGGCATTGCCCCTTTTCGTTCAGGGCCGCTTCGATCTCGGCGAGCGGCGTGCCGCAGCGCGCGGTGATGAACAACTCGGTCGGCTCGTAGGCGACGATCCCCGTGTGGCCTGCGGTTTCCAGCACATCGCCGCGCGGCGTGTTGCCATGGAAATCCTTGCTGCCGCTGCCGCGGATGCACAGCGGCGCATTCGCCGACTTGATGCGTTCGATGAACTGTTCGCTCAGATCGCTCATTTTGTCTCCCTTGCACTGCCGGTCAACCGATACTCCGAACAGCGGCGCGGCGTCGGTACCGCCTTGCCGGGATTGAGCAGGCCCTGCGGATCGAAGGCCGCCTTCAGGGCATGGAAGGCCGCCAGTTCCTCCGGGGAAAACTGCACGCACATCTGGCCGACCTTTTCGATGCCGACGCCGTGCTCGCCGGTGATGGTGCCGCCGACATCGACCGACAGTTCGAGGATGCGCGCGCCGAATTCGGTGGCGCGCTCGACCTCGCCCGGCACGTTGGCGTCGAACATGATCAGCGGATGCAGGTTGCCGTCGCCGGCATGAAAGACGTTGGCGCAGCGCAGGCCGTATTGCTGCGCCAGCTCGCCGATGCGGATCAGCACGTGGGCGAGGTGCTTCCTCGGAATGGTGCCGTCCATGCAGAGGTAATCGGGCGTGATGCGGCCGACGGCCGGGAAGGCCGCCTTGCGGCCGGCCCAGAACTTGAGGCGCTCGGCCTCGCTCTGCGAGACGCGCAGTTCGCGCGCGCCCGCCTGCTCGAGCACCGCCTTCATCGCGGCGATCTCCTCTTCGACTTCCTCGGGCGTGCCGTCCGATTCGGCGAGCAGGATCGCCTCCGCCTCGAGGTCGTAGCCGGCATGGACGAAGTCCTCGACGGCCGCAGTGGCCGGCTTGTCCATCATCTCGAGGCCGGCGGGAATGATGCCCGCGGCGATGATGTCGGCCACCGCGTTGCCGGCCCGGGTCATGTCGTCGAAGGAGGCCATCACCACCTTGGCGATCTGCGGCTTCGGGGTTAGCTTGACCGTCGCCTCCAACACCACGGCGAGCATGCCCTCGGAGCCGATCAGGACGGCGAGCAGGTCGTAGCCCGGCGCGTCGAGCGCGTCGCTGCCGACCTCCACCACCGTGCCGTCGATCAGCGCGACGCGCAGCTTGAGGATGTTGTGCACGGTCAGGCCGTACTTGAGGCAATGCACGCCGCCGGAGTTCTCGGCGACGTTGCCGCCGATGGTGCAGGCGATCTGCGAGCTGGGATCGGGCGCGTAGTAGAGGCCGAGGGGCGCGGCCGCCTCGGAGATCGCCAGGTTGCGCACGCCGGGCTGCACGACGGCCGTGCGCGCCAGCGGGTCGATGCGCAGGATGTGCTTGAGCCTGGCCAGCGAGAGGATCACGCCGCCGTCCACCGGCGTCGCGCCCCCCGACAACCCCGTCCCCGCCCCGCGCGCCACCACCGGCACGCCATGGCGATGGCAGGCCTTGAGCACCGCGACGACCTGCGTCTCGTTCTCCGGCAGGGTCACGGCGAACGGCATCTGGCGGTAGGCGGTCAGCCCGTCGCACTCGTAGGGCTTCAGGTCTTCAGGGTCGGCGAGCAGGGCGGTACCCGGCAGGATGCCGGCCAACTCGTGCAGCAGCGCGGCGCGGTCGCAGGCGGAGAAGTCCTGGTCCGACGCGCGGGAGTGCAGTGGTGTGTTCATCGATAGGGTTCCAGCCAGCCGAAGCTGTCGAGGGTGTCGCCGCTCGGGATGTACTCGCAGCCGACCCAGCCGGCATAGCCGAGCTGCTGCAGGCGTGCGAAGAGGAAAGGAAAGTTGATCTCGCCGGTGCCGGGTTCGTGGCGGCCCGGATTGTCGGCGATCTGGAGGTGGCCGATGCGTGCGATGTTCGTCTCGAGCGTGCGCGCGAGGTCGCCCTCCATGACCTGGGCGTGATAGACGTCGTATTGCAGGAACAGGTTGCGGCTGTCGACCGCGTCTAGAACCTGCAGCGCGGCGCGCGTGGTCGGCACGAGGTAGCCGGGATTGTCGCGCGTGTTGAGCGGCTCGAGCATCAGCCGGATGCTGGCGCGCTGCGTCACGGCGGCGGCGAACTTCAGATTGTCCACGAGCGTATCGACGGCCTTGCCCTGCGTTGCGGCGGGGATACCGGCCAGGCAGTTCAAGCGCGTGCAGCCGAGGGCATCGGCGTATTCGATGGCGCGCCCCACGCCGTCCTGGAATTCGGCCTTGCGCTCGGGCTGGCAGGCGATGCCGCGGTCACCGGCGGCCCAGTTGCCGGCGGGCAGATTGAACAGCACGACCTCGACGCCCGAGGTCAGGACGACTTCGGCGAGCACAGCCTTGTCGTACATGTAGGGAAAGTGGAACTCGACGCCGGAAAATCCCGCGCGCGCCGCCGCGCCGAAGCGGTCGAGGAAGTCGTGTTCCTGGAACAGGAAGGACAGGTTGGCGCTGAACTGGAGGGGCATGAGGCGGATTATGCCAAGGCCAGCGCCGCCGTGTCGTGCGAGAGCGCCTCGACGGTCGCCTCGTCGCTGGCCAGCAGGCGGCGCGCGACGGCTTCCCAGTGGAGGGCGCCGCGCTGGACGAGTTCCCGCAGTGCCGTCACGTCGGAGCTGACTTTCGTGTAATCGTAGCCGGCCATTGCCGGCCACAGCTCGCGGCGCATGCCATCGAAGTTGGCGAACCAGAACCACAGCGACGGCCAGGCCTGCCGCTCGATCAGCGCCGGCAGCGTGACCAGGCAATCGGCGAGGTTGTCGCGCACCGCGCGCATGAGGATCTCGGCGCGGCGTTTCTTCGAGCAGGCCAACTGCTCCTCCCAGCCCGTGCCGAGCAGCTTGCCGGCGGCATGCTCGCCGCGTTCGTGCAGGATCAGCGTTTCAGTCTCGGCAGCGGTCATGCGTTCGAGCGCCGCTCCGGGCTCGGTTTCATGGCCGTGCGCGGCGAGCGCGAGCGCCATCGCGCCGGGCGTCCGCTTCATCGCCCAGGCCTCGGCCTTCTCCCACAGCCACTGGCGCAATGCCTCGCGCCGCACGATCACCGTGCCGCCCTGCAGCGCGGCGGGGATCGCGGTCAGGTCGCGCGCGTATTCGCATTCGCAGACCAGCACGGTCAGGCCGTCATCCTCCACCTTGCGGTCGAGCCGGCCGAGGAAGAAGTGGGGCTTGCCGAAGCGGCCGATGCCCGCCCCGTAGACCAGTCCGTGCGGAACGATCGCCCGGTTGATATCGACGACCGCAAACGGCTCGTATTCGGTGCCCGCCAGCGGCAGCGGCGCGAAATCTTCCGCGGCGAGCGTTTCCCAGAGTTCTTCGCGTGCATTGAGCCATTCGCCCACCTCGGAACGCGCGAGTGGATCGCCGAGCGGGATGCCGCTTTCCCAGCGGTAGAACTCGCGCATTTCGAGCAGGTAGGTGCACAACGTCATCTCGCGCGCATGCCGCGCGTCGGCGATGTGGCAGTTGCGCTGGACGGCGGCGACGAGGCGATCGAAATGCGCAATCATGACGATCAGGTCCTGGGCCGGCTGCGCTTGCGGATCTGCCAGTGGGCGACGCCCTGCACGATGCGCGAGAACGGCAGCCGGTCGAGCGCGCCGAATTCGGCCTGCGCCAGTCGCACCAACTTGAGAACATCCGGCGCGTGGGCCGCGGGATCGAGCAGGTCCTTGAGGCCGACGAGCCCGCCGCACTGCACCTTCATCAGCATGGCGTGCGGCAGGACGCGCTGCGTGTCCTTGAGCTTGAGCGCGAAGGCCGAATTCTGGCGCAGCAGGGTCAGCAGCTGGCCGCAGGCGGCGCGCGCCAGCGGTTCGCGGCAGGCCACCAGCTCACGCTCGGCCAGGGCAAGACGCTGCGCGGCCTCGCAGGCGGCCGCCTGACACAGCAGTGCCTTCTCGAACACGCAGGGCAGCGGATTGATCTGCTGGCGCGTGGCGTGAAAGCTGGCTTCGTGCATGGTCTGGCCACCCCGTTACCATTCGTCTCCGAACACGGGCTGCACCTCGCGCGGGGTATTCAGGGTGTCCTCGGCCTGCAATTCGTTTTCGCCGAAGACGACCCGAAACAGATCCTGGCTGGGTGCGGCATTCTGGCGCATTTCCTTGGCCGCGACAGAGGCTTCCTTGAACTTCTCGAACTGGGCCAGCTTTTCGAGTTGGCGGATCGGGCCGATCTGGCTCACGCGATAGAGGTAATAGGGCATGTGGCTTTCCTGTTGGGCTAGTCGACGTAGCGTTTGGCGGCCTTGCGGCGGCCGGGCTTGGATTTCTGGATGATCACCCCCTTGATGACCGACAGGTCGGGAATGCTCGCTGTCGGATATCTGGGGTTGAGGGCGCGCAATTTCCAGCCCCCCTCGCTGCCGCTCAACTGGCGGAAGATCCACTCGTTTTCGAGCCAGGCCATGACGTAGGAACCGTCGACGGCCAGACCCTCGGGTTCGATGACGATGATGTCGCCCTCGACGAATTCCGGCTCCATGCTGTCGCCCAGCACCATCAGGACGAAGGGTTCGGCGCTGCTGCAGGCGTCGAGCGCGGCATCGGTGCGGATTTCCCCCGCCGGCACCACGGGAATGGGAAAGGGTTTCTTATTCACTCAGCCACCTGACCAGGTAGTACAAACGAAATCCCTCGGACGAACGCGACGGCCCCATGACTTCCGCCCCATGCAGGTCCTGCGCGGGATCTTGCCGCCGCAGGGCCTCCTCCTCCGAATCCACCACTTCGACGACATTCTCGGGAAAGCGCTGGCGCTTGCGCCTGACCGACGGGGCGGCCTGGACCAGCGCGAACCGCTGCTGCACGAGATGCGGGGCTTCCGCATCGAGGAAAATTCCGCCTTTCATCACAGGTTCCTTAAAGCTCGCAAGTGCCCAATGATAGGCGCGAATAGCGGCTCGAGATGGCGCCGCAGCAGCGGGCCGACCGCCGTGGTCCGGGTGAGGATCGCCTGGGCATCGACATTCGACAGGCTTCCCAATGCCTCCAGCGCGGCAATCTCGGCGGGCGGCACCGGCAAGCCGGCAGATGCGCGCCCGGCGGCGAAATACCGGCCGAGCAGATCGAGCAGCAGATAGACCGCCTCATGCGCGGGGGGCCTTTCCAGCGTCAGTTCGGCGGTCTTGAGATAGCTCTGCCCGGCGCCGGAATAGCAGCGCGCCAGCAGCCGGGCTGCCGGCGTGTCGGGCAGTTTGTCTGGCAAAGCGCGTGGCGGTTCGGGCGGCAGATCGTCGGGCAGGCTTTCGAGGAAGCCGATCAGGTAGTACGGCCGGCGCTTGCCCTTGGCCCAGAGTTGCTCGCGTTTCTCCGCATCGAGCAGACCGGCCGCAAGCACCGCACGCACGCTCTGCATCGCGGCGATCGGGTCCTCCTCGAAGGGCAGGTGCTCGACCAGGTAATCGGCGAGTACCTGGCCCATCGTGCCGGCCCGTACGGCCGGGTGCATCAGCATCACGCGCGCGATCTCCATCGTCGCGAGGTTCTGGCTCGCCCACCAGACGCGTCGCGCCAGCTCGTCGGTCAGCCCCGCCGCATGGGCGACGGCCATCACCGCCTCGGACGCGCCGAGCCTGAGCAGCGCCTCCAGATTCCTTTCGCTGGCCTGTCCCATGCGCGTCCAGCGACGCAAGTGCACCGGGTAGCCGCCGGGCGAGCCGAGCGCGTGGCCGCCGAGCAGTTCGCGGACGCGCTGGTAATAGCGCTCGGCGCGACCGACCGGATTGAGCGGGATGCGCGCCTCGCCCTTCGGCGTCAGCGCGTAGAGGGTGCGCGCGCCTTCGTCGATGCGCACCGCCAGCAGTTCGCCGGCGAGCAGCACGTTGAGACGCAGCGCGTCTTCGGGGGATAAATCTGGGTTCATCAGTTCAGCTGGATGCGGCGGCCGAAGGGCACGGGGGCCTTGCCCTTGACCAGCCAGAGGACCGGATAGTTGGGCGCTTCCCTGGGGAACTCGCCGTCGGCGTCGGTGAAGTAGAGGAGCGTGTCGGGTTGCAGGCCGTGGCGCGCGATCCACTCGAACACCGGCGCGAACGAGGTACCGCCGCCGCCGGCGAACTGGCGCGGCAGGCGCAGTTCGTCCCAGGGCTCGAAGGTCCACGGCGCGCCGGCGGCGAGATCGCTGTCGCAGGCGAACAGCGTGATGCGCACCGGCGTCGTGCCCTTGAGGGCATTCAGTTCGCCGAGGAATTCGGCCAGGTCCTTTTCCGTCACCGAGCCGGAGACGTCGATGGCGACATGGATATCGCCGCTGTGGCTGCGCAGCGAAGGCCAGATCACGTCGCCTTCACGACGGGAAGGCCGCTGCCAGGTGTAGTCGTCGCGCGCCGTCTGCGAGAGGTATTGCGCCAGCAGCGCGCGCCACGACACCTGCGCGGCGAGCGCGGCCTCGGTCAGGCGCGCGAGCTGCCCGGAGAGCTTGCCGGCCTCGCGCGCGCGCTGCGCCGCGGCGGCGAGATGGCGCTGCCACTGCTGCTGCAGCTGTTCCTTTTCCTGCGCGGACAATGGTGGCGGCGGCGGTGGCTGTTCGCCTGCCTCGCCTTCCCGTGGCGCTCCGCCGGAACCGGCTTTCTGCTCATCCTTTTCGCCCTGCCCGCCCTCATCGCCGTCCCAGAGATGATCGTCCATCATCTCGCTGTCGTCGTTGCTGTCGTCGATGCACGGGTAGATTTCCTCCGCCGCCATGCCGCGATAGACATCGAGCACGATCGCCTCGCCGGGCGGCGTGAGGCCCTCGTCGACGAGGATCGGATTGACGGCGAAATCGCAGGCCAGGTCCCACTTGCGTTGCACGCGGTGGCCGCGCCGCGCGAAGTGGCCGAGCGCGCAATGCAGGGCCTCGTGCGCGAGCGCGAACTGCACCTGGGCGTTGCTGAGGCCGTCGATCCAGCCAGGGTTGTAGTAGAAGGCGCGCGCGTCGGTCGCCGTGGTACGGCACCACTGCGCCGGCTTGAGCGGCAGACGCAAGACCAGTGCACCGAGGAAGGGCTTGTCGAGAATCAGCCGCGTGCGGGCGGCGGCGAGCTTGTTCTCGACCTGTTGCGCGAACGGGTCGGCGCTCTCACTCATACAACATCAGGTCGGCCACCGCGTTCGCCCAGTTGGCGAACTGCGGCACGGCGAACAGCGGCTGGCCGATGCCGCGATGCATGTCGGAGATCAGCATCACGCCCATCTCGCGCTGCGGAAAGCGCTGCGCGTAGTCGAGGATGCGGCCCCAGACCTGCGGCGCATCGGCATTGCCGCGCGCGCGCAGAGCCCGGCCGACGAGCGCGGCGGCGACGGCGTATTGCAGGTCGATCTCGGTCGGCACGGCGATCTCCTGGCCGGCGCAGATCGCGTCGAGATCCGGGAGGCGGTCGAGGCTGTCGATGAAGGCCGCGCACTCGATGCCGGCCGCGTGGCCGACGCAGGCCGCCAGCGCGCCGGCGAGCAGTTCCGGATGATCACCAAACTTCTGCAGCGCGCGGTGGGCGAACTCCCACGAGCGCGGGCTCGGGAAGGCCATCTCGCCGCCCGCATTCTTCGCCGGGTCGAAATCGAAGATCAGCTCCGGCTTGAAGCGCAGGAAGGCGACGATCCGTTCGTCGATGCCGTTGGCGTAGGCCCAGGCCGCCCAGTCGTCGAGGTTCACGTCGACCTCGAAGTGCGAGAAGCGGTTGGCGAGCGGCGCCGGCATGGCGTAGGTGACGCCGCGGTCGCCCTGCCGGTTGCCGGCGGCGAAGATGGCCCAGCCCGGCGGCACGCGGTACTCGCCAAGGCGGCGGTCGAGGATCAGTTGGTAGGCGGCGGCGGATACCGCCGGCGGGGCGGAAGTGATCTCGTCGAGGAATAGGATGCCCGCCGGCCAGTGGCGGTCGGCATCCGGCAGCATGGCGGGCACGGCCCACTCGACGCGGTTCTCGATGCGGAAGGGAATGCCGCGCAGGTCGGACGGTTCCATCTGCGAGAGGCGGATGTCGATGACCGGCACGCCATGGCGCGCCGCCACCTGCGCGACGATCTGCGACTTGCCGACGCCCGGCGGGCCCCAGAGCATGACCGGCGTGTGATGGCCGGCGGACGTGCTTTCGAATTCGCGGTCGAGGATGAAGGCAAGCTGGGAAGGACGCATCAGAGCACCTCGACGACAAGTTGCTGCTCGGCGACGCCGCCGGCCTGCAGCGCCCTGGCCACTGCATCGACGAATCCGCCCGGCCCGACGATGTAGATGTCGCGGTGCGCCGGATCGCATTCGGCGAGGACGTGCCGTGCGGCTTCGACGCCCGCCGCGGCCGGGTCCGCGGCATCGATCAATGCATAGCTGAAGGTCTCCAGCGCATCCGCCCAGGCGCGACACTGGTTCTCCAGATAGTGGCCATCGGGACGCGTCGCTGCCCAGACGAGGCGCTGCATGCCCGGCAGGTCGGACGCGACGGCATGCTCGATCAGGCTCTTGACCGGCGCAAACCCGCTGTCGCAGGCGACGAAGACGAGATCGTTGCAGGATTCCTTCTTGAGCACGAAATCGCCGAAGGGGCCGAACAGGCTGACCAGGTCGCCGGGCTTGAAGGCCCCCGCGAACAGGCGCGCGGCGAACTCGTCCCTTTCCCCATCGCTATTGTCGCGGCAGATATGGAACAACAGATTCCGGTCATCGCAGGGGCAGGACGCGATGGCGTACTCGCCGCGGAAGTTTGCCGTGCTGCCGGTGACGTTGAGCGTGATGCGCTGGCCGGCCAGGAAACGCAATCGATTGGTGCGCGGGGTCTGCAGATGCAGAAGCATGGTGTCGGCCGCGAGCGAAGAAACGCCTTTCACCTTGGCGACGATCTCCTGCTGCGGGATATCGTCCGGCGACTTCGCCTCGAGCATCTCGACGACGAGATCGCTGACCGCCGTGTGCGAGCACAGCAGCGTGTAGCCCTGCGCGCGCTCGCTCGCCGACAGCGGGTAGTCGGTATTGCGTATCTGCTTGGTATGGCCCGCCACCACGCGCGCCTTGCACAGGCCGCAATTGCCGTTGCCACAGCCGTAGGACGGCGCGAGGCCGGCGCGCAGCGCCGCCTCCAGCACCGTCTCGTTGCCCTCGACGTGGAATTCGTGTCCGGAGGGTTTCACCTTCACGTTCGCGCTCATCACTCTAAGCATATCGTCCATCACGGCAATCGTGTCGGGCGGCTCCTCGTTGCCGAGCACGCTGGCCAGTCCGTCGTCAAGGAAGCGGGCGAGCACGGCAAGCTGCTCGGAGGGCGACGCGCCCGCCATTTGCTCGATCTTTTCGCGCATGGCCTCGATGAGATCGTGGTAATGCGCCAGCGTGCGGCGCACCTCCTCGTACTCCTCGCTCTGCGCGGCGAGGCGCTGGGCGAGGATTTCCTGATTCGGCAGGACGCGCTCCCGGATGCGCCGACCGAAGGCCTGTTCCTTGATCTGCGTGATGCGCTCGAAGGCGCCGGAATCCTCCAGCCGGACGTCGGGAAACAGATGTTGCAAGTCCTCGGTCGTCACCATTCCGTCGTGCGATGGCAGTTCGCCGGCGGCGATGTGCTTCTGCAGCACGGCGCGCGTCACGCCGAGCAGCTGGGCCGCGCGCGAAAGGGTCAGGGGCAGGGACATCAGCGGTCTCCTCGTGGATATTCGTATTTATGGTTTTGCTGATGATACCCAATCGTGCACTTTTGCCGAAAGTAGTCTTGTAAATTTCTTTACAAATATGTAGAGTTAGTTACATGACTGCGAACCCGAATGACTGGCTGACCCTCGTCAGCACCCTGCCCGCCCGCAATACCGCCGCGCGCATGCGGTTGTGGCGCGCGCTCAAGAACCTCGGCTGTGCGACGCTGCGTGACGGGGTTTATCTGTTGCCGTTGAATTCGCAAACGGAAGCAGCGCTGCGCGCCTTGTCCGCCGAGGTTCGGGCTGCCGGCGGCAGCGCCGAAGTCCTGCATGTCCTGGCGGACGCCGCGCAGCAAGCTTCTTTCCTGCGTCTGTTCGACCGCAGCGAAGACTACGGCCGGTTGCTGGCCGGCATCCACGCGGCACTCAACAATCCCGACCCCAAGGCGGCCCACGTCCTGCGGCGCG